>CABYDT010000001.1:0-142500 GCA_902517865.1 uncultured Pelagibacteraceae bacterium
GAAAAATATAATTAGAAAGCTTAAACTAATCAAAATTAAATTGAATGAAAAAAATGTTTTAAAAATTCTTAATTTAATAAAATTGTTTAATAGCAAAGCAAAAATTATAATAGACGCAAATGAGGGCTGGTCTTTTCGGTTTTTAAAAAAAAATATAAAAAAATTAGAAAACTATAATATTTTATTCATTGAGCAACCTTTAAAAGCAGGTGAACAGAAAAAATTAAAAAAAGTAAAAACTAAAATACCATTTTGTGCTGATGAAGACTTTTACCATAATAAAAAACTTGATTATAACGTTTATAAATGGGTAAATCTTAAAGTAGATAAGTTTGGATGTGACAAAAATATATTTTCTGCTATTCGTCTTTGTAAAAAGTATAAATTAAATATTATGCTTGGGTGTATGGTTAGTTCATCCTTATCAATCGTACCTATATTAAGATATGCCAGATATAGTAAAGTTTTAGATCTTGATGGGGCTAAATTTTTGAAAGATGATTATAAAAATAAAATAAAATATAAGAACAATTTTATTTATTTAAATTCATTTTTCGCTTGGGGTAAAAAAAAGGCCCGCCAAAAGACGGGCCTTTAATTTTTTAATTAAGTTTTAATTATCTTTGAGACGCTGGCGTCATTGCTTTAGCAGCAGCGTAAATAACTAAACCAAAACCGATTTTGTTTAGGAAGTCAGCTAGGTTGTAAATGATATTTAGAGTAATTTCATCTACATTGCCCATTAAGTAACCGAATAGGTAACCTAAAGGATAAATTGCCCAGCCGATAGTTACGACCCACTTACAGAAATTAAATGCTTCTGCACCTGGACCTCTCATCTTGCTTGCAATTGTACCTGCTTCACCTGCAAAGATTTCATACAGAATGTATATCCATCCAGCCATTCCTACTACGAAACCAGCTGTTGGGTTAATCATGCCAGCTTCACCTAAGTAACCAGCTGCAAGCATAACTACTGTACCGATTAATAATCTCCAGAAAATTCCAGTTGGAACTTTACGTACAGCTGAAAGAATAAAGTAAAATTCTAACATCTGTAATGGAACAGTTAATAACCAGTCTACATATCTATAAACTGTTGGAGTTGCGCCTGTAGTTACCCAGACATTTCTCATGTACATGTAATGAACAAATGCGATACCACAAACTAAACCCATAAGAGTAACCGAAGTTCTCCAAGAAGCTTTTACAGAATTTCTTTCTACAAAGAAAAATACTGTAGCAGCTAACATAGCCATTGAAATGACCCAGAAACTAATTCCTGTAAAATCATTTGTAGCTAAAAAGGTTGTTTTCATATTTTTTTCTCCCTTTTTGTTTAAACAAAAAATGCGAATACAAATTTCTTTGAATTCGCAATCCTTAGCCGCCTTTTTACTAGAGTTTTGAGCTTTAAGGAACACCTGTCGCATATATATAAACTATTGATTTTATTGATTTTTTTTAAAAAATTGCATTTTATCCACTAATTCGGTTAAAATTAATAATATATTTAGTTATTTTAATTTCAGGGGATTCATTTGAGTAAATACGACGAGATATTTAGAAGTTCATTAAAAGATCCAAACACATTTTGGGGTAATGCAGCAGAGGATGTTAAATGGATTAAGAAATTCGATAAAGTTGTCCATACTGATGGCCCACCATTTTATAAATGGTTTCGGGGTGGAAAAATAAATACTTGCTATAATGCGCTAGACAGACACGTCGATGAAGGTAATGGAGACAGAACAGCATTAATCTATGATAGTGCAATGATTAATGTTAAAAAAAAGTTTTCTTACAAAGAACTTAGAGATAAAACTGCGGAATTAGCAGGCGCTTTACAAAGATATGGAATAAATAAAGGGGATCGTGTCATTATTTATATGCCAATGATACCAGAGGCGATTATGGCTATGCTAGCGTGCGGGCGAATTGGAGCGGTTCACTCCGTAGTATTTGGAGGATTTGCTTCAAACGAACTTGCAAGTCGTATTGATGATTCAAAAGCAAGATTAATTTTATCCGCATCATGTGGATTAGAACCTGGTAGAATTGTGGAATATAAACCGCTTCTTGACGGTGCAAAAAAAATAGCAAAACATAAAATAGAAAAAACTATAATCTTTCAAAGAGATAAACATAAGGCAAAGCTAGATGGTAATGATGTTGACTGGCAAGACTTTATAAGTGGTGCAAATGCATTGGATTGTGTTGAATGTGATGCAAACGATCCAGCATATATTTTATACACTTCTGGAACAACGGGAGTACCAAAAGGAATTTTAAGAGACATTGGCGGTCACATTGTAGGCTTAAAGTGGACAATGAAAAATATTTACGACATAGATCCAACAGATATTTGGTGGTCTGCAAGCGACATAGGATGGATTGTCGGGCACTCATACATAGTTTACGGACCTTTGTTTCATGGATGTACTACAGTTATTTTCGAAGGCAAGCCAGTTGGAACTCCAGATGCAGGTGCATTTTGGAGAGTAATATCAGAATACAAAGTAAAAACATTATTTACTGCACCAACTGCTTTTAGGGCAATAAAAAAAGAGGATCCAAATGGAGAATTTTTTAAAAAATATGATTTATCAAAATTTGAAGCTCTTTATCTAGCGGGTGAGCGTGCAGATCCAGATACAATTCATTGGGCTGAAGGACTTTTAAAAAAACCTGTAATTGATCACTGGTGGCAAACAGAAACAAGTTGGACTATTGCGGGAAATTACAAAGGTATGGGATTGTTTCCAACTAAGTATGGTTCTGCAGGAAAACCTGCTCCAGGTTATGACGTAAAAGTATTAAAACCAGATGGAAGTGAAGCGAAACGTGGCGAGATGGGAGATATTTGCGTCAAATTACCTTTACCACCAAGTACATTTCCAACTTTGTGGAATGCAGATAAAAGATACAAAGATAATTATATGAGCAACTATCCAGGTTTTTATCAAACATACGATGCGGGTCATATGGATGAAGATGGTTACGTTTGGATTATGTCACGAACTGATGACATAATTAATACAGCCGGTCACAGGTTATCTACTGGGTCTATGGAGGAAGTTTTGTCAGAACATAAAGATGTTGCTGAGTGTGCAGTAATTGGAATATCAGATAGTCTTAAGGGACAAATCCCTATTGGTCTGATTGTTTTAAAATCAGGAGTAAATCGTCCACACGATGAGATTAGTAAAGAATGCGTAAAAATGATTAGAGATAAAATTGGTCCTGTTGCTGCTTTTAAAACAGCAATTGTTATTCAGAGATTGCCAAAAACTAGATCAGGAAAAGTATTGAGAGGAACTATGAGAAAAATAGCAGATAAAGAGGAATATAAAATGCCAGCAACTATTGACGATCCAGCTATATTAGACGAAATAAAATTGTCATTAAAAGAAGCTCAGATTTTATAAATGCAATTTATAGCTATAGCGTATTTTATTAGTGTAGGAATTTTTGGGCTTTACTATAATTACCTTTATGCTCAAGAAAACGGATTTCTTTCTTGGCTACTATTTGGTGAAATAATAGCAACATTAAAAGCTTTTATTTGGCCCTTAATAGAGTTCGGGTTTATAAACTTTTAGTTTGACCAATTGGGTCTTTTTTTTTGCAGAAAAGCTCTAATACCCTCTTGCTTATTTTTGCCATCTAATAAGTTATAAAAAGTATTACGCTCTTCTTTAAGATTTTTATCTAGCTGTTCATCTAGTTTAACAAGTCTTTTTATCTCAATTAGACTTGATCTTGGCTTTGATGCTATGTTTTTAAATATCCTGTCACTTTCTTCTGTATATTTTTCAGAGCCTATAACTTTACTGACAAATCCAAATTCATAAGCCTGTTGCGCTGTTATCATTTCTCCAGACATACAAATAAAATTTGCATGATACTTTCCAATATATCTTTTTAGTCGTTGTGTTCCCCCTATCCCAGGTATTAATCCTAAATTAATCTCTGGTTGGCCAAACTTGGCTTTATTAGAGGCTATAATTAAATCGCAAATAAGAGCTAGTTCCATTCCTCCTCCTAAAGCATAGCCTTCAATTGATGCTATGATTGGAAGTTTTATTTCCTCAATCTTATCAAAATATTTAAATAATTCCTGAGATTTTGCTGAGCTTGAATTTAACTTATTTAACTCTTTTATATCAGCGCCTGGAGAAAATATATTAGCATTACCTTCGATAACGATACAATTAATTGACTTATTATTATCAAATTCAACTAGAGATTCATAAATTTCTCTTGAAGTTTCAATATCTAATGAATTTTTCTCTTTTTCTCTAGAAATTGTGACTGTTCCGATACTATTTTTTGATTGAGTCTTAATATTTTTATATGACATTTTCTATACACATTGAAATACCCATACCACCGCCAATACATAATGTTGCTAAACCTTTTTTAGACTTTCTTTTTTTCATTTCATGTATAAGTGTAACCAATATTCTTGTTCCTGTTGCTCCAATTGGATGGCCAAGGGCGATTGCTCCGCCATTAACATTTAGCTTTTCCTTTGGAATATTTAACTCCTTCATCACCGCAAGACTCTGGGCTGCAAAAGCCTCATTAGCTTCTACTAAATCAACATCATTAATTGTCCAACCAGCTTTGCTTAAAGCTTTTTTAGATGCGGGAATTGGACCTGTTCCCATTACAGCAGGCTCTACCCCTGATGTTGCCCAAGAAATTATTTTAGCGAGAGGTTTTAGGCTTCTTTTTTTTGTTTCTTGCTCACTCATAACCACTACGCCTGCAGCACCATCATTGATGCCTGAGGAGTTTGCTACGGTAACAGTTCCATCCTTTTTAAATACAGGGCTCATTTGATTTAATTTTTCTAATGTTAATCCCGCCCTTGGATGTTCATCATCATCATGTTCTATGAGACCTCCAGCTATTTCTTCTTTAAATTTATTCTCTTTCATTGCCCTTAATGCTTTTGACTGAGAGTTAATTGAGAATTCGTCTTGCATTGATCTTGTAATTTGCCATTTTTCTGCAACGTTTTCTGCTGTCATGCCCATGTGATAAGATCCAAATGCATCTACTAATCCGTCTTTCAATAAAACCTCGTCTTCTGTATTACTCATACTTTCTTGTCCTCCGGCTAACACAATATTTGCTTCTCCGAGTAAAATTGACTGGTATGCACTTGCAACAGATCTTAACCCTGATCCACAAACTTGATTTATTATGTAAGCGGTTTTATCAACTGGCACTCCTGCATTAATCGCAGCTTGTCGAGCTGGATTTTGACCTTGATTTCCGGTAAGAACTTGTCCCATAATAACCTCATCAATATAATTGGGCTCTAGATCAATTTTTTTAATAAGTGATTTGATTACGTGAGACCCAAGATCATGAGCCAAAAATCTTTTTAAGCCACCGTTCTTCTTTCCGATTTGAGTGCGTTGAGCTGCGACTATATAAACTGATGTATTTGACATCGGAATTTTATATATTGCAACGCAAAAATATTCAATATAGAAATTTCTGCTTATGATAAAAATAAAAAAGTACGCGAATAGAAGATTATATAATACAGAATCAAGTACTTACATCACGCAAGAGGACATCGTAAATTTAATTCTAAATGATGAAGAATTTAAAATAATTAATGCTAATAATAACGAGGATATTACCTCTTTAGTACTCACTCAAATAATCTTAGATCGAGAAACTCGTGGATCAAAAATCATACCTGAAGAGCTATTAAAAAAACTCATAATTAATCATAAGAGAAATAAAACGAATGATACTTATACTTTTTTAAAAAATATAACTAATTTTGCAAACGCAAGTCACTTATTTGAGAACAATCCCAATAGTGAAATAAAGTTTAATCCGTTTGACTTTCAAGAATATTTTAATAATAAAATTGATAAAGATAAATTTAAAAAAACAAACAGACCTAAAGATTTAATTAAGTCTAACTAAAAATTAAAGGTTTTCCGAACCTTTCTTTATTGTTAATCATATTATCCCAAACCGCCAAGCTCCCGTTTATAACAGTGCCAAATGGAGATATGTTAACTTTCATACCATCAAATGCTGTCCAACCAGAATTACTCGCAATCCAACTATTTTTAATTACATATGGCTGATTCATTTTGTAGATTGTTAGGTCGGCAATATTACCTTCCACAATTTCACCTCTATTTTTGATACCAAAAATTTTGCAAGGATTTTTACACAATAGTTCAACAAGTCGTTGAAATGATATTTTTTTTTGCAAGGCGTAATCAGTCATTATTAATCCGATAGTTTGTACGCCTGGCATACCTGATGGGCTTTTAGGATATTCATTTTTTTTCTGCTCTATTGTATGTGGCGCATGGTCTGATCCAACAATATCAATTATATTGTCATGTACGCCCTTCCAGATTCCATCAAGATGATCTTTTGTCCTAATAGGTGGATTCATTTGTGCAAAAGTATCTAATTTTTCGTAACATTCTGGCGCGTATAATGTTAAGTGTTGAGGCGTAGCTTCTAACGTAAAATATTCTTTATTATTTCTCGCATACTCTATCTCTTCTTTAGTTGAAATGTGAAGTATATGAATTTTTTTTTTATGTTTTTTTGCATACGATATTAATTTTTTTGACGAATTTAGAGCGCAGTCAATATTTCTCCATTTATAATGTGAGTGAACATCCCCTTTTTTTATAAAATTCTTTCTATCGACCAACATATTCTCGTCTTCTGAATGTATTGCTACTACCTTAGGCGAATTTTTAATAACTTGCTCAATATACTTATCATTTTTTATTAGAAGATTCCCAGTCGAGGAGCCTACAAACATTTTGATACCGCAACACGCTTCTAGATTGTTTACAAACTCTAAATTTTCTGAATTTTTTTCTGTTGCTCCAAAGTAGAATGCATAATTACAGAACATTCTATCCTTGGCTCTATTAAGTTTATCTTGAAAATTTTCTTTAGTATCCGTTGGGGGAAATGTATTTGGCATCTCGAATACAGAAGTTATGCCACCTAAGACTGCTGATTTACTTCCGCTTTCCAAGGTTTCTTTTTCAGGATTGCCAGGTTCTCTAAAATGTACTTGGGTATCTATAAATCCAGGAAATATTGTTAATCCCGTGCAATCATAAGTATTTTCGGCCTTAATATAGATATTAGTATCAATTTTGTGAATTAAGTTATCTTTGATATAAATATCTAGTTTATTAAATTTATTTTGAATAAAACACTCTGCGTTTTTGAGCAAAACTGAGTTTTTAGTGTTCATAGTTTATGATTGATAATTACATTACAAAGTTAGAAAGTAAAACAATTATTTCTTTATCTGGTAAAGATACAGAGAAGTTTTTACAAAATGTAATCACAAATGACATCGCGCAATTAAAAAGTGAAAAAGCAATATACGCAGCTTTATTAAACCCACAAGGCAAATTATCAAATCATTTTATTTTGTTCAAAATTGATAATAAAATTCATTTACTTGTAGACGACTCTTTAAAAAACGACTTAATTACTAAAATTAATTTATACAAACTAAAAATGGAAGTATTTGTTAAGCAAGAAAGTGATTTAAATTGCATTTTCTTTAAAAATACAAATAAAATTAATTTAGATAAACAAATAATTTTCAAAGATCCTCGAATAAAACAATTAGGTAATTATTTAATATGCTCGAATGATCATATAAAAAATCTATGTAGTAATAAAAATTTTAAATTTAACAAACAGGAATATTATTACGAATTATTAAATAATTTTGGAATGGTTGATGAATGTTTAAAAAATTTAAAAGAAAAATATTTTTCTTTGGAATGCAATTTAAAAGAGCTTAATGGAATAAGCTTCGATAAAGGTTGTTATATTGGTCAGGAAAATACTGCTAGAATGAATTTAAAAGACAAAATTTCTAGACGAATATTTAAGATAGAAACAGAAGATACGTTAACTGTAGATGAAAATATATTTTATGAAAAACAAGTTGTAGGTAAAGTTGTTTCTGAAACACCGGCATTTGGTATTTTTAAAATGGAAAAATTCAAAAATTATGCAGACAATGTATTAATTACTTCAAGTGATAAAAAATTAAAATTATTAAGACAAAACTGGTTGAACATTTAGTAGTTATTCCCAGTCAAATCTTGGAAACGTATCAAAAACCTTATGAATAGTTTCTGACCATTTTTCGCATACCTCCGTATACTCAGGATCGGTAATATTCAAACATTTGATAGAAGCAATTTTATTCTCATCTTTTTTATAAACTGCAAAATCAATTGGAGGTCCAACAGTTAAATCACTACGTAATGTTGAGTCCATTGATATTAATGCGCATCTAGATGCATCGCCGATTTTTGTATTCGGCGTTATTACTCTATCTAAAATTGGTTTACCATATTTTATTTCACCAATTATTAAAAATGGTTTGCTATCTGCAGGTTTTATAAAATTACCCTGGGGATAGATTAATAATAATTCCATGGGCTGTCCTTTAATTTGACCTCCAACAATAAATGTTGCTCCCAATAAAACATTATCTGTGTTTATTCCTTGCGGAGACGAATGCTTGACATTTAGAGAGCCAATGTAAGATGCTATTTGATCAAAATCTTTACATGTATTTAAATTCAACTTATTTTTGTTATCTTTTAAGTCCTTTTGAATAGATTTAAATACAGCTTGAGATGTGCCAAGATTCCCCGAAGTTACAATTATAATTGTTCTGTCTCCAACATCATATGTGAGCATTTTTGAGTAAATATTTACGTTGTCTAAACCAGCATTAGTTCTTGAATCAGATGCAAATACTAGGCCATCTTTTGATTTAATACCTATACAATATGTCATGAGAGATAACTAATTTATATTATTTTAAGGTCCAAATATATATTAGCATAGCAGGTATAAAGACTCAACAATTGTTTAATTATGTGATGTTAAAATAATAAGTTAATGAGTTCAATTTGGAAAAATTATAATGCGAAGCTATCGTATGATGGATATTTTACTGATGAAAACAAGTTAAGAAAGCACGCTAAAATAATTTCAAGTATTTTAGAAAAATATGGAAACAAAAAGCTACAAGAAATTGAAAAAAACTGTCAAAGTACAATAAGTGCTAGAGGTATAAATTTTCGAGTTTATGCTGCTAATAATGTTGCAGAAGATAAGAAATGGCCATTAGATATAATACCAAGAATAATTCCAAGATCACAATGGATAAAAATATCTAAAGGACTGATTCAAAGAGCAAAAGCATTAAATCTTTTTATTGACGATGTTTATAACGAAGGTAAAATTTTTAAAGATGGGATCATACCTAAAGACCTTGTCCTAAAATCTAAGTATTATTTAAAGGAATGTAAAAATTTCTCACCAAAATTTAAAGCCTGGTCAAATATATCGGGAATTGATTTAATTAGAAATATTTTTGGAGAATATCTTGTTTTAGAGGATAATCTTAGAGTGCCGTCTGGAGTATCATATATGTTAGAAAATAGAATGGTAATGCATGATGTGTTTCCTGAATTATTCACGCGATATAGAGTTTCCCCAATACACCAGTACACAAACAAATTATATAATTGTATGAGAGAATGTATTTCGAAGAAAACAAAAGATCCTCACATGGTTGTATTAACTCCTGGTATTTATAATTCAGCGTATTTTGAACACTCGTTTCTAGCTGAACAAATGGGAATTGCATTAGTAGAAGGCAAAGATCTCTTCGTGAAAAATGATAACGTATTTATGAAAACTGTAAAAGGTCCGCTAAAGGTAGACTGTATTTATCGAAGAATTGATGATAATTTTTTAGATCCAAAAGTCTTTTATAAGAAGTCTGTACTTGGTGTTCCAGGATTATTTAAGTGTTGGATTAAAGGCAATGTTAGTATTTTAAATGCTCCAGGCACTGGTATAGCTGATGATAAAGCAGTCTATGCATATGTAGAAAAAATTATTTCATATTACTTAAAAGAACAGCCAATTTTAAGACAAGTCGAAACATTTCTGTGCAGTGATAAAAAACAACGAGACTATGTTATAGCAAATATGAAAAAGCTAGTAGTAAAGCCAACTGATGGATCAGGCGGAAGTGGTATAATGATTGGTCCTAAGGCTCCAATAAAAGAGATAAATGAATTTATTAGAAAGATAAAAAGTAAACCAGATAATTACATTGCTCAACCTTTAGAAATTTTATCTACAGTCCCTACTATCGCAAAAGATGGAATTGATCCAAGACATGTTGATTTAAGACCATTTGTTTTAACTGGCAAAAATATGTACGTTACTGCAGGTGGGTTAACAAGAGTTGCATTACGAAAAGGAAGTACAATTGTTAATAGCTCAAAAGGAGGCGGCTCTAAAGATACATTAGTAATTAATGGTTATTAGTTTTATGGTGCGGTTAGAGAGACTCGAACTCTCACGGGAAACCCACACGGCCCTCAACCGTGCCTGTCTACCAATTCCAGCATAACCGCTCAAAAACCAGTTTATATATTTAATAATGTGACAATAATATAATTAAATTATAATATAATCTGATAATATTCTATTATGGAACTTGTATTTAATGATATTGTTAAAGCTGGTACAGCTAAAATTTATAACAAATTAAAGAAATCAATACCTGATTTGGAATGGCCACTTTTGGCTCCTTATATATTTGAAATTAATAAAATTAAAAAAGAAAATAATTTTGTAATTCTTGCGCACAATTATCAAACACCAGACATTTTTTATGGAATAGCTGACGTAGTAGGCGATTCTTTAGGTCTTGCAATCAAAGGATCTAAAGTAAAAGAGAAAAATATCCTAATGTGCGGAGTTCACTTTATGGCAGAAACAGCTAAAATTATGTCTCCAGAAAAAAAAGTTTATTTACCTGATATGCAGGCTGGTTGTTCATTAGCCGAGTCTATTACTGCAGAAGACATAAGAAAGTTAAAAAAAAAATATCCTGATGTTCCTGTTGTAACATATGTAAATACATCTGCTGATGTTAAATCTGAAACAGACATTTGTTGCACATCCGCAAATGCTGTCAAAGTGGTTGAGTCATTGGGTGTAGATGAAGTAATATTTTTACCAGACGAATATTTAGCAAAATACGTATCATTAAATACAAACGTTAAAATAATTTCATGGAAAGGTAAATGTGAGGTGCACGAAAAATTTAGTAAAAAAGATATTTTAGAAATTAAATCTAGATATAAAGACTTAGAAGTTGTATCTCACCCTGAATGTCCTCCCGATGTAATAGCAGCATCGGATTTTACTGGATCAACAGGTTCAATGATTAATCATGTCAAAAATACTAAAGCTAAAAATATCTTTTTGGTTACAGAATGTTCGATGAGCGACAATGTACAAATAGAAAATCCAAATATAAACTTTATTAAACCATGTAATTTGTGTCCACATATGAAAAAAATCAAATTACCAAAAATATTAGATTGTTTAAAAAACTATAAAAACGAGATTAAAATAGATCAAGATATTGCAAAAAAAGCAAAGAAGGCAATTTCAAGAATGATTGAAGTAGGTAGATAAGGATTGATCAAAAATAATTATTTTAAGAATATAAACAAGTTAATTAGCCTATCTTTATTAGAAGACGCAACAGGCAACGATATCACATCTAACTTATTATTAAGTCGTGATTATATTGTTGAAGCAAATATAATTTCTAAAGAATATGGGATACTTTGTGGAATTCCAATAATTAAAAAAATTATATCTCGAATTGACAAATCAATAAAAATTAAAATCTTTAAACAAGATGGTAGAAAATTTAAAAAAAATACTAAAATTCTTACTTTAAAAGGAAAAATTAAATCTATTTTAAAAATTGAAAGGGTTTTATTAAATTATCTTGGAACATTATCTGGTATATCTACTAAAACAAATAAATTGATGATGATTTGTAAAAGATACAAATCAAAAATTTGTTGTACTAGAAAAACAATACCAGGCTTAAGGCATTTACAAAAGTATGCTGTCAAAATAGGTGGGGGTACAAATAATAGATTTGACCTTGAAAATGAAATTTTTATAAAAGACAATCATTATGACAAATTATTTAATCAAAAAATTTCCGAGCTAATTAAAAAAAATAAAAACAAAAAAAAAATAACAGTTGAGGTAGATAACTTATCGCAAGTTAAAAATATAATTAAATATAAAATTGATAGAATATTACTTGATAACATGAAGATAGATAAAATTAAAAAATGTTTGAAAATTATTCCACGTAATATTGAAACAGAAGTTTCAGGTAATATTAATGAAAGCAATATTTTAAGATACGCTAAAACAAGAGTTAATAGAATCTCATTAGGATCTTTAACCCATACGATTAAAAATATTGATTTTTCATTAATAATTAAAACTAGATAAAGGTATATTATTTTCTCTGTATCCAGAAATAATATAATTTAATATCAATGGGTTTGCTTTTGAATAATTGCTTTTAATATTCATTTCATAAAACATTATATCTGGGTTTTTAATAAATGTTTTTTTGTAATATAGCGGAAAATTTTCGTATTTATCCAATTTCATTTCTTCAATAGAATTAAATTTATATAACACGCCAGGTACAAAACTTTTACTTGATTTCTCTAAATCTGGATCACCATATGGATCCCTAAAACAAATTTTATATCCTTTTAGTTTGTAATTTTTAATTTTAATAATATTAATTTTATTTTTTATACGATTTTGTATCGATAAGTTTGATCCATATGCAAAATAAAACATTAATTCTTTTTATTTTGTATTATCCTTGATTGCGCTGCTGCCAACCTAGCAATAGGAACACGATATGGAGAACAAGAAACATAATTGAGACCTATATTTTGGCAAAATCTTATTGAGTCCGGGTCACCTCCATGTTCTCCACAAATTCCTAATTTTATTTTCGATTTTTGTGTTTTTGCTTCATTGCACGCGTATTGAATTAATTTTCCAACTCCAGAAACATCAATGCTTACGAATGGATCAATCTTAAATATGTTGTTTTCAACATAATCATCCAAAAATTTGCCAGAGTCATCTCTGCTAATGCCTAAAGTTGTTTGTGTTAAATCATTAGTGCCAAAACTAAAAAAATCTGCGTATTTTGAAATATCTTGGGCATTTAAAGCAGCTCTAGGTAATTCTATCATCGTACCCACGAGATATTTAATTTTTTTATTGTATCTTTTATTTATCTCTAAAGCTTTATTATCAACTAATTTTTTAAGTATCTCTAGCTCTTTTGAGGTAGAAACGAGCGGTATCATTATTTCAGGGATAATAGACCTAACTTTTAATTTTTCGCACTCAATTAATGCTTCAAAGATGGCTTCGCATTGCATTTCATAAATTTCTGGAAAAGAGATAGCTAGTCGACATCCTCTGTGACCAAGCATTGGATTTTCTTCATGTAAATCTTGAATTCTATTTTCGATTTCCTTTTCCGTTATTTTTAAAGCATCTGCAACTAATGATATTTCTTTTTTACTTTTTGGTAAAAATTCATGAAGAGGCGGGTCTAATAAACGTACAGTCACTGGTAACCCAGACATAATTTTGAAAATTTCAATAAAATCTTTTTTTTGAAAAGGTAGTATTTTTTCTAAGGCTTTATTTCTGTCATCTTTTGTTTTAGAGAGTATCATTTGCCTGACGTAAAGAATTCTTTCCTCATCAAAAAACATATGCTCAGTTCTGCACAAACCTATTCCCTCTGCGCCAAATTCTCTAGCTACTTTTGTATCAATTGGTGTTTCTGCGTTGGTTCTAACTTTTAAATTTCTATAATTGTCAGCCCATGACATTATTGTTGAAAAATCACCTGATATATCTGGCTTTATTGTTGGAACCTCTCCTTTTATTACTTCGCCTGTAGAACCATCTATCGTGATAATATCATTTTCTCTAATAACTAGATCATTAATTTTAAATTCTTTATTTTCGTAATCAATTTGAATAGTTCCAACACCTGAAACACATGGCTTACCCATGCCCCTAGCAACAACTGCAGCATGACTTGTCATTCCACCCCTGCAAGTCAAAATACCCTCAGCCGCATTCATTCCGTGAATATCTTCTGGCGAGGTTTCTTGTCTGACTAAAATAACTTTCTGACTTTGAGTTTTTAGTTGCTCTGCTTCGTCAGCTGTAAAAATTACTTTTCCAGAAGCAGCCCCTGGCGAAGCTGGTAAACCTTTAGCAATAATATTTTTTTGTGCTTTTGGATCTAAAGTTGGATGCAAAAGTGTATCTAAAATTTTTGGATCAATTCTAAGTAAAGCTTGTTCTTTTTTAATTAATTTTTCGCTAACCATGTCTACAGCAATCTTTATTGCAGCTTTTGCGGTTCTTTTGCCAGATCTAGTCTGTAACATCCATAATTTATTATTTTCTACTGTAAACTCAATATCTTGCATATCTTTATAATGTTTTTCCAACTTTTTATAAATTTTGACAAGTTGCTGATATACTTTAGGCATTGCTTCTTCCATGGAAGGTTCATTAGAACCTGACTCTTTTCTCGCTTTTAAAGTTATATTTTGCGGCGTTCTTATTCCAGCTACAACATCTTCCCCTTGTGCATTAATTAAATATTCGCCATAAAAATTTTTATCACCAGTAGAAGGGTTTCTTGTAAACGCAACACCTGTAGCACAGTTATTTCCCATATTTCCGAAAACCATAGACTGTACATTAACTGCTGTGCCCCATTCTTCAGGAATATTATTTAATTTTCTGTAAGTTTTTGCTCTTTGATTTTTCCATGACAAAAATACTGCGCCTATAGCTCCCCAAAGTTGCTCGAAAACATTTTGTGGAAACTCTTTTTTGGTTTGCTCCTTGATAACTTCTCTGAAATTAAGTATTAATTCTTTCCAATCTGAAGCTTCTAAATCTGTATCTAAAACAACTCCTTTAGTAAGTTTGTACTTCTCAATAAGATCTTCAAAATTATGATGATCAACTCCAAGAACAACATTGCTATACATTTGAATAAATCTTCTATAACTGTCATAAGCAAATTTTTCATTGTTTGTTTTTTTGTATAATCCTTGAACGGTTTCATCATTTAAACCTAGATTTAGCACTGTATCCATCATTCCTGGCATTGAAACCCTGGCTCCTGATCTTACTGAAACTAGCAATGGATTTTTTTTATCACCAAAATTTTTTTTCAATTTTTTTTCAATATTTTTAATTGAATTCTTTACCTGTTTTTCAAGACTTTTAGGGTATTTTTGATTGCTTTTATAAAATTCGTTACATGCTTCGGTTGAAATTGTGAAACCAGGTGGTACTGGCAGTCCTATCCTTATCATTTCTGATAGATTGGCACCTTTACCACCCAACAAGTTTTTTAAAGGAACTCTCCCACTTTTTATTTTTTTATCAAAATCATATACCCAAATACTCATCACGCCCCATCGAGTTTAGAAAAGTCAGTAAATTTATCAAATGTTTTACACATCAAATATAGTAATTCCAATCTATTTTTTTTAAGTTGTTGATTTTCACTATTTACTTTAACCTGATCAAAAAATGTATCCGTCAGGGGTTTTATTTCAGATAGTAACTCAATTGACTTATTGTAATCCCTTAATCGACTAGGAGTTGTAAAATAATCTTTTATTTCATTAATCTTAATTAGAATTTCGTCTTCAGATGGGTGCTCGAATAAAATTTTGTCTGGATTTCCTAATATCTCATCTTGAGAATTTTGATTAATAATATTTTTTGCTCTTTTATAAACACTTACAGCTGTCTTGCCACTATTTTGTTTTAACAAATTATCAAAGGTTTTTATTTTACTAAAAATTCCATAAATATCATCGCAACCGTTGGTATCAACTATTGAGTTGATGATATCCAATCTGAAATCTAAATCTTTTAAAATAATTTTAAATCTCTCAGTAAAAAATTCGTTTAAATTTTCAATAAGACTTTCGTTCTCAAGATTTATATTTTGCATTTTATATAAATTCTTAGAATTATTGAATATTTCTTTTAAAGACAGTGATAATTTATTTTTAATTAAAATTCGTATAATACCAAGTGCATTTCTTCTAAGAGCAAAAGGATCTTTAGAGCTTGTAGGTTTTTCATTTATTCCGAAAAAACCTAAAACAACATCAATTTTATCGGCTAAAGCGACTGCAATACTAATTTTAGATCTTGGTACTTTATCTTTGGGGCCGAGTGGTAAATAATGCTCTTTTATTGCATTTGATATTTCATCACTAAAACCCTGTTGTATTGCAAAATGACTTCCTATAACACCCTGTAATTCTGGAAACTCTGCAACTAAATCTGATACTAAATCTGCTTTAGCAATAGACCCAGCTATTTCTGTATCACCTTTATTTGCACCAACCAAATCTGCAATTATAGATGATAATTGTCTAATTCTTTGCGTTCTATCGTACATTGACCCAAGCTTTTTAAAGAATATTATATTATTTAGTTTTGATATTTGCTTTACAAGATTTTGTTTTTTATTTTTATCCCAGAAAAATTTCGCATCGAATAACCTGGCTTGAAGAACTCTCTCATTTCCTTTTAGAATTAAATTATTTGCGTCTCTGTTATTAGACACAAATAAAAAGTAGTTAATATGTTTATTGTCCGTTTTTAACTTCATGGGGAAATATTTTTGATGTTGTTGCATAGTTAAATCTAATAATTGCGGTGGCAAATCTAAAAAAGTCTGTTTGAAATTGCCTTTTAGAACGCATGGTTTCTCAACTAGATTTACAACTTCATCTAAAAGCTTACTATTTAATTCTTCATGACAATTATTTTTCTTTAAAATTTTCTTTAAATTTTCAGATATAATAAATTTCCTGTCTTCTTGATTAAGTATGATTTTATTTTTTTTTAAGGTGTCAATATAATGGGAAGCGTTTTTTATTTTAATTTCTTTCTCTTCATAAGGACCATCTAGATATATAACATTACTAGAAACTAAATGATTAAAATTAAATTTTATAACATTATTGTTTAACATACATGCTATAGAAATTAGAGGTCTTCCCCAAGAGCAATCATAAGATCCCCATCTCATTGATTTTTTCCATTGAATTTCACTTAAAAATTCAGTTAGTATTTTTTGGAGTATCTCAATAGTATTCACCTCTTTTTGTTTTGATTTATAAAAATAAAACCTACCCTTTCCAGTATCTTCCTCGATAAGATCTTCTTTATTAATTGATTGAGATTTCATGAAACCAGCCAAGGCTTCATCATTACAACCTACTCTAGGGCCTTTAATAACCTTGCTTGGTAATATAATCTTTGTGACCATTTCTTCTGCTAATAAAACTAGTCTTTTAGGAGTAGACAAACATTTTAAAGTTTTGAAACTTATAATGTTATCTTTAAAATTATTCTCGGCTATTTTTATTAATTGGTTTCTAGCGCTACTTTGAAGTAAATAAGGTATCTCCTCAGAATAAATTTCTAAAAAAAAATTATGTTTCATTTAGGTTGTTCTAACCATAGCTCACCGCATTTTTTAGTTAATGACCTAATTCTGTTAATATAATTAGCTCTTTCTGTTACACTAATAATACCCCGTGAGTCCAAAAGATTAAAAATATGGCTAGCCTTTAAACACTGATCGTAAGCGGGTAAACAGAGTTTTTTTTCACAAAGATTATTACATTCATTTTCAACTCCAATAAATGTTTGCAATAATGTATCGGTATTTGCATGTTCAAAATTATAAGCTGAGTATTCTTTTTCAGATCTTAAATATATATCTTTATACTTTGTACCTTGGTCATTCCAATCTAGATCATAAACACTATCTTTTGCTTGTATAAACATGCATATTCTCTCCAAACCATAAGTTATTTCTACTGATACAGGTTTGCATTCGTAACCTGCCATTTGTTGAAAATATGTAAATTGCGTAATTTCCATTCCATCACACCAAACTTCCCATCCTAAACCTGATGCTCCAAGTGTTGGACTTTCCCAATCATCTTCTACAAACCTAATGTCATGATTTTTATAAATTATTCCTAAAGCAGTTAAGCTTTTAAGATAAAGTTTTTGTATGTCTTTTGGAGATGGTTTAATTAAAACTTGGAATTGATAATAATGTTGAAGTCTATTTGGATTTTCTCCATACCTCCCATCTGTTGGCCGTCTAGAAGGTTGGACATAAGCAGTTTTCCATGGGTCAGGTCCTAAAGATCTCAAAGTTGTTGCTGGATGAAATGTTCCCGCACCAACCTCTAAATCATAAGGTTGGAGAATTACGCAACCCTGCTTAGACCAAAAATTTTGAAGACTAAATATTATTTCTTGAAACGTAAGATATTTATTTTTTGAACTTTTTTTTTGTTTTACAGATTTAATTTTTTTTTTTACCATTATAAACCATATTTATTCCACAAATATCTAGATTCAAGCTCATATGATATATTTATTATATCGTTACTCAAATTTGAGGATAGTCTTCTCTTTAACCAACTTTCTGGTTTATCAAAATTTTTTATTTTTACTTTTTTTCCAAATTTTTCTTGAATTGTTTCTGTCATATCACCAATTCCGTCTACTAATCCAAGATCCTTTGATTTTTCACCCGACCAAAATTCTCCTGTAAATAAATCATCGTCTTTCATATGTTTTATTTTATCTTTTCTGCTTGATTTAACTAATTCTATAAATTGTTTATGTAGATCTTCTTGAATTCTTTTTAACCTTACAACGTCTTCTGGTTTTTCCTCTTTAAAAGGGTCCAAAGTGCTTTTACTTTTGCCAGCTGTATAAACTCTTCTCTCAACTCCAATTTTTTTAATTAGTTCATTTAAACCAAAGGCAGCGTATATAACACCGATAGAGCCTACAATCGAACTTGAATTTGCATAAATTTCATCGCCAGCACATGCGAGCATATATCCGCCTGATGCTGCTACGTCTTCAGCAAAAGTAAAAACTTTAACTTTTTTTTCTTCTGCCAACCTTCTAATTAATGAATAAATTAATTTTGATTGAACAGGAGATCCGCCTGGAGAGTTAATGGAAATAGCCACGGCTGATAATTTTTTGGTTTCGAAAGCTTTTTTTATAATTGCCTCATTTGAAGCCAAACTCAACCCTTGTTGGAATCTTCCAACGTTACCTATAACTCCTTTTAATCTTATGTGTGCAACCACAGGTTTTTTACTAAAAATCATAATTAGAATCTTTTATTAATTTATATCAAAAACGTAAAGGTAATGTTTATTTTTTTGCTGAAGGGTGCGTCATTTGATTAATAACAAATAGCCAATAAATACGTTAAAAAAAAACATGTTTTCAAATGTAATTCGTCTAAAGGACATAGATTCAAATCCTTTTTTAGAGATAAAAGACCTATTTCAACTAGAATTAAAAGAAGTAGATAATTTGATTTCATCTAAACTTTCAAGTCATGTAGATCTTATAGGCAAAATGTCCTCACATTTAATGAAAACAGGTGGAAAAAGAATAAGGCCACTATTGGCAATTTCTTCCTCGGCGATATTTAATTACAAGGGAAAGCGTCACATTAATTTAGCGGCTTGTGTTGAATTAATACACAATGCAACCCTTCTGCACGACGATGTCATTGATAAAAGTGAAACTAGAAGAGGTTTTAAGACAACTAATTCTATATGGGGAAATAAAACATCTATACTAGCAGGCGATTATTTATTAAGCCGATGTTTTCAAATGATGGTAGATGATGGTTCACAAGAAGTCCTTAAATTACTTTCATCTGTCTCTTCTGAAATAGCTCAAGGTGAAATTTTGCAACTGCAATTTGAAAAACAGGTTGATATGGTTGAAAAGAACTACATTGATGTCATTACCGCAAAAACCTCCTCTCTTTTTGGTGCATCAATGAGAATTGGCGGATGTATAAATAATAAATCTAATAAAGAAAAAGAAGCGTTAGAGTCATTTGGAAGAAATTTAGGAATTTGTTTTCAAATTACCGATGATATTTTAGATTATTCATCAAAAGAAAAAATATTTGGAAAGAAAATAGGAAATGATTTTATAGAGGGTAAGCTGACTTTGCCAATAATTTTACTTTTTCAAAAATTAATAGGCAAAGAGAAAGATAAACTTACTAATCTTTTTTTGAAAAAAGAAAGAACTGAAGAGGAATTTAATTTTATTTTAGAGAATTTAAAAAAATATAAAATTTTAGAGGACTGTAAAAAAAGAGCAGATTATTTTTCTAACGTATCATCGGACTCGCTTAATATGTTCGCAAATAATAATTTGGTAAAAAAACTACAAGAGTTATCTAAGTTTATTGTAAATAGAACTAATTAAGTCTAAATATTTCAAAATTTAAATATCCAGCAAAACATACCCAAACAAAATATGGTATCATTAAATAGAATGAATTAATTAATATATTAAAATATAACTTCATTAAAAAAATAATAAATAATAACAAAATAACAATATTTACAAAACCAAGAAAAATAAGTTGAAATTCGAAAAAAATAATTGGCCATGTTACGTTTATCAATAAATGCGCATAATAAAGTTTAATTATTTTTTTAGCATTTCTTATTTCAGTATTCTTTAATTTATCATAAACTTTCCATACTGCGATACTCATTAGAATATATAATGTTATCCAAACGGGAGCAAACACCCAATCAGGTGGGGACAAGCTAGCTTTAGTTAAAGATTGATACCAAGTATCATTGCTTTTTCTTGTAACTAAGGCTGAAGCATACGAACAACCAAGGGTAATAATTGTTATATTAAATAAACTTAAGTATTTTTTTGTCACAAATTTATATTTGATCTTACAACGAATAAAGTTATAGCTCCAATAACATGACCGTAATAAACAAGATTTATAAATAATCTTAAGATAAACTTATGATCGTTTTTAATTTTAAGATAATCGCAAACAGTATTTCCAGGGTTGTATAAAAGCTCTGCTTTCATTAAGCAGCTTCTTCATCTCTATAACTTTCTAGGGATGGACAAGAGCAAACTAAGTTTCTATCTCCATGCACATTATCTACACGTGCAACCGGAGACCAAAACTTATTAGCTTTTAGATATTTCAACGGAAATGCCGCTTGCTCACGAGTATATTTGTGTGTCCACGAGTCTGAAGATAATTCAAGGTTTGTATGTGGTGCATTTTTAAGAGGATTATCATCTTTATCAAAAACATTATTTTGAACCATTGTTATTTCTTTCTTTATATTTATCATGGCACTGCAAAATCTATCAAGCTCAGCTAGTCCTTCACTTTCAGTTGGTTCAATCATAAGTGTTCCGGCAACTGGCCAAGACATTGTTGGTGCATGAAAACCATAGTCTATCATCCTTTTTGCAATATCTTCTTCTGAGATCCCGGATTCCGCTTTTATCGGTCTAAAATCAATTATGCACTCATGTGCAACTAGATCATTTTTCCCTTTGTATAAAGTTTTATAAGAACCCTCTAACTTTCTTGAAACATAATTAGCATTTAATATAGCAACTTCGGTTGCTTTTCTCAAACCTATGGCTCCCATCATATTGATATACATCCATGAAATAGGTAAAATGCTAGCACTTCCCCATGGAGCCGCAGAAACAGCGCCCATTCCAGTACTTGGGCCTGAACCCTTTTTAATTACTTTATGGTTTGGTAAAAACGGTTTTAAATGCTTTGCTACTCCTATTGGACCCATACCCGGACCTCCTCCACCATGTGGTATACAAAATGTTTTGTGTAAATTCATGTGGCAAACATCAGGTCCAAATTTTCCAGGCTTAGCTAGTCCTACTAATGCATTTAAGTTAGCTCCATCCATATAAACCTGCCCTCCATGCTTATGAATAACAGCACAAATTTCTTTGATATGCTCTTCGAAAACACCATGTGTTGAGGGATATGTCACCATTAAAGCAGCTAAGTTTTCAGAGTGTTCTTCAGCTTTTCTGGTTAAATCATTTAAATCTACATTGCCCTCATTATCACAATTAATTACAACAACCTTCATACCGGCCATTTGTGCGCTTGCTGGATTTGTTCCGTGTGCTGAACTAGGAATTAAACAAACATCCCTGTTTTTATTTTTTCTCTCTATATGGTATTTTCTAATAACCATTAAGCCTGCATACTCTCCTTGGGCACCTGCGTTTGGTTGTAAAGATATTCCCGGAAAACCCGTTATTTCAGCTAACATTTTTTTAAGATCATCAAACATTAACATGTAACCTTTGGCTTGTTCGACGGGAGCAAAAGGATGGATTGATCCAAATTCAGGCCATGTGACAGGTATCATTTCAGCTACTGCATTTAATTTCATTGTACAAGACCCAAGCGCAATCATTGATCTATTAAGTGCAATATCTTTATCCTCTAATGATTTTAAATACCTCAACATTTCAGTTTCTGAATGGAAACTGTTGAATATTTCGTGTGTTAAAAATTTTGATGAACGTTTTAAAGTATCTGGAATAGAATTTATCTTAGCTTTTTCTAAATTATTTAGCTTAGATTTAATACCAAAGACTTTTAATAATAAATTTAAATCTTCAACTGTGGTAGTCTCATCAAAAGAAACGGATATAGAATTTTTATCGATTTCTCTTAAATTAATTTGATTTTTTTGAGCTTGCTTTAGAAGGGCTTTCGTTTTCTTGCCGGTGATGATTGTTACAGTGTCAAAAAAATTATTTGATAAAATTTTAAATTTTTTCTTTATATTGTTGTAAAATAAATTTGCAAATTTAGTCGTACGTTGTCCAATATGCAATATTCCCTTCGGCCCATGATAAATACCGTACGCGGCTGCCATTATTGATAGTAAAGCTTGAGCTGTACAGATATTGCTTGTGGCTTTTTCTCTTCTGATGTGCTGCTCTCTAGTTTGTAGAGCCATTCTGAGTGCCTGATCTTTATTTCTATCAATTGATACTCCAATTATTCTTCCCGGCATTGCTCTTTTAAATTCATCTTTTGTTGCAAAAAAAGCTGCGTGTGGACCGCCATAGCCCATGGGAACTCCAAATCTTTGAGAATTTCCTACAACTATGTCTGCGTCCATCTCACCAGGAGGCTTCAAACATGTCAAAGCAAGTAGGTCCGTAACTATGATTGCTTTACCCTTTTTGTCATGAGTATGATTTATATATTGGTCTACATTTTCTATTTGACCGTAAGTGTTAGGATATTGAAATATTGCACATAATAAATCAGTATCGATTTTTTTTATATTTTGATCTTTATCTATTATTACTTTTAAACCAAAAGGTTCTGCTCTAGTTTTAACAACGTCAATTGTTTGTGGGTTGCAATTTTCTGATATGAATATTGTGTTCAATTTATTTTTATCAATTCTTTGACACAATGCCACCGCCTCAGCCGCAGCCGTACTTTCATCTAGTAAAGAAGCATTAGCAATATCCATTTTAGTCAAATCAATTACCATTTGTTGAAAATTCAATAACATTTCTAATCTTCCTTGAGCCACTTCCGGTTGATAAGGAGTATAAGCTGTGTACCAACCTGGATTTTCTAATATATTTCTTAGAATTACATTTGGCGTATATGTGCCGAAGTATCCCATTCCAATATAGCTTTTAAAAACTTTATTTTGCTTTGCTATAGATTTTAATTTCGTTAAAGCGTCGTTTTCAGATACAGATGAGTCTAGTTTTAAATTTTTTGTTTCTATAATTTTCTGAGGAACAATCTTGTTTATAAATTCTTCCATTGATGAATGACCTAAATAAGACAACATTTTATTTTGGTCGTCTTCAGAAGGACCAATATGCCTTTGTATAAATTCTATTGATCTATTATCACTCATTAATTTGGGTTCTCCGTAGCATACTTTTCATAATCACTTTTATTCATTAATGTGTCAATTTCGCTTTTATTTGTCACTTTAATTTTAAAAAACCAACCAGCATTCTCTGGATCTTTATTAACTAAAGATGGGTCAGAAACAATTGAACTATTTGTCTCAACAACTTCTCCACCAATCGGAGAATAAACATCACTTGCTGCTTTTACAGACTCAACGACTGCAGCTTCGTTACCAGCTTCAATCTTCTTACCTTTATCGGGTACCTCTGTAAATACAATATCGCCAAGCTGTTTTGCGGCGTGAACAGTTATTCCTACTGTTGCAACATCACCTTCAAGCTCAACCCATTCATGTTTTTTTGAATATTTTTTTTCACTCATACGTATACCTCCTATTTTACATAACTTTTTTTATAAAAAGGCAAAGCGTGTATTTTTGCCTTGTGTTTTTTTCCCCTAACTTCAAGATCCACATCTTTTCCTATTTCAGCAAAGTCAGTTTTTATATATCCCATAGCTATCGGACCATTTACGCTAGGACCGAAACCTCCACTAGTTATTACGCCAACTTCTTCATTGTTAATAAATATTTTTGAACCTTCTCTGGCAATTATTTTCTCAGGTTTAATACCAACTCGTTTTTTTTTTGTTCCATCTTTAATTTGTTTTAAAACTATTTCAGAGCCTAGAAAAGATCCATCGCTCTTATGCTTTTTTGACAAAGCCCATGACAAACTACCTTCAATAGGCGTAGTTTTTGGATCTAAGTCATGACCATAAAGACATAAACCAGCTTCCAGCCTTAAAGAATCTCTTGCCCCAAGCCCAATGAGCTTAACATCTTTGTCTTCTAAGAGCTTTTTACAAAATTTTTCAACTAATTTGTTCGGTAATGAAATTTCATACCCGTCTTCACCGGTATAACCTGATCTGTTAATAAATAATTTTTCATTATCATAGTTATATGAATTTCCGTTCATAAATTTTAAGTCTTTAACCCCGGGAACTAATGTTTCTAAAATTGAAGCAGCTTTTGGACCTTGAAAAGCTATCAAAGATAAATCCTCATGTAATTTTGTATTTTTTTGATTTATAACCTCGTGAATACGTTTAACATCGTTATGTTTACACGCGGCATTAAGAACAATATTTAGACCGTCATTTACTTTAGTTACTATTAGGTCATCATCAATTCCACCGTTTTTATTCATAAGCACTGAATATTTTGATTGATGCATCTTCAAAGAACTTAGGTCAATTGGAATTATTTCTTCTAATTTTTTGTATTCTTTCTCATCACATTTTATTGAAAATTGACCCATGTGAGATACATCAAAAATTCCTGCTTTTAATCTAACATGCTTGTGTTCATTCATTATGCCTTCTAAATATTGTACAGGCATTTCATAACCTGCAAACGGTACCATCTTCCCTCCATTAGACAAATGAAAACTGTGTAACGCAGTTTTTAACTCTTGAATTTTTTCTGCACTTTGACTCATAAATAAACTCTTTTTACCCATCTGTCTGTTTACCTGAGAGATTTGCTCCTTCGGTGGAACTTAAAGTTCGCTTTCCAGAGTTTATTTTAGCACGGTCCTTTTGCCTGAGAGTTTCCTGGGCTTCTTGCTCCTTCGGCGCTATAAAGATAGTCTCTCCCGTACGAATCCAATTTTCTAACAAAGTTTGTAATTAGTCAAACTGAAATATAGCTAAGATTTGTATGTTTTTAGTAAAAGAGCAACAAAAATCATCGCACCTCCGATAAATACACCTAGTGGTGGTGTTTCAGAAATAAAAATCCATGCCCAAATTGGACCTGCCAAAGCTTCTGTAAAAGTGAAAATTCCAACCTTGGCTGCTGGAGTAGTTTTAGATCCAATTGTCATACAAATAAATCCTGGCGCATATTGTAGGGCACCAAAAAAGAAAGCAAGTATTAAATCATGAAAGTCTATCATTAAATTTTCACTCAGAAAAAAACCAAGTACTAATCCAAAAATTCCTGACATAGCAACCGCAGGAACCATATCGGTTTCTTTGAATTTTCTTATTAAAATTACAATAATTGTAAATGCAAATGGAATAATAAAAGCTATGCTGTTACCTAGTAGAGTACCACTTGAAATTTTTGTTCCTATCATTATGTAAATACCAGCAGCAGCCAATAAAATAGCAATGGCCGTCGAAACGTTAATTTTTTCTTTTAGAAAAAAATATCCAGCAATTGCTAAAAAAAAAGTTTGTGTTCCAATTATAAACAAAACATTTGCGACTGTTGTGTATTTCATGGCGAACATGTAAGAAGCGCTACTAGTTGCAAATAATAAACTACAAGCGACTCCTGAAAATCCAAGCCCTATGAATTGTTTAGATATAGATATTCTTTTATTTGATAATGCTAAAAATATTAAAACAGCAGGTACAAAAAAAAGTGACCTCCAAAAGTAAATCGTCCAAACGTCTGTAACATTAAAAGACTTAAAAATAGTACCACCAGTACTTAAAAAAAGGCCACCTAAAGCCACTATTAAATAACCTGGTATTTTATAATTGGACATATTTTATCTTTAGTTTAAATACTTTTAAAATGAAGTTAGGATTTTTAGGAACTGGAAAAATAACCTCATCTATTATTGAGGGATTACTTAAGTCAAAAACTAAGTTTAATCAAATTATAATTTCAAAAAGAAATGTTAAAAATTCAAGGTATTTAAAAAACAAATCAAAGAAAATTAAAATTTATGAAAATAATCAAGATATTATTAATAATAGTAACTGGGTTTTTATTTGTTTAACACCCAAAGTTGCAAAAAATGAATTACAAAAACTAAAATTTAAAAAAAAACATATTATTATAAGTTTAGTTTCAACCATCAGCTTAAAGGACATAAAAAAATCTTGCAATCCTTCAAAAAATATTTTTAAAGCTGGACCTTTACCATTTGCATCAAGCTGTAATAGTCCAACTATTATTTATCCAAAAAATAAAAATATTAATAATTTTTTTAAAAAACTTGGCTTAGTAGTTAATCCTAAAAATGAGAGACAAAATGATCATTTCTGGGTTATGACTGCTACAATGGCAACTTATGCAAACTTTTTAGCTGAACTGCATAAATATTTAATAAAAAATAAAGTAAATAAAATTAATGCTGGAGAATATTTGTATGAACTTTCTGCAGGGCTAAATGAACTAATAAAACGTGAAAAATATAATTTTAAAAAAATAGTCTCTGACTTGCAAACAAAGAAGGGGATTAACCAACAATTGCTAAATGCGTTAAGTAAAAAAAACCTTTACAAACAATTAAATTTGCAATTAAAAAAAATTTATAAAAGGATTAAAAAAGCAAACGATCAAGGATAAAGAATTTCTTTACTCCAGCTACCACCATTAAATTTATATCTCAATCTTTGGTGTAACCTATCCTTTACATCTAACCAAAATTCAATTTCGACTGGACTTATCTCCCAACCAGACCAATAAGGGGGTCTTGGCACGCTGTTCTGATCTGGATATTTGGTCTCAAATTCTTTAATTCTTTTTTCAAACTCATCTCTAGAAGTCATAGTTGAAGATTGTTTAGATGCCCAAGCTCCTATTCTACTGCCGTACGATCTTGAATTATAATACTTGTCTGCAACCGTATCATCTACCAACTTAACACTTCCCTTTACTCTTATTTGTCTTAATAAAGATTTCCAATGAAAACACATAGATGCTTTTGGATTTGCTTTTAAATCTTTACCTTTTTTACCTTCTAAATTTGTGTAGAAAATGAAACCCGTTTTACTTATTCCTTTGAGAAGGACCATTCTAACATCTGGTTGCCCAGATGAGTCGGACGTCGCTACTGAAAAGGCATTTGGATCGTTTGGTTCTGATTTTTCTGCTTCTTTCATCCATGCATCGAATAAAATATAAGGATCATCCTCATTTAAAAAACATTCATGTAATCCAAGTTTTTGATTCATAATTAAGCCAAAATAACCTATATAATATATTTAATGTCATACAATACTTTTGGGAAAATGTTTAGATTTACAACATGGGGTGAATCCCATGGTCCTGCAATAGGATGTATAGTAGATGGATGCCCTCCAAATGTTGAAATAAAAGAAAGTGACATTCAGAAGGACTTAAATAGAAGGAAACCTGGGCAGTCAAAATACACAACTCAACGGAAAGAGGATGATAAAGTACAGATCTTGTCAGGTGTATTTGAAGGTAAGTCCACAGGCACGCCTATCGCTTTAATCATTTATAACAAAGATCAAAAATCCAGAGATTACGAAACAATTAAAAATAAATTTAGACCTGGACATGCAGACTATACTTATTTTAAAAAATATGGAATTAGAGATTATAGGGGCGGTGGTCGCCAGTCTGCGAGGGAAACAGCGTCAAGAGTCGCTGCGGGTGCAATTGCTAAAAAAGTTTTATCAAAACTTCTTGGTAAAAAATTTAATATTATTGGCGGTGTAACACAAATTGGTCCTGTATTTTATAATCCAAAAAATTGGAGTGATAAAGAAATTAGAAGAAATCCATTCTTTTCGCCAGATAAAAAAGTGGTCCCAATTTATGAAAGATATTTATTAGATATTAGAAAAGCTGGAAGCTCGGCAGGCGCGATGATTGAATTGAGAGCTAAAGGTATTCCTTTAGGATTAGGCGCTCCTATCTACTCAAAACTTGATGCTGATATTGCGTCGGCTTTGATGAGTATAAATGCAGTAAAATCTGTTAATATTGGAGCAGGTAGTGATGTAGCAAGTTTAACAGGTGAATTAAACTCAGATGAAATGAGAATAAAAAAAGGGAAAACAAAATTTAAAACAAATAAAGCCGGAGGTATCTTGGGTGGAATATCATCTGGTCAGGATATTATCTGCTCATTTGCAGTTAAACCAACGTCATCGATATTAAACTCAAGACAAACTATAGATAAAAAAGGAAAGAACACTAATATTTCTGTGCGTGGAAGACACGATCCATGTGTTGGTATAAGAGCAGTTCCTATTGGTGAAGCAATGTTAGCTTGTGTTTTATTAGATCATTATTTAATGAACAAAGCTCAATGTGGAAGTTAAGTGATACCTTTAAAAGATGACAATCCAACTAGTAGCAGACCAATAATAACTTATTGTATTATCGGTATTTGTATTTTTGTATTTATTTTAGAGTTATCATCTCCAGGTTACAAGACGGGAACCTTGTTCTATTCTTATGGGGTCATACCGGCAGTCCTTACAGGTAAAGTTTTGCTACCTCAAGAGGCGTATGCTGTGCCTGCATCTTTTACACTAATTACATCGATGTTTATGCATGGAGGTTTCATGCACTTAATTGGTAACATGCTTTACATGTGGATTTTTGCAGACAACATTGAAGATGAGTTGGGTCCTACTAAATTTTTAATTTTTTATATTTTATCTGGAATAGCTGCAGCATTAACTCAAGTTTATATGAATACCGATTCTTTTATACCAATGGTTGGAGCAAGTGGAGCTATTGGTGGGGTGCTTGGTGCATATATTGTAAATCATCCTAAGGCTAAAGTTTTGGTCTTAATACCTTTGGGCTTCTTTTCCCAAATAGTAAAAATACCAGCAATATATGTTTTAGGTTTCTGGTTTGTCCTGCAATTTGTAAGTTCTGCGCTCTCATCGTCAGAGGGTGGTGGAGTTGCTTATGGTGCGCATATTGGTGGCTTTGTATTTGGCGTTATAGCAATTTTATTTTTCAATAGAAGAGTTAAACCCAGATCTATAAAAAAGGTACCAGAAAAAAAAGAAAGAAAAATTAAAAATCCTTGGGATACTAGGTAATTATTTTATAATTTTAATATTATCTTTATTAAATAAAACGTCCTGAATTTTATTACAAATATCATCGGCATTTAAACCTGCAGCAGCATACATAGACTCTGGAGTATCCTGATCAATAAATCGATCAGGTAATATCATATTTCTAAACTTTAAGCCTTTATCAAATAAACCTTTACTTGATAGTAAATAAGAAACGTGAGAACCAAAACCACCTATTGAACCCTCTTCAATAGTAATAAATACTTCGTGATTTCTTGCACAATCCAAAACTAATTTTTCATCAAGAGGTTTGGCAAATCTAGCATCAACTAATGTTGGATTAATACCTTTAGCTTTTAATTTATTTATAGCCAATTTACATTCCTCTAATCTTGCACCAAAATTTAAGATACATACTTTGTCACCTTCGCCTATTATCTTGCCTTTTCCGATTTCAACAGTATCGTCTAGGCTTGGCAATTCATAACCAAATCCATTACCCCTAGGATATCTAAAAGCACATGGTCGGTCATTTATATGTACGCTTGTATTAACCATTCTGACTAGTTCTGCTTCATTACTTGGTGCCATTACAATAAAATTGGGAAGTGTACTTAAGTAAGTAATGTCAAATGAGCCAGCATGAGTTGCTCCATCAGCACCAACTAAACCGGCCCTATCAATTGCAAATCTGACTGGTAATTTTTGTATTGCAACATCATGCACAACCTGATCGTAGGCTCTTTGCAAGAAAGTTGAATAAATTGCAGCATAAGGCTTGAAACCTTCGGTAGCCAGCCCAGCTGCGAATGTTACTGCATGTTGTTCTGCTATTCCTACATCAAAAGATCTTTTTGGGAATTTTTTGTTAAAAATATTTACACCAGTACCATCTGGCATAGCAGCAGTAATAGCAACAATTTTATCATCTAAATCTGCGTGCTTACTTAAAGTTTCGCCAAATACATTTTGATAGGACATAATATTTGAATTGCTTTTTTTCTGCTCCCCTGTTGCTGGATTAAATTTTTTAACACCATGATATTTATCAGCTGATTCTTCTGCAGGTTTATAGCCTTTACCTTTTTGTGTGATTGCATGAATTAAAAATGGCCCATTATGTTTTGAATTTTTAACATTTTCTAAAACTGGAATTAGATCCTCAAATTTATGTCCATTAATTGGACCAACATAAAAGAAACCCATTTCTTCAAATAACGTTCCGCCTGTTGCTAAACCCCTTAAGTATTCCTCAGCTTGTCCAATTGTTTTTTTTAATTTAAAAGGAAATTTATCAGCAAGTTTTTTAAACATTTCTCTAAATCCTATGTAACTTTTTCCAGATAATAATTTTGCAAGGTAAGAGCTCATTGCGCCAACAGGCGGCGCGATGGACATATCATTATCATTTAGTATAACAATTAATCGAGAGTCCATTGACCCTGCGTTATTCATCGCTTCGTATGCCATACCCGCGCTCATTGCTCCATCACCAATTACTGAAATTATATTATTTGTTTTTCCTTCAATATCTCTTGCAACTGACATTCCAAGGCCAGCTGAGATCGATGTTGAACTGTGCGCAGCTCCAAAAGGATCATAATTACTCTCAGATCTTTTGGTAAAACCAGATAAACCTCCGCCCTGTCTTAAAGTTCTTATCCTATCTTTTCTTCCTGTTAAAATTTTATGCGGGTAGGCTTGATGTCCTACATCCCAAATTAATCTATCTTTTGGAGTATCAAACATGTAATGCAGTGCTATTGTCAATTCAATAACTCCCAAACCTGCACCAAGGTGTCCACCAGTTTCAGAAACTGCACTTATAAGTTCTTTTCTTAGTTCATCCGCAAGTTGTGGTAATTGACTTCTATCTAATAACCTCAGATCACTCGGAAAATTAATTTTATCTAAAAGTTTGTTCATTTTAATGATCTCTTTTAAAAATATAATTTGCACACTCTACCAATGTCCGAGCAGAATCTCCATAAGAAACGAGATTTTCTTTAATTAAAGACTGTATGTCTTGAGCTAATTTTTTTGTTTGATGTTCCCCAATTGCTGACATTATTGTGGCTTTGCCTTTAATTTCATCTTGCTTCGTTGGCTTTCCAATTTTATCTGAGTCACCATGTCTATCTAAAAGATCATCTGAAATTTGAAATAATAATCCTAAATTCATACCTACTTCTTTTAATTTTTCACGATCATCCTCTACTCCTGCTACAATGGCAGCTGACTCACAACAAAATCCCATAAGCTCACCAGTTTTTTTTAGCTGCATGTCAATAATTTCTTTTTTATTCTTTTGTTGTTTTTCAAATTTTAAATCTAAAAATTGCCCGCCCGCAATTCCTTTATGACCAGCACACACTGATAAAGCTCTAATTAAATTCAATTTTCTTTCTTTATCAACATTAATTTCATCGCTTGATAAAATTTCAAAAGCTGTTGTAAGCAATGAATTACCAGCAAGTATTGCTGTCGACTCCCCAAATTTTTTATGGGTACTTTCTTTGCCTCTTCTAAAATCATCATTATCCATTGAAGGAAGGTCGTCATGAATTAACGAATAACTATGAACACACTCAATAGCTCCCGCTATAGGAATATATTTGTATTCATCTATTTTATAAATATCAAAAGCACACTTGGTTAAATACGTTCTAATTTTTTTACCACCGGAAAAGAGACCGTATGACATTGCTTCAAATAAATCATTATTTGTATTTTTCTTTGAAAAATATTTTTTCAAAAAATTATCAACCTTATCGGCAGATAACTTGATTTTTTCTGTGACTGAATTCATCTGAAGCTACTTTTTTCGGTCGAATGGTTTTTTCTTTACATTGCCTTGTTTGTCTATCGTTATCTCTTCAATCTTGGTGTTGGCTTCTTTTAATTTTTCCTCACAATGTTTTTTCAATTTTATTCCTCTGGTGTATTGCTTAATCGATTCCTCAAGTTCAATTGATCCGTTTTCTAAACTGGATACTATTGTCTCAAGCTCTTGCATAGCTTCTTCAAAAGTGAGTTTTTCTATATCTAAATTGTCGTTTGTATCTTTCATTTCTAGATTTTTATTACATAACATAATAAATAATAAAAAAATGAATTACTATTCAAATATTTACAAGCCAACGGCAAAAAATCTAAATAAGTCTGTTAAACTTCTAAAAGAGGGTCAGCTAATCGGTATACCAACAGAAACTGTCTATGGCTTGGGTTCAGTGGCCTATAACGATAAGGCTGTTAAGAAAATATATAAGTTAAAAAAAAGACCTACAAGCAATCCAATTATAGTACATTTTAAGGATTTGAAATCGATTCAATCCGAGACGATGGGTAATAAATATCTTAAAAAATTATACAAAAAATTTTCTCCAGGTCCGATCACATATGTCCTGAAATTAAAAAAAAATTCAAAGATTTCTAAATTGCTCTTAAATAAAAATAAACATATCGCGTGTAGAGTTCCTAGAGATAAGATATTTTTAAAAATTTTAAAAAAACTTAACAAGCCTATTGCTGCTCCTAGCGCAAATATAAGTAATAAGGTTTCTCCTACGTCAGCATTTCATGTTCACGATGAATTTAAGAATAAAATAAATTTAATTATCGACGGTGGTTCTTCAAATGTTGGCATAGAATCCACGGTTATTGATTTAACTAAAAAACCTGAACTATTGAGAGAGGGTTTTATAACACAAAAAAAAATTAACGCTGTACTTCAAATTAAAGTAAAAAAATCGAATGCTATAAATACATCACCTGGACAAAGTTTGCTTCATTACAGTCCGGGAATACCAGTTTATTTAAATCGAAAAATACCAAAAAAAAATGGGGCATTATTAGTTTTTGGAAAAAGTCGAATTAAAAGTAATGATTTATTTTATTTAAGTAAGAAGAGAAGTTTGACTGAAGCTTCTAAAAAACTTTATGAATTGTTGAGAAAAATTAAAAAAAATGGATATAAAAATATATCTGTGACACCAATACCTAATAAAGATATTGGAGTTGCAATTAATGATAGGTTAAAAAGATCAGCAAAATGAAAAATATTTTAGAGGTAACAAATCTTAAAAAAAAATTTGGTAATTTTACTGCTGTTAATAATGTTAATTTTTCCTTAAATGAAAAGAAAACAATCGGTCTGTTAGGTCCAAATGGGTGCGGGAAAACAACAACTATTGCTATGCTACTAGGTTTAATTACTCCTACTTCTGGTTCAATTAAGATTGATAATGAAGATTTAAATCCAAGAGATCACCAATTTTTGTCAAAAATGAATTTTGCATCTCCTTATGTTGAATTGCCAAAAAAATTAACTGTAATGCAAAATTTAAAAGTTTACGCAATGATGTATGAGATTAAGGATCCATTAAAGAAGATTGAGGAACTGATTGAGAAATTGAAACTTCAAAGTTTAATATTTAAAAAAACTGGAGAATTGTCCTCAGGACAAAGAAATAGAATTTCTTTAGCTAAATCTTTAATTAATGATCCACAAATTCTTTTGCTTGACGAGCCTACTGCTAGTCTAGATCCTGACACTGGAGATTTCATCAGGACTTTTATTGAGGATTATCAAAAAAATAATCCAATATCTATTTTGCTAGCATCCCACAATATGAATGAAGTTAAGCGTCTTTGTGATCATATATTAATGATGAAAGAAGGAAATATTATAGATCAAGGAACTGCAGATCAATTAATCTCTAAACATGGAAGAAATAATTTAGAAGAGGTTTTTCTAAAAATAGCGAGGGAAAAAAATGAAAATTAAAAGAATTTTATCCTTGATGTTAAGACACTTTTATTTAATTAAAGGATCATTTCCAAGAATATTTGACTTAATCTATTGGCCTACAGTTCAAATAATCCTTTGGGGATTTGTCTCTAAATTTTTTACAATGTACAGTAGTTATTTTGGTAATGCTGTAGGAGTCATACTAACAGCTGCAATACTTTACGATTTTTTATTTAGATCCAGCATTAGCTACAACATGCTTTTCCTTGAGGAAATATGGAGTAGAAATTTAATTAATCTTTTTGTATCACCATTAAGATCAAGTGAAGTAATTTGTGCTTTAACTTCAACAGCGCTTCTTAGGACTTTGTTGGGTTTAATACCTGCCGTTTTCATTGCAATGCCATTATTTAACATATCAATATTTGAACTAGGGTTTCCGTTATATTTGTTACTTTTATCTTTGTATATGTTCGGTATCACTTTAGGTTTATTGGTTACTGCAGGATTGATAAGATTTGGACCATCTTTTGAAAACGTAGCATGGGCAAGTTTATTTTTTATTGCTCCCCTAGGGTGTATTTATTACCCCGTAGATATTTTGCCAGAATGGATTAAGCCATTAGCATTATCATTTCCTTTGGCTCATATATTTGAAGAAATGAGATCAATTCTAGTTAACAACACTGTAAATTTTAAAAATATCTTAATAGCGCTTGGATTAAATATTTTTTATATCGGTTTAGGAATTGCAGTTTTTTATAAAGCTTTTAAAAGTGCGAAAAATAGAGGTACACTAGTAAATATAGGTGAATAATGGCGGGCCTATCAGGATTCGAACCCAAACTAAATGTTCCGAAGACACTTGTGCTATCCATTACACTATAGGCCCAAAAGTATTATACTTATTTAAATGATTACAAAACATAATTTTATTGTCAAAGAAAAAGATCACAAAAAGAGAGTTGATTTGATTGTGGTGTCAAATTATTCAAATTATAGCCGAAGTAAAATCAACAAGATAATTAAATCATCTTTATTAACAGTAAATAATAAAGTTATTAACGATCCATCAAAAAAACTAATCTGTGGAGATAAAGTAAATTTTGAAAATATTATTAAAGATACAAAAATAAAACCTTCAAAAATTCCGATTAATATTGTTCACGAAGATAATGATTTGATAATAGTTGATAAACCTGCTGGTATGGTTGTGCATCCAGGTGCAGGTAATTACACAAACACTCTCGTAAATGGGTTGCTTTATTATTACAAAAATAACTTATCGCAAATCAGCGGCATGGATAGACCAGGTATAGTCCATAGAATAGACAAAGATACTAGTGGACTATTAGTTATAGCTAAAAATGATGACACTCATAAATTTTTGGCAAGGCAGTTCGAAAAACATACAATTGCAAGAAGCTATTTAGTATTTGTTTACGGTATTATTAAACCACTAAAAGGAAATATAAATACACTTATTGGAAGAAGTAAAATAAATAGACAAAAAATGACAGCTAATATCCAAAAAGGTAAAAATGCTATAACTAACTACGAAACGATCTCTATCTATCAAGGAAAAAAAATTCCAAATATTAGTTTGTTAAAATGCGTTCTCGAAACAGGCAGAACTCACCAAATTAGAGTTCATTTAAATTACAAAAAAAATTATATTATTGGTGATCAAACATATGGTAAAAAAATTAAAAAATTCAATGAAGTAGATAAATCTCTTGTAAATTATTTGAAAGAATTTAAGAGGCAAGCTTTGCATGCTAACACCCTTGGATTTATTCATCCTAAAAATAATAAATTTGTGAGTTTCACTTCTAAACTGCCTAGAGATTTATTAAAATTACAAAAAATGCTTGAAAAATTGAGAAATTAGCTACTTGTTATTTATTAATTAGAAATTAAATATTCATTATGTCAAAAAAATTAACAAAATCTAATTTACCAGTTTTAACACCTGATGGGAGCTTTGAAGCATATTTATCGAAAATTAGAAAATTTCCGATGCTCGATGCAGCAGAGGAATATATTTTGGCAAAGAACTGGAAAGAAAAAGGTGACAAGGACTCTGCTCATAAATTAGTTACAAGTCATTTAAGGTTAGTTGCTAAAGTTGCGATGGGTTATCGTGGTTATGGTTTACCAGTAAATGAATTAGTATCTGAAGGTAATATTGGACTGATGCAAGCGGTTAAAAAATTTGATCCAGAGAAAGGATTTAGATTAGCAACATATGCAATGTGGTGGATCAAAGCGTCGATACAAGAGTATATTTTAAGATCTTGGAGTTTAGTAAAAATAGGTACAACAGCTGCTCAAAAAAAATTATTTTTTAATTTAAGAAAAATGAAATCCCAGATTGTTAAAGCAGATCAATCCGACCTGCTTCCGGAACAAATTACAGAAATTGCAGATAGACTTGATGTTAAAGAGGATGAAGTAAAAAGTATGGAACAAAGATTAGCTGGCCATGAAAAATCCTTAAATGCTCCAATTAAGTCTGACAGTGATGAAGGAGAGTGGCAAGACTGGATAGTGGATGAAAGTGCTGACCAAGAATTACAAATTTCTCATAAACAAGAGTTGGATAAAAGACAAACATTATTAAATAAAGCTTTAAATATTTTAGAAGATAGAGAAAAATCTATCTTATATGATAGGAGACTTATTGATGAACCTAAAACTTTAGAAGAGTTAAGTATTAAACACAAGGTTAGTAGAGAAAGAATAAGGCAGATTGAAAACAGAGCTTTTGAAAAAATACAAAAAGAAATGTTAGATATGGCAAAAAAGGAAAAATTAATTACGGCTAACTAATGGATAAATTATTTAAAAATAAAAAATTAATTTTAATTATAATTGGTATAGTTTTAATAGAACTTTCAGGTCACGGTATATTTGCTACTATTGTAAGGTTGTTTAGTAGCTAAAAAGTTTTTATCAAATATTCCAATGACCGGAGCGCTTTTCAGCATTATCAAAAGGGTTCTCAATTAATATGGTATCATCTCTTTCAGGACTTGTTGAAATACTGCAAATTTTTGCACCAATAAAATCCTCAAGTTCAGTCACGTATACTTTTGCCTTGTCTGGGAGCGAGTCAAAATTTCTAATTCCCTTTGTAGAAGATTTCCAACCTTCATAATTTTTATAAATAGGTTTTACTTTTAATTGATCTTCGACAGCTGCGGGAAGATAATCAATGTTCTCACCCTCTAATTCATACCCAATACAAACTTTGATTTCATCAAGTTCATCAAGAACATCCAGTTTGGTCAAAGCTATACCATTAATACCTGACATCTTGATTGTTTGTCTTACTAATACGCCGTCAAACCATCCACATCTTCTCTCTCGACTAGTTACTGTTCCAAACTCCTTACCTCTTGTTCCCAGCATCTTACCAATTTTATCTGTAAGCTCTGTTGGAAAGGGTCCTTCTCCTACTCTTGTCGTATAAGCTTTAGTGATGCCCAGTACATAATTAATAGTATCTGGACCACATCCACTTCCAATAGCAGCTGCGCCAGCAACCGTATTCGATGAGGTTACGTATGGATAGGTACCATGATCAACATCTAATAAAATTCCTTGAGCACCCTCAAATAATATTTTTGCTTTCTTATCTTTATACTCTGAAATTTTTTTCCATACAGGTCTCGCAAATCTTAAAATTTTTGGCGCAATTTCCAATAATTGTTTTTTTAACTCGGTTTTTTTATAAATCTTTTTTCCTAAACCTTTTCTAATAGCATTATGGTGCTGTAATACATTTTCTAATCTACTATCTAAATTAGTTTCAGATCTTAGATCCATTACTCTAATAGATCTTCTCCCAGCTTTATCTTCGTATGCAGGTCCAATTCCTCTTCTTGTAGTTCCAATTTTGCCTTTGCCAGCAGCATCCTCTCTAATTTCATCCATCTCTTTATGAAAAGGCATTATTAATGTTGCTGCCTCCGATAAAATTAAATTACTTTCATCAACTCTCACACCTTGTTTGCCTATTTGTTTAATCTCATCTAGCAGGGCCCAGGGATCCACGACTACACCATTTCCTATTATTGAAACTTTGTTAGGCCTAACAATTCCTGAAGGTAATAATTTAAGTTTATAAGTTTTACCATCAATCACCAATGTGTGACCAGCATTATGTCCTCCTTGAAATCTTACTACAACATCTGCTTGATCAGATAACCAATCAACAATTTTTCCTTTCCCTTCATCACCCCATTGCGATCCAACAACTACAATATTTTTCATTATTTAAATTTACTTTCCAATGTGAATGAATTTAAGTGATTAACAGGTCCGTGACCTTTGCCATAATTTATTTTGCTTTTTAATGATTGATTAACATATTTAATTGCTAGCTCACATGATTTATTAATGGGTTTTCCACAAGATAAAAAAGTGGCAACTGCGCTTGACAAAGTACAACCTGTACCATGAGTATTGTTTGTATTGATTTTTTTGTTCGAAAAAACTTTATATTCTTTGTTATTAAAAAATAAATCTCTTAAAATTTTTGAATTTGAATGACCCCCTTTTAAAAGTATATTTTTTGCTCCTAAATTTAAAAGTCTTATTGATGCCATTATCATATCTTCGATATTATTAATTTTAATATTTGTAAGAACCTCGGCTTCTGGAATATTTGGTGTAATTATCAAAGATTTTTTTATAATTTTTTTTAAATCTTTAATTGCAGGTTTGCTAATTAATCTTGCGCCACCTTTTGCTATCATAACTGGATCTAGCACCACTTTTTTTATTTTTATTTTAGATAAACATTTCTCAACAATATTTATGACATCGGAAGAGTGTAGCATTCCAATTTTAATTGCGTCTGGTTTTATATCATTACAAGTTACCATGATTTGTTTCTCTAGACTTTTTAAAGGTATACTGTGAATATCATAGACACCCTTTGTATTTTGAGCAGTAATAGCAGTAATTGCGGTCATGGCATAAGATCCAAGTGCTGTTACAGTTTTTATATCTGCTTGTATACCCGCTCCTCCTGATGAGTCTGAGCCAGCTATGATTAATATTTTTGATTTGGGTTTCAAACTACTTGATCGCCTTAGTTAACAATCTTAAACATTTTTGCATTAGATTTTTATTGAGAGTTTCTACCATGATTCTAACTTTTGGTTCTGTACCTGAAGGTCTTACTAAAACTCTACCTTTATTTTGAATCATTTTATTTGCATTTATAATAGCTTTTTTTACGATATTCTTTTTAATCACGCTTTTATCTTTTACAGTAATGTTAACAAGTTTTTGAGGGATTGGTTTAAACACTCTTAAAACTTTACTGGCTTTATAACCTTTTCGTAAAGAGAATAAGACCTCAAGAGCAACTAATAATCCGTCTCCAGTTGTAGCAAATTTACCAAGTATAATATGACCTGACTGTTCTCCTCCTAAATTAAATTTATTTTTGTGCATCATTTCCTTAACATAACGATCTCCAACATTTGATCTTAAAAACTTAATGTTTTCTGTCTTAAAAAAATTATTTAATCCATAGTTTGACATCAATGTTCCTATTACACCGCCTTTTAAAATTTTTTTTCTTTTCCATCGTTGTCCTAACATTGCAATTATTTGATCTCCATCTATCATTTTTCCATGTTCATCACACATGATGACTCTGTCACCATCTCCATCTAGTGATATACCAATATTAGCTTTGTATTTTTTTACCGCTGATTGAATTTTTGCTGGGTGAGTTGATCCGCAATTTAAGTTAATATTTAATCCATTTGGTTTTGCACCCATAACAAAGACTTTAGCGCCTAAGGATTTAAAGAGTTTTGGACCTGCTTTGTACCCAGCTCCGTTCGCGCAATCTAAAACAATTTTCATACCTTTTAATGAAAAGTTTTTAGGAAAATTACTTTTTAGAATTTTTAGATATTGTTCATTTCCATCCTCTAGTCTTTTCACTCGCCCTAATTCTGTAGGTTTTGTTAAGTGTATTGACGTCTTGGAATCTATAATTTTTTCAATTTTTTTTTCAATACTGTCTGATAATTTCATACCGTCAGGTCCAAATAATTTAAGTCCATTATCATAAAACGGATTATGAGATGCAGTGATCATTATACCTAAATTGGCTTTCATTTTTTTTGTAAGCATTGCAAGTCCGTTAGTAGGAAGCGGACCAAAAGTAATTACCTGCATGCCGGCAGAGGCAAGACCAGATACAATTGCTGGCTCCAATGTATATCCTGATAATCTTGTATCTTTTGCAATGATTGCAAGTTGTTTAATTTTTTTTTGATTTTTAAAATATGTACCAGCTGCTAAACCAAATTTAAAAAATTTTTCTCCATCTATATTACCAATATTAACAGTGCCTCTAATTCCATCGGTACCAAAATATTTTTTTGTCATATATTAATTAAAGATTTATTAATGCCTAAAGCTTCTTTTGTTGCCGCTATATCATGAACTCGAAAGAATTGTACACCTTGATTGGCTCCTGTTAATACAGACGCTATAGTTCCACCAATTCTATCTTTTGTTACTTTTGTTTTCATAACTTTTGCGATAAAACTTTTTCGAGATGAACCCAGCATAATTGGGCATCCTAATGCATGAAATATTCCAATATTACTCATTAATTTTAAATTATGATTTAAATTTTTTCCAAAGCCTATACCTGGATCTATTATAATTTTGTCTTTTTTAAGACCTAGTTTTATTAGTAAATTTATTTTATTTTCTAAAAAATCATAAATATCTAACACTACATTTTTATATTTTGGACTTTTTTGCATAGTTTGTGGTGTACCTTTTGAGTGATTTAAAATTACATTAGGCTTAAACTTTATGATAACGTTTATTGAATTTTTATCAAATTCAAGTGCAGAGACATCATTAATTATCTTTGCTCCATTCTTAATTGAGTCAATCATAATCTCTGCCTTCCTAGTATCAGCAGAGACTTTAAATTTTTTTAGATTTTTTATGACTTTTAAAATTCTTTTCTTTTCCTCTTTAATCGAGACAAGTTCAGCTCCAGGCCTGGTTGACTCACCACCTATATCGATAATATCGGCACCATCATTTAATAATTTTTTTGCATGCTTAACTGCTGAATTTTTTTTATAGTATAGCCCGCCATCCGAAAAACTATCAGGAGTTATGTTTAATATACCGCATAATTTTGGCTTATTTAAACTTAATCCAAGATAGGGTTTTCTTTTTGTAACTAAGTTACTAATTAATTGTTTAAAATTATTACTCTTTAAATTTTTAAATTTATTTAGATTATTGATTTTAATTGTTTGTTTTTTAATCTTTTTGCCTCTTAAAATTACCTCAACTGCTGAAAATGAAATATCTTCCCTTCCACATAATTTTTTTGCTAATTTCGATTTTACTAAGTGTTTAGCATCAGAACCGTAAGAAAATTCTAATGGTCTCACGTAAACTTTGACCATTTGAAGTTTAATTTTGTAATTTAGGCTTTAATCCAATAGATCCTAACGCACTTTCTTGCTTAGGGCTTTTGTCATTATCTATTTTTTGATTTCTGCTTGGATAGATATCTCTTAAAATTAAATCTCTGATCTCGTCACCTGAAAGTGTTTCATACTCTAATAAAGCTTTAGCAAGCTTATGCAAATCGTCAGCTTTTTTATTTAAAATGTCTTTTGCAGTGTTATAACCTTTTTCAACGATTTTTTTTACTTCAGAGTCAATTTTCTTGGCTGTTTCTTCTGACACGTTTTGTTGTCTTGCAACCGACCTTCCAAGAAATACTTCTTCCTCGTTTTCTTGGTAAGCTAAGAAACCTAATTCATCACTCATTCCAAATCTAGTGACCATGTTCTTAGCCATTTTTGTAACCATCTCTATATCCGAAGATGCGCCTGAGGTTATCTTGTCATAACCAAAAATCATCTCTTCAGCTATTCTTCCTCCGCTTCCAACAGCAATATCTGCAAACATCTTCTCTCTAGTGATTGAAAGTTGATCTCTTTCTGGCAATCTCATTACCATACCAAGAGCTCTTCCTCTTGGGATTATTGTTGCTTTATGAATTGGGTCCGATGCTGGCTGATTTAAAGATACAATAGCATGCCCACTCTCGTGATATGCCGTAAGTTTTCTTTCGTCTTCTGTCATAACCATAGATCTTCTCTCTGCTCCCATCATAACTTTATCTTTAGCCTCTTCTAGATCTACCATGGTTACAATTCTTTTATTTTTTCTCGCTGCTAGAAGTGCGGCTTCATTAACTATATTAGCTAAATCTGCACCAGAAAATCCTGGAGTGCCTCTTGCAACTGTTCTGGGATTTACATCTGGACCGTATGATATTTTTTTTAAGTGAACTTTAAGGATAGCTTCTCTTCCAATAATATCTGGATTTGGAACCACAACTTGTCTATCGAATCTACCAGGTCTTAATAAAGCAGGATCTAATACATCTGGTCTATTAGTTGCTGCAATTAAAATTACTCCTTCGTTAGTTTCAAAGCCATCCATTTCTACGAGTAGTTGGTTAAGTGTTTGTTCTCTCTCATCGTTACCACCACCAAGCCCAGCACCTCTACTTCTACCAACAGCATCAATCTCATCGATAAAAATAATACATGGGGCATTTTTTTTACCTTGTTCAAACATATCCCTTACTCTTGACGCACCAACACCCACAAACATTTCAACAAAGTCTGAACCTGATATCGTAAAGAAAGGAACATTTGCTTCTCCTGCAACTGCTCTTGCAATTAATGTTTTACCTGTACCTGGGGGGCCAACTAGTAATGCACCTTTTGGAATTTTGCCACCTAATTTTTGGTACCTTCTAGGATCTTTTAAAAATTCTACAACTTCTTCTAATTCTTCTTTGGCTTCTTCAACACCAGCAACATCTCTAAATGTTACTCTTCCTTGTGCTTCAGTTAACAGTTTTGCTTTTGACTTTCCAAAACCCATAGCGCCACCTTTTCCTCCCTGCATCTGGCGCATAAAAAATATCCAAACCCCAATTAACAATAACATCGGGAACCATGACAATAGGATTCCTAAGAAGGACGGCATTTTATCTTCAGAAGGACCTGCGGATATTGCAACGCCTTTCTCTGTTAATCTTTCGACTAAGTTTGGATAATTTGGTGAATAAGTTTTAAATTTTGCTCCATTTGAAAAGTTTCCCTCAATTTGATTTCCTTTAATATCAACTGAAGTTATATTTCCTTTTTCAACTTCTGTTATGAATGTTGAAAAGGGTAAATCTTTTGTTGCAGTTGTTCTATTTGGATTTTGAAATAAGTTAAAAAGTCCTAAGACTAACAGGACAATTATTCCCCACATCATCAAATTTTTCATATTCATATCTTATAATAAATAAGTATTTATTTACAATCTACAAGCACCCAATTGGCGCATTTAGACCCTGTTTTCTCTAAAAACAATGACATTTTTATGTCCATTAGCGAAAATATAACCGCCCAATGTCATTTTTGAAATTCTTTTTCCATTACAAAGATTAATTAACCGATTTATGCTTTTGGAACGTGGGGGAAAATCTTTCTTAGATAATTTCAAAAATAGGTTTGAAAGAACCCTAAATCTAATTTCGTATGGCTCATTAGTAAATAATTTTTTATTAATAGTCATTTTCCTTCCATTTTTAAGTAAATATTTTTTCTCTGCGACCCTTGTAAAGTGCTCGATTGCTGATTTAGCTGAAGCCAAGTTTGCAAGAGTTGAATTTATTCTATCCTGATTTAAACCTTCCCTCTCTAGTTGATTTTTTAGCTTTCTAATTCTTGATCTTAAATATAGGTCTTTACTATTAGAAGGATCCTTTAGAATAAAATTAAAATTTTTTGATGCAATTTGCGATAAATCTTTTTTTTTAAAGTCTAGCAAAGGCCTAATAAATTCAATAGATTTATACTTTTTAATAACTTCGATTGGCGCTAAACCAAATAATCCGCTTCCTCTACTTAATCTAATATAAAAATTTTCAATTACATCATCATTTTGATGACCGATTAATAAATACTTAATTTTATTCTTTTTACAGAAATTTATCATTAGCTCATATCTCATTTGCCTTGCTGTAGCGTGAAGATTTGATGTAATTTTACTTTTAATTTTTAGAATTTTAGTTTTAATTTGGAATTTTTTTAGTTCATTTGAAACTGTTGTTATCTCCTTAAAACTATTTTTTCGTAAGTTGTGATCAATTAATAGTGCAATTAACTTAATTTTATATTTTGCAGAAAAAACTTTTGATAAAACTGACAAGGCCAAGCTATCTGGACCGCCAGATACAGCCAAGGCTAATTTTTTTTGTTTAGCTATTTTAGATAATTTTTTTTCAAATTTATTATATAAATGAAATTCTTTCGCGGATAATTTAACCAGTTTTTTGGCACTTAAATTTCTTTTTTTCATACTTTGCTTTTTGGATTACAGATTTGCTAGCATTAGGGTACTGTTGTTGAATTCCATTTAACATTGTGCAACCTTGATCTTTTTCACCTAATTCTGAAAGAGTAATTCCTAGCTTAAGTAAATTTTGTGGACCTTTTGAGCTTTTAGGATACTTTTGGTATCCATCTAAATACGCTGCGGCGGCATCATGATATAATTGTCTAATATAAAAAGTTTCAGCATACCAATACTGTGCGCTGCCTGCTAATTTATGTTTAGGATTTTTTTCTACAAATTCTTTAAGTGCTAATTCTGCTTTTTCATAGTCGCCGACTTTAATAAAACTGGTCGCAAATCCATATTGTTTTTCTGGAGTACCTTTTGGCAATAAATTAGAAGACTTTACTTTTTCAGTTTGAACAACTCCAGCTGGACTTACAGATTTCGTTTTTTGGTCACTCTTCATAACAACGGTTCCTAAACTTGATGGCTTGTCAGTACCTGGAAGCCTTTTTTTCTTATCTTTGTTTTTCTTAGCAATTTTTTTAGGATCTCCTGACTCTAAGTCAGAAAGTCTTAGTTCATTATCTGCTTGAATTTTTTCTAATCGCTCAGTTAGTTGATCCATTTTAAAAAGAGTATCTTCATTTGAGGCTGTTAATTTTTGGATTTGTTCTTCTAGTTCTGTAATTTTAACTAATTGTCTTGTTAAAGCACCTTCAAGTGATCCTGACGTTCCAGATGATCCTTTTCCTTTGAAACTTTGACTATAAACTGCCTTTTCTAAAACTTTTAAATCTTTTTTAATTTGTTTTAATTCGTCTAAAACTTTGTTCAATTTTTCATCTGCGAAAGCATTAGTAGTTACTATAGTGATTAGAATATAAAAAAATAATTTTTTCATTAAATTGAGTATATTTTAAATGTTGGCAAAAAAAAGACCCTGTTTAAAACAGGGTCTTTTTTTAAAAAATAATTATAATTATTTAGATTTAACAGTTACTGATCGTCTGTTTTGAGACCAAGCTAATCTAGAAGACTCTGGATTTACAGGTCTTTCTTTACCGTAGCTTATAACAGTAATTTTGCTGCTAGCTACACCTTGGCTCATTAAATAATCTTTAACTGCGTTAGCTCTTCTTTCACCTAATGCAAGGTTGTACTCTCTCGTACCTCTTTCATCAGCATGACCTTCTACAACAACACTTATACCGCTGCTCTTAATATATGCAGCTTGTTTATTCAATGTACCTTTAGCACCTGAATGTAAACTAGATCTGTTAGTTGCGAAAAAAACTCTATCTGGAACACCAGAAGCTAGAAACTTAACAGTATCAGAACCAGTGTAATAATCTTTTCCAGGCTTTCTAGAACTTGTTGCACAAGCTGTTAAAAGGAAACCTAAAAAAACTACTAAGATTAGATTTTTTATATTTTTTAAAGACATCTTTAACCTCATTTACGATTTTCCTCACTTCTACATAATTGCGGTCTTTTATCAAGAGAAAATATACACAATTATTAATTAAATTTTTATGAATTTAGCTTTATTTTGACAGTAAACTAGACCATGAAGGGTCTGAAGCATCAGATGGAGTTTTAAGCTTTACTTCATTATATCCTGTAATATCAATTGACCATAATTTAGAGCTTGCTCCAACACCCTTTTTTCTAGCTGCAGTTTCACGATAAAATATCAATACTCTGCCATTTGGGGACCATGAAGGTGCTTCTTGATAGAAGTTTTCTGTTAGTAATCTCTCTCCAGAGCCATCGGTTCTCATAACACCAATATAAAATTTACCTTTAAAAATTTTTGTGAATGCTATTAAGTCTCCACGAGGTGACCAAACAGGTGTTCCATACAACCCTTTTCCTCGAGAAATTCTTTTAACTTTTCTTCCATCGCTTCTCATCACATAAAGCTGTTGGAAGCCGCTTCTGTCCGAATTAAACACAACAAATCTTCCATCAGGTGAGTAAGAAGGTGAAGTATCTATAGAGGGGTGAGATGTTAATTGTTCAACTACCCTGCTTTTTAAATCCATAGTGTAAATATCTGAATTACCGTCTTTTGCAAAACTCATTATTACTTTATTACCGTTAGGTGAAAAACGAGGAGCGAATGTCATGCCTGGAAAATCACCTACAATTTCTTGAACACCAGTTTCAATGTTTAACAAATATACTCTTGGTAAATTCTTAAAATAAGACATGTAAGTTACGAGTTGAGAATTTGGATTAAATCTAGGGGTAAGAACTAATTCATTACCTAATGTTAGAAATTTATTGTTTGCTCCATCTTGGTCCATAATAGCAAGTTTTTTTATTCTTCTGTCCTTTGGTCCACTCTCAGCAACATAAATAATTCTTGTATCAAAGTATCCCTCTTCACCCGTCATTCGTTGGTAAATTTTATCAGAGATTATATGACCGATTCTTCTCCATGATTTAGGTGTCGCAAATAAAGCCAAACCTTCAATTTCTTTTGCAGAAACTACATCCCACAATCTAAACTCAACTCTAAGTCTACCCTTTTCATCAATTTTTATTTTTCCTGAAATCATTATTTGCGCTTTAATTAAAGACCAATCTTCAAAACGAGGTTTAAGGTGTGATAATTTAGGTTTTTGAATATGAGATTTTTTATCTAAAATATAGAATAAACCTGATCTCTTTAGATTATTTTTAATAACTTTCGGTAGGTTGCTTTCGAGATTAAGTTTTTTAATACCTTCAGAAAATTTTTCAGGATTATCAATATAAAAGTCTGACACTGCTGCCGGCAAAGGTTCTAAATTACCTCTGGTAATATCAATTTTAACTGCTGCATTAAGGTTTGTATTTAAAAATACGATTAGTAATATAAAGTATATTTTTTTCATTTATCCTTTTAACATTTCTTTTGCGTCAAAATTAAGTTGTAAATCTTTCCACTTATTATACCCAGTTGTTGGCATCTTTAAGGGATCACATAGTTTGACTGCACGTAATGCACTTTCAGCCAATACTCTATAAAAGCCCTGACCTGGCTTGTTCATTCTTGCATGATCTAAAATCTCAGAACTCATAATTGACCCATCTGGTTTTAATTGTAATTTAATTCTTACAGTTAAATCCTCATCATATGGAAGACCCAAAGGGATATTCCAACATTTAAAGATTTGAGCTTTAATAGCATCTTCTTGTGTAATAGTTAATCCCTTATCTAAACTTACTGTATTATCTTGAGATTGGGTGATATCTAAACTTTTCTTAGCTTGAATATCAGCTTGCTCTTCTTTAGATTTATCAATTAAAGCTGCTATTTTATTAGGATCAAATAACTCTTTTTTTTCAAATTCTGAAGACTGCCTAATTTTTTCCTTAACTTCCTCTGGATTTTGTTTTTTCTTTTTTTCTTCAACCTGTTTTTTTATATTATCTGGTAAAGGAACAGCATCTAATTTTTCTTTAGGTATTATTTTGGGTGGCGCTTGTTTTGTAACAAGCCTTTCTTTCTCTTTTTCCTTAATTTTTTCAATAATCTCCTTTGCTTTTGGTGCAAAAGGTAATTGGGTTTTGTCAGAAATTTGTATCAAATCTATAGCTATAATTGGAGGCACATCTATTGGTTTTTTTGACCACGAATGGCATTGTAATCATAGTAAATAGAATAATAAAAAAATGAAATAAAAGTGATAGCGAAAAACTTTTATACATAAATTATCTTTTGGTTTGAGATATTAGTGCAACTTTTGTAAATCCCGATCCCGCTAGATTGCCCATAACTTCCATAACCCTACCGTAATTAATGTTTTTGTCTCCTCTAACATAAATTCTAGTGTCCGTTCTGTTTTTAGAAATTGCAAGTAATTTTGCAACAAGCTCGTTAAATGCAACTTTAGTATCTTGTACAAAAACCTCTCCCTTTGAATTAATTGAAACCGTTAAAGGCTCTCTATCGTCTGGCAAAGAATCTGCTTCGCTTTCTGGTAAATTTACTGGGACTCCTACTGTTAACATTGGTGCAGTAACCATGAAAACAATCAAAAGAACTAGCATTACATCAACAAAGGGAGTGACATTTATCTCACTCATTACATTTCTAGAGCGTCTTTCAGATTTTTGTAAATTAATCGCCATTATTAAATTATTGTTAGAAAGCTACGTGAGAAGTTTTCTAATTTTTGAGTATAAAGTCTTGAGCTATTAGAGTATCGATTGTACGCAACAACTGCAGGGATTGCTGCTAAAAGTCCTAAAGCGGTTGCAAATAAAGCTTCGGCAATTCCAGGTGCAACGATTGCTAAACTTGTATTTCTTGAGATTGCGATTGATTGAAAGGAATTCATAATACCCCACACGGTTCCAAATAATCCTACGAAGGGTGCAACCGAACCTATGGTAGCAAGTATTGTTAAATTTTTTTCATACCCTTCTATTTCTTTATCAATAGCTACATCCATCATCCGTTTTACGATTTCATTAGACTCTTTTGCGCTTCTATTTTTATGTTCATTTAATGTATCCATGCCTACCCTGAAAACTCTCGTCATTGGATCTGCATCTTTCTCGCTAGTTTTTTTATAAATTTCCTGCGCAGATTTAGAGTCCCAGAATTTTTTTTCAAAGTTATTACTTGTTAAATTTATTTTTTTAAAAATCTTATGTTTCTCAAATATTAAAGCCCAAGAATATATTGAAGAGACTATTAAAATTATAATTACAGATTTGACAATTAAATCCGCTCTCATAAATAATGTTATTATGGAAAAATCCGTTGTAGCTATAGCAGCTGCGCCTGTAGTAACTTGATCCATTAAACCTCCCTAAAATCAAATAATGTCATTAATTTGGCAATCTATTACCCTAATTTTCTAAGAAATACTATTTTTAAACTTATTGTATAGTTCATCAGGCATTTTTTTTGGTAAACCATTGTTATCGATGGTCACAAGGTCTATTTTACCGTCAACTAAGACATCCTCTTTTCTCAGTATTTTTTGCTCCATAGTGATTCTGACTGGTGATATTTTTATTATTTTTGTAAAAACATTCAAATTATCCTCAAACTTGGCAGGTTTTTTAAATTCGACATTGCATGATTTCACTACAATTCTAATTTCATATTTTGATAATATATCTTTATGATTTAAACCACATGAATAAATTAACTCTGTTCTAGCTCTTTCAAAATATTTTAAATAATTTGCATAATACACGATACCTTCGGCATCCGTATCTTCGTAATATACTTTTAAACTAAAATTAGCCATGATAACCTCCATTATTAAAGTGGTCTAAAAAATATTTTCCTATTAAAATTGCATCTGCTTTATTCGCATCTTTTTTCCTTGAGATTTCATTAGAAAATTTTGGGAATAATTCTATCGCTTTTGTCCTACTTGCGTCTTTTTCAGATCCAATTAAATTAAAATGTTTCTTCCATTTAGCTGGGCTAACAAAATATATGGGTATCTCAAGAGTAGAGAATATACCTTTAATCACACCAAACGATTGGCCAAAATTAAACATGCTAGTTACACCTTGACCTGGCATCGCACTAACTCTCTCGATAATGACGCTAATTTCGTCCTTTTGGTCCTCAATTGTTTGTTTTACAATTTTTGACAGTTGAGCGGCATTAATTTGTTTCTTATTTTTTTTTCCATCCGTCATAGTTGGTACATCAAATATTTTGGACAGTTTTCTATCTATATAGACACTACAAGCACCATTTACCCCGGGATCTATAGCAAAAAGTATCAAGTTAAATTTCCATCATTAATTTTTTATCTATTTTCGCGTTAGAATATACATTTTGAACATCATCATCATCTTCAAGTTGACTATTAAAATTGTCTACAATTGTAAATGCTTCTTTATTTTCAATGTTAACATAATTTTTAGCCTTCCAAATTAAGTCAGAAAATTCTAATTCTTTAATTCTACTCTCAACCACTTCACGTACTTTGTTATAATTTTCAATCGTTGTAGTAATTTCGTAACAATCTTCTATATTTTCAATATTTTCTGCTCCTGAGTCAGCTATTAAATTAAATATTTCTTCTTCTGAACAATAAGTCTTTTTAACTTTGATTAAACCACATCTCTCGAATTGATAAGAAACTGAACCTTCCGATCCTAATGATCCAGAGTTTTTTTCAAAAATCGACCTCACATTTGAAACCGTCCTATTTTTGTTATCTGTAAGAGCTTCAACAATAAATGCCACTCCTTCAGGACCAAAGCCCTCATACTGAACTTTGTCAAACGATTGTCCATCTTGAGCCTGTGACTTTTTAATTGCTCTTTCAATATTATCTTTGGGCATGTTTGCACTTCTTGCTGCTTGCACAGCTGATCTAAGTCTAGGATTCATTAAAGGATCCGGCAAACCCATTTTTGCAGAAACGGTTATTTCTCTACTTAATTTAGAAAACAATTTTGATCTTATTTTGTCTGCTTTTCCTTTTTTGTGTTTAATACCTGCCCAATGTGAATGTCCAGCCATAACTAACTTTTGTATTTTAAGTTCCCACCAATTAATATTGGATAAATATTTTTTGCAAGTCCAGTATCATTATTACCTTCAACGATTATTCCGGAAATAGTTGGTGCTTCCATAGCTGGAACTAAACGATCTGTTTTTTTTTTAAAGAATCTTAAGATAGCGTTTTCTTTTTTCATTCCAATTACAGAATTATAATCGCCACACATTCCTGCATCAGTTTGAAAAGCTGTACCCTTGTCCAAAATTCTATAATCTAAAGTCGGTGTGTGTGTATGGGTTCCTACAACAAGAGTCGCCTTACCATCCAATAAATGTCCCATTGCTTGTTTCTCACTTGTTAACTCTGCATGAAAATCAATTAATAGAAAGTCTACATGTGTTTTAAGTTTAATTTCGGAGATTTTTTTTTCTATTATTTCAAAGACGTTATTACATTTTTTCATATGAATATTTCCCATAATGTTCATAACTCCAACTTTTGCATTTTTTTTACTGTATATTTCAAAACCACTTCCAGGAGTTCCATCTTCAAAGTTGAATGGCCTCAAAAGCCTTTTTTCCATAATTATATAATTAAGAATTTCTTTTTGATCCCAAATATGGTTTCCCGATGTAATTACATCAACTCCACACTTAAACAATTCATCACATATGGATGGTGTAATACCGTAACCGCCTGCAGAATTTTCTCCATTTGCAATAACAAAATCAATTTTGTGATTTGATATAATTTTTGGTAACTTTTCAATTACTGCAATTCTTCCTGCTCTACCAACAATATCTCCCAAAAATAAAAAATTCATTAATAAAGTAATTCTCCTTCAGTTAATACGTAATCTAATTTTTTATCGTATTTATTAGTCGGTACACATTTGGTTTTTTGAAAACTAAAACCTAAACCAATTGACAAAATATTTTTTTTTTTAGACTCATAAAGATATTTGTCATAATAGCCACCACCATAACCAAGCCTATTTTTATTTTTGTCAAATGCAAGTAGTGGAACAATCAATATATCAGGCTCTAAACTAACATGATTAGAATGAGGTTCTGGAATTCCAAATTTACCTAAACATAATGGCTGCGTTCTATCCCATTTTCTGAATATCATTTTACCATTATTTTTTTTTAGACTTGGTAGCATTATATTACAATTAAGATATGTATTGGCTATTACTGAAAATATATTTATCTCACATTTAATAGGATAATAAATACCTAATCTTTTTTTATTTTTTTTTTTTATAATCTTTCTGATTTTCGAAAGCATAAAATCAATTTGTTTTTTGTTAAGATCAAAATAATTTTTTTTTCTTAAAGAAAAATATTTTTCGCGTAGTAAGGATTTCATCAATTAAGAAGCTTTTGTTATAAAAGCATTAATTGAGTTATTTACTTTATTGATAATTTCTGTGTAATTTTTTTCATTATTTTCAATTGAAGCTTTTAATTCACTTAACTCATTATCTAGTTTTCGTACTTCTAAATCACGGTTTTCTTTATACGTTATAGACAAATCTTTTATTTCCTTAAATTTTTTTTCGAGTTCATTATTATGATCTTTTAATTTTTTCAAAGTAGATTTTACAGTTAATAATTCATCCATAATTTGAATTGTCGTTATTAAAAGTAGCTTTGCTTCACCTAAATTACCAAGATCAGATTTTAATTTATTAAATTTTTCATTAAGTTGATTTGTTAATTTTTCTAGATCTTCCTCTTGCCCATCTTCACAAGCCAAAAGGTAGTCTCTACCATTAAATTTAATATTTACGTTTACCATTCGTCCTTTTCAAATAAATTTTCTGTTTCTTGGTTAAGTTCATCCAACTTCTCAGACACTTTTTTTTTGCTTATTTTCACTTTCTAAAACTTTATATCTGGACACCTCTAATTCTTCCTCCATAATAGCAATGTCTTTTTTTAATTTATTATTTTCATCCTCAATTGCGATAATCTTATCTTTCAAATCTTCATTGGAGGAAGCTGAAAGATTTTTACCTTGAAGTTCTGAGAGTTGATTAATTAAGGATTTGTTTTCATCTTCAAGTGTGGATAACTTTTCCATAAGCTGTTTTTTTTCATTTTCTAGCTCTCCTTTGACGCTTTCTAAATCAACAATTTTCTTTTTAGAATTAGCAACTAAATCAGTAAACAAATCTAGTTTTGAGAGAGTTTGTAATAATTCAAGCTCTTTTGTTTTAATATTATCCATACTATATAAATTTTAGTATTTATATTTATACAGCAAAGTAATATTAATTTCGACAACGAAAGTCGAAAAGATTTAATGTCAAAAGTAAAACATTCTGAACTAGCAAATGCGATTAGATTTTTATCCATTGATGCCGTACAACAGGCTAATTCAGGGCACCCGGGTATGCCTATGGGTATGGCAGACATTTGCACTGTTCTTTTTAAAAACTTTTTAAGATTTGATCCAGACAACCCAGGGTGGATTAATAGAGATAGATTTATTATATCAAATGGTCATGGTTCAATGTTGTTATACTCGCTTTTATATTTGACCGGCTACAAAAGTATTAAATTAGAAGATATTAAAAATTTTAGACAATTAAATTCTATTTGCGCAGGACACCCAGAATATGAAAAAAACTCTGGCATTGAAACGACAACTGGTCCGCTTGGACAAGGAATTGCTAATTCAGTTGGCTTTGCAATAGCTGAGGAAATTTTAAAAAGCAAGTTTGGTAAATCTAAAGTAAATCATAAAACATACGTTACTGTAGGCGATGGATGTCTCATGGAGGGTATTAGCCATGAAGCCTTAAGTCTTGCTGGACACCTTAAGTTAAAAAATCTAATTCTCTTATTTGATAATAATTCTATTTCAATTGATGGACCAACTAATCTCACAGTTTCTGATAACTTTAGAAAAAGATTCGAAAGTTATAATTGGGACTATATTGAAATAAATGGTCACAATGAGAAAGAGGTTTTTAAAGCTTTGAAAAAAGCACAAAAAGCAAAAAGACCCACGGCTATATCGTGCAAAACAATTATTGGTTTCGGATCGCCAAATAAAGCTAAAACTTCTGATTCTCATGGCAGTCCTCTTGGAGAAGAAGAGGTAAATCTTGTTCGAAAAAAACTTAAATGGCCTTATAAACCTTTTGAAATACCTGAACATATACTTTTAGAATGGAGAAAAATAGGTACAAGATTTAAAAAAGAGTCACAAAAAAACGATTTAGCAAAAGAAATTAAAAAATATAATTATGATTTAAATGAGATAATATTAAAGGCTAAAAATGATATTTTTAAAAATAACGAAGCAATGGCAACACGTAAATCATCTGAAAAAATATTATCACACTTGGTGGAAAAGAATAAATTTTTAATTGGTGGTTCAGCAGATTTATCAGGATCAAACAATACTAAAATTAAATCTCATAAAATTATTAAGGCAAATGATTTTAAAGGAAATTATATACACTATGGAGTAAGAGAGCACGCTATGTGTGCAGTTATGAATGGTATAGCATTGCACAGCAATCTCAAACCATATGGTGGTACTTTTTTGATTTTTAGTGATTATTGTAAGCCTGCAATAAGATTAGCTGCATTAATGAAAATTGGTGTAATATTTGTTTTAAGCCATGACTCCATAGGTTTAGGGGAAGACGGTCCAACGCATCAACCGGTTGAACAATTATCAGGTCTTCGATCTATTCCAAATCTAAATGTATTTAGACCTGCAGACACAACCGAAGTCGCAGAATGTTGGCAGATAGCATTGCAAAATAATCAAACACCAAGTGTAATTGCCCTTACAAGACAAAAAGTTAGTCCAATTAGAAAACAATTCACTAAGCAGAATTATTGTGAAAACGGTGCTTATGAAATTATGAGAACAGGAAATGATATTAAATGTACAATCTTAGCTTCTGGATCCGAGGTGGGCTTGGCAATAGAAGTAGGACATAAATTAGCCACAAGAAATATATATTCAAAAATAATATCTGTGCCTTGCTTAGATATTTTCGAAAAAAATTCTGAAGAAACAAAATCTAAAATTTTAGACGAGACAAATATAATTTTTTCAATTGAAGCTGCCAAAACAGATAGCTGGGGCAAATACGTCGGAAAAAAAGGAAAATCATTTGGGGTTGATGATTTTGGCAAAAGTGCTCCATATAAAGAAATATTCAATGATTTTAATTTAAAAGCAGATGAAATATCTAATTCGATTAGCGGGATAATAAATGATTAAAGTAGCCATAAATGGTTTTGGAAGAATTGGCAGAATGGTATTAAGATCTATTTACGAAAATAAATTTAACAAAAAAATAAAAGTAGTTGCAATTAATAATAAGGCATCTGCTGATATAAGTGCATTTCTATTGCAGAAAGACTCAATTCACGGTGACTTTAAATTAAAAGTAAAAAATAATAGAGATACACTATTCATAAATAAAGATAAAATTGCTTTATCGAGTAAGTTGGAACCTAAAGAATGTCCATGGAAAAAACATAAAATTGATATTGTTTTTGAGTGTTCTGGAAAATTTAATACAAAATCACAAGCTAGCGGACACATAAAGGCAGGTGCAAAAAAAGTAATTGTCTCGGCTCCGTGTAAAAATGCAGACAAAACAGTGGTATTTGGAATTAATCACAAAAAAATTACTAAAAAAGATAAAGTTGTTTCAGTAGCATCCTGCACCACAAATTGTTTGGCTCCAGTAGTTTCTGTTCTAAATGAAAATTTTGGGATTGAGAAAGGTTTTATGACAACTGTACATGCTTATACCAGCGACCAAAGATTATTAGATAATTCTCACAAAGATCTAAGAAGGGCTAGAAGTGCCCCAAATTCTATCGTCCCAGCTTCAACAGGAGCTGCAAAATCATTAAGAATGATAATTCCAGAAATTGGAAATAAGATTGATGGAATATCTTTAAGAGTACCGGTGCCAAATGTGTCATTGGTTCAATTAAATTTTATAACAAAGAAAATAATCACTGAAAAAATATTAAATAACTCATTTATTAAAGCAAGCAATTCAAACCTTAAAAATATTATGGGTGTAGAAACAATGCCATTAGTATCCTCAGATTTTAATCATGATACGAAATCATCAATTATAGATCTCGGTCTTACAAAAGTTTTGGGTGGCAGATACGGAACTGTTTTTTCTTGGTATGACAACGAATGGGGATTTGCTAATAGAATGAATGATTTAGCAATTTTTATGAAAAAGACCTTAAAATGAGTCAATACAAAATTCTTGATAAGTATTCTACAAAAAATAAAATTATTTTGCTACGTGTAGATTTTAATGTGCCTGTAAATAACAAAAAAATTCAAGACATCACTCGAATAAATAAAATGAGAGAAATTATACATGGTTACATTAATAATAATAATAAAGTTGTCCTGTGCTCACATTTAGGAAGGCCAAAAAAAAATATGAAAGATGGCTTGTCATTTCTTCCAATAAAGAGTGAAATTGAGAAGGCACTAAATAGTGAAATAGATTTTAATGAAGTTGAAAAATTAGAGAAATCAAAAATAAAAAAATCAAAAAAAAAAATTTTTTTACTTGAAAATGTAAGATTTTATCCTGGAGAGGAAACAAACAATGACGAATTTTCAAAAAAACTAGCAAGCATTGCTGATGTTTACATAAATGAAGCTTTTTCATGTTCACATAGATCTCATGCTTCAATTAATGGTGTAACTAAATATATTGATTCCTATGCGGGTGAAACTGTTATTGAAGAAATTAATGCATTAAATAAAATTATAACTCAAACTCAAAAACCTGTAGCTTGCTTGATTGGTGGATCAAAAATTTCAACAAAAATTGATTTAATCATCAATTTACTTCCTAAAATGGACTATATGATAATTGGTGGGGCTATGGCTAATAATTTTTTAAAATATGATAACGTAAATATTGGTAAATCATACTTTGAGCAGGTAGATATTAGTATTGTAAAAAGTATTCATCAAGTAGCTAATCGATGTAGGTGTAAAATCATTTTGCCGACTGATGTGATTGTATCTCAAAATCAAAATACTAAAGGTACATTAAAAAAATTAAATGAAGTAAATAATGATGATTGTATTTTTGATATTGGCTATGAAACAATTAAAATAATAGATGAAACATTAAGTAAATGTAAAACTGTTTTGTGGAACGGTCCTTTTGGATTATTTGAGAATGATAATTTTTCTAATGGTACAGAACAAATTGCAAAATCAGTGGCATATTACACAAAAAAAAATAATTTAATTTCAGTTGCAGGCGGCGGAGATACATTTGCAGCAATAAAAAAATCAAATTTAATAAGTAATTTTAGTTATATATCAACCGCAGGTGGTGCATTTTTAGAATGGTTAGAAGGTAAAGTTTTGCCAGGCTTAAAGGTACTTGAAAAATAATTTTGTGTTAGAATAATCAAAATGGATATTAAAAAAATTGCAAAACAAATGGTCGCTAAAGGAAAGGGTATTTTGGCGGCGGATGAAAGTACAGGGACTATGACAAAACGTTTACAATCAGTAAATGTTGAGTCAACTTTAGAAAATAGACTCAATTTTAGAAATATATTGTTCTCCTCTCCTAAAATTTCAGATTATGTAAGTGGTGTCATTTTGTTTGATGAGACTATCAGACAAAAGGTGAATGGCAAGTCCATCTCAGAAATATTAAATGAAAGAAATATTTTGCCAGGAATTAAGGTAGATAAAGGTGCAAAAAAACTAGCCCTTTCAAAAGATGAAACAATTACAGAAGGATTAGATGGTCTTAGAGAAAGATTGAAAGAGTATTACGAATTGGGCGCAAGATTTGCGAAATGGAGGGCTGTCTATAAAATTTCTGAAAAGGATAGTTTGCCAAGTAAAGAATCTATAAAAGCTAATTCTCATGCACTTGGAAGATATTCCGCTTTAGTACAAGAAGCTAATATGGTGCCAATAGTTGAGCCAGAGCTTTTAATGGATGGCAAACACAACATAAATGTATGCAACGATGTGACTTCGATGATACTGGAAGAAACTTTTTACCAGTTAGCAAATAATAATGTGGACGTGGAAGGCATCGTTTTAAAACCAAACATGATTTTAAATGGAAATGAAAGTAATACAAAAAATAATCCAAGCGAAGTTGCAAAACTTACTTTAAATTGTCTTAAAAAAAATGTTCCCTCAGGAGTACCAGGAATAGCTTTTTTATCAGGTGGACAATCTGAGTTTGAAGCCACGATGAACCTTAATGAAATAAATAAAGTTAATGACTCGAAATTTGCTTTTACATTTTCATATGGAAGAGCTTTACAACAAAGCGCACTTAAAACCTGGGCAAAAGATTTAAAAGACACTAAAAGTGTACAACATGCTTTTGAAGAAAGGGCAAAAATGAACAGCTTAGCAGCCCAAGGTAAGTGGAATAAAGAGCTTGAAAAAGCTGCTTAAAATTGAAAAATATTTATTTAATTACCCCGAACAAACTAAATAAAAGATTTTACTATTATCTACCTAAAGTTTTAAGTACGAAAAAAATTAAATTTTTACAGGTCAGAAGCAAAAAGTTATCAAAAGTAAAATTATTAAATCATATAAAAAAAATAATTCCAATCGTAAAAAAGTATAAAACAAAATTAATAATTAACGATTATCCTAAATTGGCAAGCACTTTCAGTTGCGGTTTTCATCTCGGTCAAAATGACCTAAAAAATAAATTAAATAAACAATATTTAGCTAAAAAGAAATTTTTTGGTATCACCTGTCATAATTCTATTGCCCTTGGAAAAAAAGCCATGAGATATAAGCCTGATTATCTTGCTTTTGGAGCTTTTTTCAAAACTAAAACAAAAAATGTAAAATTTGCTGCAAATCCTGCTTTGATAAAAAAAGCTAAAAAAATATTTAAAATTCCAATTGTTGGGATTGGCGGAATTAACGCAAATAATTATAAAATTCTTTTAAAAAATAGAGTAAATTATATTGCAGTTTCAGGGTTTATATGGCGCAACAAAAATATGTCTCCAATAGAAGCAATAAAAAAATTTAAATAATCTTTCATTAATAAATTAAAAAGTGTATTAAGCGGTATGAAAATTCTAGCTAGTGAAATAAGACCAGGTACCGTTATTGAATATAAAAATGACCTATGGAGATGCCTCAAAAGTCAGGCTGTAAAACCAGGCAAAGGCGGTGCTTTTAATCAAGTTGAACTTAAAAGTATTACTAAAGGTACAAAACTAAACGAAAGATTTAGGTCTGGAGAAACGATTGAAAGAGCATCTTTGGATGAAAGAAATTATCAATACTTGTACGAAGATGGAAATTCCCTAGTATTTATGGAAGAAAAAACTTTTGAACAAGTAAACATACCAAATGAAATTATTGGTGATGATAAATTGCTTTTAAAGGAAAATATAAGTGCTGTTTTAGAGTTTTATGATGAAAAGCCAATTAGTGTTAGTCTTCCCAAACAACTAGAATATGAAATTTTAGAGACAGATGCCGTTGTTAAAGGGCAGACAGTTTCAAGTTCTTATAAACCAGCAACAATACAAAATAATTTAAAAATAATGGTCCCCCCCCTTCATAGATCAAGGTGACACTGTTGCAATCGACTCTCGCACTCGAGAATATATAAAAAAAATAACTTAATGCCGCTATTATCTCCAGAAATAAATGTTTTAGAGAAAATCTGCAACAAAGTATCTAAAATTATTATTAGAGATTTTGGTGAAGTAGAGAGGCTGCAAGTCTCAAAAAAGGGTCCTGGAGATTTTGTTACAAAAACCGACAAAAAAGTTGAAAAAATTATTATCGAGGAATTAAGTAAAGCAAGACCTGGATATGGCTTTATTGCAGAAGAGAGCGGGATTAATAAATCTCAAGCTTCTGAATTTAATTGGATAATAGACCCAATCGATGGAACGTCTAATTTTATGCATGGTATTCCACACTTCGCAATCTCAATTGCATTAGAAAAAAATTCTGACATTGTTTGTGGTGTTATATTTGATCCAATAAAAAATGAATTTTTTTTTGCTGAAAGAGGTAGAGGGGCATATGTTAATAATAAAAGAATCAGAGTTTCATCAAGGCAAAATATGCAAGAGATTATCGGTTTATACGGGTGTCCACCTCTTGAAATAGTTGAAAATCATAAAATATTTAGTCAATTAAAAGTAGCCTCAAATAAAATTCATAAATTAAGAAATTTTGGAAGTGCCGCATTAGACTTTGCTTATGTTTCGGCTGGAAGAGCTGACTTAGCTTGGTATGATCATTTAAATTATTGGGATTATGCAGCTGGAATAATTATTTTATTAGAGTCAGGTGGTCGCATATCTGACTTTGAAGGAAATGACTTTAATAAAGATACCAAAAACATATTCATATCTAATGACAAAATTCATAACGATTTAATTAAAGTTCTTTTTAAGAATGAGTAAGTTTGTTTTTTTCTTATTTTTAGATGTTCTTGCTTTTAGCGGTGTATTAATTGCAACGCTTCCATTCATTATAAAGAATTATGGGGGAGATATTTTTTTAATAACAGTAGCTTTCGGGTCATTTTCTTTTTTTCAATTTTTTGTGTCTCCGTTTTGGGGAAGTCTATCGGACAAGATAGGTAGAAAACCTTTGATCATCTTAAATTGTATTGCTGAATTGATTGCAAATATTTTATTAGCTCTGAGTAATAATCTTCTTTTAATTTTTATAGCACGTGTTGTTGCTGGTATTTTTAAAACAAATGTATCTGTTGGGACCGCATATATATCTGACATAACAAGTAATGAAAATCGAGCGAAAGGTATGGGTATGTTTGGAGTAGCTTTTGGTCTAGGATTTACTTTAGGACCACTTGCTGGTGGACTAATTGCAGGATCCAATTTCACGCCCGAAAGCTTAAGTAGTGTTGCATGGTATGCAAGTGCAATAAATTTGGTTAATTTATTTTATGTAATATTTTTTTTAAAAGAAAGTTTAAAAATTAAAAAAGATTTTAAATTTTCAGAAGTTTCTCGAAAACTCTCTGATCAAATGGTTGTAGCAAAAAATAAGTCTCTATACCCATATTTTTTATTAATATTAATTATTTATTTAGTTTTTTCAGGCATGGAAGGTATTATAGCAATTTGGACAAACGATACATTTTCTTGGGGTCCGAAAGAAATTGGATATGTTATGCTATTAGCAGGTTTTTCGCAAATCGTTGTACAAGGTGGTCTGCTTAGGATATTAATTAAGAAATTTTCTGAAATTCAGTTAATTCAGAGCGGATACTTAGCTTTAATAATCGGTTTCATATTGATAACAACAGAAAGCATTTCTATCATACCCTTTGCAATCATAGCATTATGTTATGGGATTGGTATTACGAGTCCATGTTTAAATAGTTTGTTATCAAAAAAAGCTAATGAAAATCAAAAAGGTTTAATATTGGGAACCGCATACTCTAGTCAAGCAGCTGCTAGATTTCTCGGACAACCACTTGCTGGATTAGTATTCTTAAATCTTGGAAAAAATTATCCATTTTATTTTGATATAGTTTTCTTATGTATTCTGGGGATTATATACTTATATTATTTCAAAAAAGGTTTAAACTAACGAGTATTCAATTATTGTCTAATTAACATGATTTGATATAAAGTTTTTTTTATGAAAAAAAAAATACATCCTAAAATGAACAAGATTAAAGTGCAAATGACTGACGGCACTGAGTTTGAAACTATGTCAACATGGGGCTCTGAAGGCGAAGTCATGAAATTAGATATTGATCCAAAATCTCACCCTGCATGGACAGGTGAAACGCAAAAAGTTCAAGATAAAGGTAGAGTAAGCAAATTTAATAAAAAATTTGCTAATCTCAAAAAAAGTTAACTATGAATTCTCCTCTAATGCCAAAAGCTACTGCTGTTTGGCTTATTGAAAATACAACTTTAACATTTAAACAAATTGCTGATTTTTGCGGTATTCACGAATTAGAAATTAAAGGTATCGCTGATGGTGACGTGGCAGTAGGTATAAAGGCATATAATCCAATTTTATCAAATCAACTAACTCGTGATGAGATTGAAGCTTGCTCAAAAGACTCTTCTAGACCATTAAAAATTAAGGAAAAAACTTTAGATGTTGAGGTTAAAAAGATTGTAGGAACAAAATACACGCCTATTTCAAAACGAGAAGATAGACCTAATGCAATATCTTGGCTGACAAAAAACTATCCGATGTTAAGTGATGGACAAATATGTAAACTTGTAGGAACCACTAAAAATACTGTCGATGCAATAAGAACTAGAAAACATTGGAACATGTCCAACATATCTCCAAAGGATCCGGTGGCTGCAAATTTATGTACTCAAACAGATTTACAAAAAGCAATAGATAAGGCTAAAAGAAAACAAGAGAGAGAAGAAAAGAAAAAACAAAAAGAAACACAGCAACAGCAACAACAAGCAAATTGAAAAAAAGTTCAAAAACACCATTAGTCTCAATAGTCATGGGTAGCAAATCTGATTGGCCTACAATGAAATTTGCTGCGGATATTTTAAAAAAGTTAGGTATTAAAATTGATACCAAAATAGTATCAGCTCACCGTACACCAAAGAGGATGTATGATTTTTCTTCTAAGGCAAAGAAAAATAATATAGCGGTGATTATTGCGGGAGCTGGTGGCTCTGCACATTTGCCAGGGATGATTGCATCCTTAACCGAAATCCCAGTTATTGGCGTTCCTATTCAAAGTAAAAGTTTAAATGGTCTTGATAGCTTATTATCAATAGTACAAATGCCAAAGGGTATTCCTGTTGGCACAGTTGCGATAGGAAAAACAGGAGCTGTTAATGCAGGTTTGTTTGCAGCATCCATAATTGCAACTTATAATTATAAAGTAGCAGATAAACTTATTTCTTATAGAAAAAAACAAACAAAAAAAGTAAAAAAAAATCCTAGGTAATGAAAAAACTTGGAATAATTGGCGGTGGTCAGTTAGGAAGCATGCTTTGCCAGGCAGCAAAGAAACTTGATTTTCAAACTATCATTTTAACAAATGATAGTGATGCCCCAGCTCAAAATTTTTGTGATGAGTTTATTTGTTCAAATTATACAGCAAAAGATAATCTAGAAAAATTTGCAAAGATGTGCGATATCATTACTTTTGAGTTTGAAAATATTCCTTTTGAAACGCTAAACGACTTGTCAGCTATAAAGCCAGTTTTTCCTGATCCAAATATTAATAAAATCGTACAAAATAGATTACTTGAAAAAAACTATGTCAATGAATTAGGTGTGAAGACTACAAAGTATGCTCACATAAAAAATAAAAAAGATTTAATTAAAAACTCATCCTTATTGCCTGGCTTTTTAAAAACAACAACTTTAGGTTACGATGGCAAAGGGCAGCTTTTTCTAGAAAATATTAATAATTTAAAAATTAAAGAGATTGATTATTCAAAAGATTACATACTCGAAAAAAAAATAAATTATTCTTTTGAGTTTTCTATTATTTTAACGAGATTTCAAAATAAAAATATACAAATGTATAGCCCATTTTTCAATTTGCATAAAAATGGAATTTTACATATGTCTACAACGAAGATTCCAGAAAAAGTCATAAAAGATGATTTGGAAATTGCTAAAGACTATTCAAAAAAAATTGCGGAAAAATTAAACTATATTGGAACTATGTGCGTTGAATTTTTTTTGGACGAGGATGGACCAAAATTAAACGAAATAGCTCCAAGAGTTCACAATTCAGGTCATTTAACTATTGAAGCTTACAACATAAGCCAATTCGAAAATCATGTTAGAGCAGTCATGAATTTGGAAAATTCTATCACAACTTTAAAAAACGATGCTGTAATGACGAATATTTTAGGAAATGATATTATAAATGCAAGAAAATCAAAATATTTAAACAAACAATTTTTTCATGACTATTTAAAAACCGATGTAAAAGAAAATAGAAAAATGGGCCATCTAACTGAATTGCTTTAAAATACTTGATTTAACCTCATTAAACTTTTTTACCCCTTTAAGAGATTTATCAATATCTTTATCGATACTTTGCTGTTGGTAAGTTTTGCAAGTCAAAATTTTAAATAAAATATTTGAATAAACAGATACTAAAATAAGCCTTTTTGAATAATAATTTAAATCAGCTGATTTATCGCCAGCGAGATCCCACATGTCACTGGCTACTTGATAACCATAAAAAATGTCCTTGTGTATCTCTTTATCTTTAATCTTTTGTTTTATTTCTTCTTTTATTTTTTCTCTGTTCTTATAATCAGAATTTAGTTTCTCTTTAAGCAAAATTTTTATTTTTTCAGTAGTGCTTTTGACACCCTTAATTTTTTTAGCCAGATTCTTTTTTTCACTATCCTTAAGCATTTCTATAAAATATTTTATGAATCAATACCCAACATACAGGATAAGCCAAAACAGTGAAGGCAAAATTTAATCCGTAAAGTGTAAATGGAAAGGTAGTTTCATAAAATATAGTTTCAATTAGATAAAGTATAATGTAACAGCAAGTAACTGCAAAGATAAAAGCTACCCACTCTGATAAAAATAAGTTTCTCAATTTAATTCCAGCTTGAAAGGTTGCAACAGCGAAGATTGTAAAATAAAGCAATCCAGATGTTCCTAAAGTCAAACCTTGGAGAGCATCATTAATTATACTAACTATAAAAAGCAAAACTCCTTTTCCAAAGTTCGCATTTGGATTTGCTAATTTAAATGCAAATATAACAATAAATTGCAAAGTTACTAATTCACCTAATGTTTTTCCATACAGAGATATATTTGTCGATCCCATAATTGTAACTGCTAGCAAAGTAATAAATGGAAAATATCGATATAAAATATTTGTCATTTTTTTAAGCTCATTATTGTTACATAATCTAATTGAGAATTTTGAAAAGCTAGCTCAACTATAAATTTATCTTTAATATTTTTAACAGAACCTACTAAGATTCCAGCAGGAACAATTTGATCTATTGAAGATGTAAAAATTTTATCTCCATTATTAAATTTTACATTTTTTGGTAAAAACTCTAAACTAATTCCGCCTTCAATATTTGGATTACCAACTAAAATTGCTCTATGGCTTTTCTCACCAACATTAACTGGAATTCTGCTTCTTATATTCGTTAACAATATAGCTTTTGAAGAGGCATAATTAACGTCGATAATTTTACCAACTAGTCTATTTTCTCGAACAATTGGATCTCCGGCTTTAACACCATGTGCACTACCTTTGCTTATTAATATTGAGTCTGACAACAAATTTTTTTTATACATCAAGACTTTAGAATTAATAAAATCATAATCGTACTGTTCCTCATTAACTATATTTTGTAATTTTTTTAATTGTAAATTCAAAGTTTGATTCTTATTTTGTAATGTTGTTAATTCTTGTTTAAGTTTTTCTACATCCTCAGTTTTAATTTCATCATCAAATAAGTTTGATACACTCACTACTACACCAAAAATTTTTTGAAATGGATATTTAATTGCAACTGCAGAGTAAATGATTGTGTCATTTATGGCTGATTTCAAATATTTAAAATATTTTTTGTCATACGTATCAATAAGTAAAAGCAACAAAGATAAGAATACAAAAATTATTATATTTTTTTTTACACCCTCTTTTTCTGGCGATGCAAAGTACATTTAATCTAGTATTCAGTTAACATTGTCGAGAAAATACCTTGTTGTTCTAAGGCTTTACCTGTTCCTAGAGCCACGCAAGATAGCGGGTCTTCTGCAATAGATACTGGCAAACCAGTCTCTTTCGAAATCAATTTATCGAAATTTTTCAGATATGCGCCACCGCCCGCTAAAACACATCCCATATCAACTAAATCAGCAGCTAATTCTGGTGGTGTATTTTCAAGAGCATCTTTTATTGCCTGTATCATTTGATTAATTACTGGCGACATTGCCTCGGCTGTATCTTTTTCAGTTAAAGTAACTTCTTTTGGCACTCCTGTTCTTATATCTCTACCCTTCATAATATAAGTGTTTTCATCATTAGTCGGTATTGCAGTACCAATTTCTTTCTTAATTTTTTCTGCCGTCGACTCACCTATGAGCAAATTAAATTTCTTTCTCATATAATCTACTATAGATTTATCTAAAGCATCACCTGCTAGACGAAGAGAATTTGAATAAACAATGCCTCCAAGTGACATTACAGCTATTTCTGTTGTTCCTCCTCCAATATCTACAATCATTGAGCCAGTTGGCTCGTTTATTGGTAAACCAGCTCCTATTGCAGCAGCAACAGGTTCTTCGATTAGTTGAACCTTTCTAGCGCCGGCAGCATGAGCTGACTCTTGAATTGCTCTTCGTTCGACAGGTGTTGAGCCGGTCGGAACACAAATTATAATTCTTGGGTTTGCAAAAGCACTTCTTTGGTGAACTTTTTTTATAAAATGCTTAATCATTTCTTCGGTAACAATAAAATCAGCAATCACACCGTCTCTCAAAGGTCTTATTGCTTGAATAGATCCAGGTGTACGACCTAACATTTGTTTTGCATCTTCTCCCACGGCTAAGACCGTGTTTCTTCCTTTTTCATTAACTATAGCTACAACCGATGGTTCATTAAGTACAACACCTTTGCCTTTAACGTAAACCAAAGTATTTGCAGTTCCTAAATCAATCGCCATATCTGTTGACCATAGCCCCATTATTTTTTCAAGCATATTTCCTTTCTATACCGCAGCAGAATATTCGTCATCTGTTGGTGCGGTTCTTTTCCTTTTTAATATTAGTTTGTTTAACGCATTTATATAAGCCTTAGCAGACGCTACTAGCGTATCAGTATCCGCTGCTTGTCCCACTGATATTTTTCCCTTTTCTTCAATTCTTACACTTACCGTTGCTTGTGCATCTGTACCTTCTGTTACTGCATGTACTTGATAAAGTTGAAGGTTTACATCGTGCGGGAAAATTTCTTTTATACATTTAAAGATTGAATCTACTGGTCCGTCGCCAGATTGTTCGCTTTTAGAAACCTTACCACTAACATCTAATTCTAAAGTTGCTTTTTGACCTTTTGTACCAGCTGAAACATCTAATGAAATTAATTTTATTATATTGTTGTCTTTCATGAAATCATCATCAATAAGCACGGCAATATCCTCATCAAATACGTGTTTTTTCTTATCTGCTAAATCTTTAAACTTTTTAAAAGCAACATCTATACGATCTTCAGAAAAATCAGGATATCCTAAAGAAACTAATTTTTCCTTAAATGCATGTCTGCCTGAATGCTTACCCATTACTAATGAAGATTTTTTAACTCCCACACTTTCGGGTGTCATAATTTCATAAGTTTTACTATTTTTAAGCATTCCATCTTGATGAATACCTGATTCATGGGCGAATGCATTTTTTCCTACAATTGCTTTATTATATTGAATTGGAAAACCTGTAACACTGGAAACTAATTTCGAACAAGCACTAATTTTTTTTGTATTAATATTTGTGGAAAAAGGCATTAAATCATTTCTTGTTTTCAATGCCATGACAATTTCTTCAAGCGCAGCATTTCCTGCTCTCTCACCTATTCCATTAATGGTACATTCTACTTGTCTCGCACCTGCAGAAATTCCTGCTAAAGCATTTGCAACTCCTAAACCTAAATCATTGTGAGTGTGAGTTGATACAACAACTTTATCAATGTTTGGTACTCTATTAAATAAATCTTTAATTATTCTTTCGTAATCATTAGGTAATGCATAACCCACAGTATCTGGAATATTTATAGTTTTTGCTCCACATTTGATTGCAAGCTCAACAGTTTTACATAAATAGTCTGGATCTGTCCTAGTTGCATCTTCAGGTGACCACTCAACATCATCAGTGTGTTTTTTAGCAAACTCAACGCTAAATTTTATTAAATCTAAAACCTCTTCTCTAGTTTTTTGCAATTTATGTTTTATGTGCAGATCACTTGTGGAAACAAAAGTATGTATTCTAAAATTCTTTGCATGCTTTAACGACTCAACGCATTTTTCTAAATCATTTTTTAATGCTCTTGCTAAACCACATGGAGTTGTAGTTTTTAAAATCTTTGAAATCTCAGTCACAGCTTCAAAATCTCCTTGAGATGCAGCTGGAAAACCCGCTTCCATAACATCAACTCCTAGATCTTGAAATGCATGAGCAATCTTTATTTTTTCCTCAAGACTCATAGATGCACCTGGTGATTGCTCACCATCTCTTAAAGTTGTATCAAAAATAATAATTTGATTTTTAGTCATATTGCCAATCTAATAAATGATTCAAAAAAAATCCACTAATTAACGCTATAATTGTATTAACTTTATACGCTCAAACTCAGTGTTACCAAAAAAGCCTTAAAATCCTAGTTTTTATTCTTATCTATTATTTTGTTTTTTGATATCCAAGGCATTAGGGCTCTTAATTTTTCACCTACTTGCTCAATTTGATGTTCCGAGAGTTCTTTTCTCATTTTAAGAAAGTTTTTCTGACCAGCTTCATTTTCCCTCATCCATTCCTTAGCAAATTTTCCACTCTGAATGTTTTTAAGAACTTCCTTCATTCTTTCTTTTGTCTTGTCATCAATGATTTTTTTACCAGATACATATTCTCCGTATTCAGCCGTATTAGAAATTGAATAATTCATATTAGCAATTCCTCCTTCATAAATTAAATCAACGATTAATTTAACTTCGTGCAAACATTCAAAGTAAGCCATTTCAGGTGGGTACCCTGCCTCAACTAAAGTTTCAAAACCTTTTTTTATTAATTCAACCAATCCACCGCAAAGAACTACCTGTTCACCAAATAAGTCTGTTTCGCACTCGTCTCTAAAAGTAGTCTCTATAATTCCTGATTTGCCTCCACCAATTGCTGAAGCATACGATAATGCTAAATCTTTTGCGGCACCAGAGCTGTCTTTGTGCACTGCCATTAAGCACGGTACACCGCCGCCTTTTTGATATTCAGTTCTTACTAAGTGTCCAGGTCCTTTAGGAGCTACCATAAAGACATCAAGATCATCTCTCGCGGTAATTAAGTCAAAATGAATATTTAATCCGTGAGCAAATGCCAGGCTTGTTCCTTGTCTCATTCTTTGCTCTACATGATTTTTATAAATTGCAGACTGTAGTTCATCGGGCGCTAGTATCATTAAAATATCGGCCCATTCAGCAGCATCTGATAAATTCATAACTTTTAATCCTGCTTGTTCTGCTTTTTTTATACTAGGAGAATTTTCCCTTAAGGCCACCACAATTTCTTTTACGCCACTATCCTTTAAATTTAGCGCATGAGCGTGTCCCTGACTACCAAATCCAACAATAGCTACTTTTTTAGACTTTATTAAATTAGTGTTTGCATCTTTTTCGTAATACATTTTCATAGTACTTTACCTTTGTTATCTTTTACAGTTTCAGGCCCTTTTTTCATTGCTAAAGCACCTGACCTTGAAATACTTATAGCACCCAAGGGTTTTATTGTTTTAATAAAACTATCAACCTCTCTCCTAGTCCCAAGATACTGAGCAATAAAAGATTTTGGAGTTTTATCTAAAATTATTGAATTTAAGTCAATGCATAATTGTTCAGCTTTTTTTAAAGTATCACTTTCTGCAACAAATTTTATTAGAGCAAGCTCTCTAAATATCGAAGTATCATCAATTGGATATGTAGCAACTTTGTGAACTGGAATTAACTTTAAAAGTTGCGCGTTGATTTGATCTACAACTTGTTTTGTTCCATTTGTTGCGATTGTGATTCTTGATATGTTTCTTTCATCGTCAACTTGGGCAACAGCTAATGACTCAATGTTATATCCTCGTCCGGAAAATAAACCTGCGATTCTAGCGAGAACACCTGCCTCGTTATCTACCCAAGCAACCACAATATATCTTTCAACACTCTCGGATTGCTGATCAATCTCATAGGCAGATTTTGGCATAACTAAACTAAAACTTTTCCTTCTTCTGAAATTTCCTCCTCGTCATCTGGTCCGAGTATCATTTCATTATGAGGTTTGCCGGATGGTATCATTGGAAAACAATTTTCATCTTTTTTTACAACACAATCAAAAATTACCGGCTTATTAATTTTCATCATCTCCTCAATTTTGCCATCTAACTCATTTGGATTAGTTGCTCTAATGCCAACTGCTCCGTATGCTTCTGCTAATTTAACAAAGTCAGGTAAGGCTTCAGTATAACTTTCTGAATAATTTTTTTCATGAAGTAATTCTTGCCATTGGCGAACCATGCCCATCCATTGGTTATTTAATATAAAAATTTTAATTGGTAATCTATATTGTACAGCAGTTGATAGTTCTTGTATATTCATGAGGATTGAAGCTTCCCCTGCTATATCTACAACTAATTTTTTTGGATGAGCTAATTGAACACCAATTGCTGCAGGTAAACCATACCCCATAGTTCCTAAACCACCTGAAGTCATCCATCTGTTTGGCTCTTTAAACTTATAAAACTGAGCAGCCCACATTTGATGCTGGCCAACCTCAGTTGTAATAAAAGTATCTTGTTTTTTTGTTAATTCATATAGCCTTTCTACTGCTTGTTGAGGCATAATTAATTTTTTATCTTTTTTGTAAGATAATGACTTCTTTTTTCTCCAAGTTTCAATTTGACTCCACCAAGCACTAATTTTTTCTTTGTTTGAGCTGTTAAAGTTTGAGTATTTAGTTTTTAGTATTGTTATCATCTCAGAAATTACCGTTAAAGAATCTCCAACAATTGATAAGTCCGTTTTGACGATTTTGTTTATTGATGATGGATCAATATCAATATGTATTTTTTTTGAATTTGGCGAAAACGCATCAACTCTTCCTGTAATCCTATCATCAAATCTTGCTCCAATATTTATTAATAAATCGCAATCATGCATGGCATTATTTGCTTCGTATGTGCCGTGCATTCCAAGCATTCCTAAAAATTGATGATCATCTCCTGGTATCGCGCCCAAACCTTGTAAGGTTGAAGTGACTGGAAATCCAGATAGCTTCACCAATTCTCTTAATGCTTTCGATGCTTCAGGTCCAGAATTTATAACTCCGCCACCTGTATAAAAAATTGGTTTTGATGATTTAACTATCATCTCTACCGCTTTTTCAATATTAGTTAAATCAGAATTAATAATTTTTTTCTTATTATCAATTTCAATTTCTTTAGAAGATTTATAAACTCCTTTTTGAAACTGAATATCTTTTGGAATATCAATTAAAACAGGACCTGGTCTTCCAGTTGTAGCAATGTGAAATGCTTTGTGAACTGTTTCGGCAATTTTGTTTACATCTTTAATTAACCAATTGTGTTTTGTACAAGGCCTAGTGATTCCTGTTGTATCACATTCTTGAAATGCATCTGTCCCTATTAAATGTGTTGGCACCTGCCCAGTTATACAAACTAAAGGAACCGAATCCATATAAGCATCGGTAAGCGCGGTCACTGTATTCGTTGCACCTGGTCCAGATGTGACAAGAATTATCCCTGGCTTACCTGAAGATCTAGCATAACCTTCGGCAGCATGACCAGCACCTTGTTCATGTCTTACTAATATATGTTTTATCTTTTTTTGTTTTGATATTTGATCGTACATTGGCAAGACTGCGCCACCTGGATAACCAAATATATACTCGACTCCATGCTCCTCGAGCGCTTTAAAAACAATCTCTGCACCAGTTAATTGATTGGTCATTTTCTCCCTAAGATTGAATTTAACCGATGTTTGAATTGGGTCAAGTTTTAGATATGTAAGAGCTAACTTTTTTTTGTAAATCAAGATAATTTATATCATCAAAAGCTTTCCAATCCTTCATTTGACCTCTTTGCCAAGTATATTGACGTTTTGCATATTGTCTTGTTCTGACTAAAACATCATTTTTTAGCTCATCTAGTGAAATTTTTTTACACAGATAAAGATGTATTTCTCTAAGGCCTATTATTGAATTGGCGGTGTGAAGTGATTTTTTCCAAATATCTAATTTATAAAAGTTCTTTGCTTCCTCTACTGCTCCACTATTGAGCATATCATCAAATCTCTTTTGTATTCTTTTTTCAATTTCTTTTTTTTCAGGTATTAAACAAACTTTAATAAAATCTTTTGTTTGAAAATTTTTTTTATTTTCTTTGGTGTGCCATTCAGATACAGTCATTCCAGTATGATCATATACAGCAATCGCTCGGTAAAGCCTTTGCGTATCATTAAGGTCATCCAAGTGATCAAATATTCCAGGATACTTGTTCGAATAACTGTTGATCATCATGTGTCTACCTAATGGATTTAAATTCATTTCTATTTTTGGAATTTCTGGAATATCTACCAATCCGTCAATCAATACTTTGAAATAAAGTCCGGTGCCACCAACAACGATAGCTACTTTATTTTTTTTATTTATCTCTTTAATTTTATTAGTTGCTAAGGTGTACCATTTTCCTACAGAAAAATTATCATTAACTGATGTACATCCATATAAATGGTGTTTGATATGTTTTTCATCTGGTCTTGCAGAAAGAATTTTGATTTCTGAATAAACTTGCATACTATCTGCATTCACGATTTCACCATTATAATTTTGGGCTAAATCGATCGCTAATTTAGATTTTCCCGACGCGGTTGGGCCAAATAACAGAATTATTTTTTTCATTAAGGAGTTATTTTACTTTAACACCAATATATCTCGTAGAATTATTCAAATCCACAATAGTTAATAGTATAGATTTTTTTCCAGATTTAATTAATTTAGAAATTTTTGCTTGAAAATCTTTTGTATTTTGAACTTTGGAGTTTTGCACCGCGATCACTGCATCTCCAGGAGTAATCGGAAGCATACCTAATGGACCATTTGGATTAATATTTGTGATGATCACTCCTTTTTTTGTTTTTAATTTTGATCTGTTTTTTACATCATTATTATTAATATTTCTTACGCTTACACCAAGATCTGCTAGTGATTTGTCCTCACTTTCTTTTGGCTTGATACTCTTTTTAAATTCAGCTGTGTCCTCTAATCTACCTAAAACAACATTTTTTGTTAAAACTTTTTTATCTCTCCAAATTTTGACCGTAGCAGCTTTTCCAACAGGAGCTTCTCCCACGACTTTAGGTAATTCTCTCATAGTTTTTATTTTTGTTCCGTTAAATTCTATGATTATATCGCCAGGTTTAATTCCTGATTTAAACGCTGGGCCTTTGGGATTTACGTCCGTAACAAGAGCGCCTATTGGCTCCTTCAAAAAAACTGCATCTGCAATCTCTTTTGAAACAACTTGAATCCTCACTCCAAGCCAACCTCGCTTTGTTTCACCGAATTGTATTAGTTGATTAATAACATTTTTCGCAAAATTCGCAGGGATTGCAAATCCTATACCAACAGATCCACCAGAATTTGAAAAAATTGCAGTATTAATTCCTAATACATCTCCGTTCATATTAAATAATGGACCGCCCGAATTTCCTTGGTTGATTGATGCATCAGTTTGAATAAAATTATCATATCTACCCATATTGATATCTCTATTAATCGCAGAAATAATTCCAGATGTTACGGTACCACCAAGCCCGAAAGGATTTCCAATTGCAACGACCCAGTCACCTACTTTAGCTTTTGAAGAGTCGGCTAATTTTAAAGCTTTAAAAGTTTCATTTGATTGAATTTTAAGAACAGCAATATCACTTACTGGATCTGTTCCTATTAATTTAGCTTCATATTCCTTACCATCAGTAAAGCGAACAAATATACCTTCTGCTCCTTGTATAACGTGATTGTTAGTTATTACTGTACCATTATTTTTTATTACAAATCCTGATCCAAGTGCTACTGTTCTTCTTTGTTTCTGTCCTTTGTTTTGATCTTTAAAAAATTCCTCGAATGGAGATCCTGGAGGAACTTGGAATGGAAAAGGATTTCCTCCTCTAGTTTCAACAACCTTTGTAGCCGAAATGTTCACAACTGAAGGCATTGATTTTTTTGCTAGTTCTGAAAAACCCTTTGAAATATCTGCTATTGATTGATTACAAAAAGATGTAATTAAAATAACAAAAAATATGTGCTGAATTTTCATTCTCATTGTTTCAAAAACCATATGATAATAAACCCTATTATAGCAAAAACAAGGCCTCCGACTCTTAATTTAGATATCGGAAGATCTTTAATTTGATTTAACATATTTTTCATTTGTGAAGGAAAAATTGCATATAATAATCCTTCGAGTACTAGTAAAAGCCCAATAGCGATAATGAGCTCATTCATATATCTAATTTAATTTTTTTTTGTTGCTGGTTTAGTAGATCTAGATCTAAATTTTCTCGCACCTGACTTACCGAAGAATTTAAAGAAATCACTATCCGGAGATAAAATTAGAGATGTTTCGTTTCCTATTAAAGCTTTTTCATATGATTGCATAGATCTATAGAAACTAAAGAAAGCAGGATCTTTTCCGAAGGCACCTGCAAAAATTTTATTTCTTTCGCTATCGCCTTCACCTTTCAAAATTTCAGCAGTTTTTTTTGCTTCTGCTATAATAACAGCAACTTCTTTATCTGCTGTAGATCTAACTGTTTGTGCAATTTCTGCACCTTCTGCTCTAAATTCTTTTGCTTCTCTTTCCCTTTCAGTCTGCATTCGTCTGTAGATAGCTTCACTATTTGCTTGAGGTAAATCGGCTCTTTTAATTCTAACATCAATAATTTCAATACCAAGTTTGGCTGCTTCATCATTCACATCGCTTGTAATTTGTCCCATTAATCTTGCTCGATCTTTAGAGACCAATGTTTGCAACTCCTCTTTACCTAAAACACTTCTAATTCTAGCATTTACGATAGTTGAAAGTCTTGATCGTGCTACTCTTTCATTTCCAACGGAAATATAAAATTTTAATGGATCTTTTATTTTAAATCTTGCAAATGCATCGACAATTAATCTCTTTTGATCAGATGCAATAACTTCTTCGGGTGGTGCGTCTAAATTTAAGATTCTTGTATCCAAAAATACTACGTTTTGAATTACAGGGATTTTATAATTTAAACCTGCTTTTTTAATTACTCTTTTCGGATCACCAAACTGAAGAACGATCGCTTGTTGAACTTCAGACACTGTAAAGAATGTCAAGTAAGTCAAAAATCCTAAAACTAAAAAAATAGGTGCTAAAAATTTTAATGTTTTTTCTTTCATTAATCTTCCTTTTGTATTTTTTTAAGTTCAGGGAGCGGTAAATATGGTACTACACCTCCGCCTGATTTTTTATCAATAATAATTTTATTTATGTCTGCTAAAACTTTTTCCATGGTCTCAAGATACATTCTCTCTTGAGTTACCGTTCTAGCTTTTCTATATTCGTTATATACGGCAACAAATCTTGAAGCCTCACCCTCTGCAAGAGCAACAACCTCTTTTTTATAACCCTCGGCCTTTTGAATGATCTGGGCTGCTTCTCCTCGTGCTCTAGGTATCACGTCATTCGCATAAGCTTCAGCTTCGTTTTGTTGTCTTTCTTTATCTGCTTTTGCAGCTTGGACATCTCTAAATGCATCTATAACTTCGCCTGGCGGGTCAGCTTTTTGAGTTTGAACTTGTGTGATTTCTATTCCTGACTCGTAATTGTCTAAAATTTCTTGCATGATTGCTTGAGTATCAATCTCTATCTGTGCTCTACCCTCAGTTAAAATTGCTTGAATATCATTTCTTGCAATAATTTCTCTCATTGCGGTTTCAGCAACACTTTTAACAGTGTCTTCTGGGTCTTGAATATTAAATAAGAATTTACCAGCATCTTTAATTACCCAAAAAACTGAATAATCGATATCAACTATGTTTTCATCTCCGGTTAGCATTAAACTTTCTTCAGGAACATCATTAACGCTTGCGGCTCTACCAGTATCTGCAGCCGACCTATATCCAACATCTATTCGGTTAACTCTTGTTACTTTTGGAGTTAGGACTTTCTCGATTGGAAAAGGTATATGGTAATGTAATCCTGGCTGGGTTTGATTTACATACTTTCCAAATCTCATGACCACACCTTGTTCGTCGGGTAATACTCTGTAAAAACCGCTACCTAACCAAAGTGCGGCAACTATAATTATAAATAGAAATATGGGTCTTCCGCTACCAGGCATATTTTTAGGAAAAATTTTTTTTAACTGTTCTTGAAATTGTCCTGCTAAATCATCAAAATTTGGAGGTCGTCTTCCACCTGATCCGCTACCGCTACCGCGGCCTCCTGGTGGTGTATCTTCACCACCATTTCCCCATGGTGAATTAGCCATTTTAAAAATTTTATTAATCATTATTTATCTCTTTTAAATTCTGCGCTACTAATACATATATAGATGGGTATTTTAAAGTAAAAAACAAGGTTAAATGGACGCGAAAAAAGCAAATTTAAACAAGGATTTTAAGGATAGAATTTCTCCAAAGAGCCAATTCGTCAAAAAAAGGATTCCAAACGTTAAAAAAATAATCGCAATTTCAAGTGCGAAAGGCGGTGTTGGTAAATCCACTATTGCAGCTAATATTGCAGTTGAGCTTGGTAAAAATTTTAATGTTGGGCTATTGGATGCCGATATTTATGGTCCATCAATCCCACAATTATTTGGAGTAAAAGAAAAACCAACTACTGATGATGGAAAAAGATTAAACCCAATTATTAAATTTAATGTTTATTTAATGTCTATTGGTTTTTTAGTAGATGAGAAATCTCCGATGGTCTGGAGGGGGCCGATGGTTATTAGCGCAATAAAAACTTTTGTAAATAATGTTAATTGGTCCAGTTTAGATTATTTAATTATTGATATGCCTCCAGGAACAGGTGACGCTTTAATTACATTCTCACAAGAACTTGAAATTGATGGTGCAATAATAGTTACAACTCCTCAAAAATTATCTGTAAATGATGCGATGAGAGGTATTGAAATGTTTAAAAAAACTAACGTACCTATTCTTGGAGTGATAGAAAATATGTCTTATTTAATTGATGAGAATAATAGCAAAAGATTTATCTTTAGTAAGGGTGGTGGAGAAATGATTTCGAAAAATCAAAATATAAAACTTCTTGGTCAAATACCAATACATGAGTCAATAAGCAAATCTTCAGATGATGAGGTGCCCTTAATGCATTCTATGAATGAAGATATCATTACTAATGAAATTAAAAATATTGCTTTAAAAATTAAATAATCAAATCTTGCTTACCCAATACATCCATAAGCTCATTCCACTCTCTTTTACTTAGACCAGATGTTTCATGATTTAAAGATTTTCCATTCATAAATGATTTGATAACATTTAATCCTTTAGCAGAAACATGAGCAGCTCCTATTCTATAATCGAGAAAAGCAGCATGAGTAATTGGTACCCATTTTTTTAAAGTATTCAACATTGCTTCTGCATAAACCCTAATTTCATACTGCGCGTGCTTATCAGCTCTCAGAAATAAGAAATTCATTAAGTTTAACAAATCAGTTTTCCAATACCATTGAGTGTAAGAATTTAGTGTCAGGTTCATTCTAGCTAATTCTCTAGCTAATCCGTTTTTATTTTCATCTATAACTGAACCATCAAATTTTTCATTCAGCATTGTTTCATAATTTTTATAAGTTCTTTCAGCATCATCCTTTAGGATGTTTAAAACCTCTTTTGCTTGATCGCCGTTTAGAACTTCTCCTCTTCCTTGTCTGTTGTTACTTGATTGTGCAGCTAAATGATCTGAAGTTGGAATATAAAATTCCTTATCTAAAATGGAGTAACGCGCAGAATATTCATTTACATTTGCTGTTCGATGTCTAATCCATTGTCTTGCAATAAATATAGGTAGCTTAACGTGGTATTTTATTTCACACATTTCAAACGGCGTACTATGCCAGTGCCTCATTAAATATCTTATTAATCCCTCATCCGTTGAAACTTTTTTTGTTCCTTTGCCGTACGAAACTCTTGCTGCTTGAACAACAGAAGTGTCATCTCCCATATAATCTACTACTCGAATAAAACCATGATCTAAAATTGGAATCGCCTGATATAAAATCTTCTCTAATTCAGGCGAAGTTACTCTTTTAGTTTGATTGTTTTGACTTTGTTGGTCAGCTATTTCTTGCTTTTGTTGCTTTGTTAATTCCATAATAAATAAATCTTTAAAATGCCAAAAATAAGTTTTATATTATATCCGTTGGATTTCCAACTATGACGATAAACGAATCTCGTAATAAACATTTCGGACCAGGGGGCGGTACCCTGCACCTCCACCAAATGCAACTCACGGGGGTGAACTAGGCTCGACGGGTGTCTAAAAGTTTTTCTTTCGTTCGGTAAAGTCCCGCCGCAATGGACAACTTATAAATGCAAATGATAAATTTGCTCTTGCTGCTTAATTAACTTAGGTTAGTTTTGCAAACGGGGTCCGGGGCACCTGGCAACAGAACGCCCCTATAATTTTAAATCATTATCTGAGTTAGTCTTTTAATTTAAATATTAAGCTTGCTCCGTTGTTGCAATATCTTTTTCCAGTTGGTTTTGGGCCATCATCAAAGACATGGCCCTGATGTCCCTCGCAAATGGCACAATGATATTCTGTCCTTGGTATTAGTAATTTAAAATCTAATTTTGTGGCGATAACATTTGGATAATGATCAAAGAACGATGGCCAGCCAGTACCACTATCGTATTTCTTTGAACTACTAAATAAAGGTGTTTTACATCCCGCACATAAATACTCACCATTTCTTTTTTCATTATTTAAATGACTGGTAAATGGTCGTTCAGTTCCTGCTTGTCTCAGGATGTAATATTGATGTTTAGTAAGTATCTCCTTCCACTCTTTATTAGATTTAATAATTTTTTTTATATTTTGAGCAAAAGCTTGTAGTGTTACAAAGGGTGTCAACAGTCCTAGAACTATTATTTTTATGAATTTTCTTTTTTTCATTACTAATGCTAATATAACTTATGTGGCTTAAATTTGAAAAAGACCAATTACCGCTCTTTACTAGAATAATTTTATTCTTTCAAAAAAAGAAATTTGGCTTTGACCTAAATCCGACAAAAGCTTGGGGTACTATTCCAAGGTTAATGCTTGGAGTAAATTTTTTATTTAAATTGATATCAAGCAAAAAATCTGGGATTGATGCATGTTTAAGAACTCTTATTTCGGTTAAGATTTCACAAATTAATAATTGTGAATTTTGTGTTGATATGAACAGCTATTTATTTCTCGAATCTAAAGGAGAAACAAAGAAAATAGATCAGCTCAAGTTTTGGAAAGAGAGTGGGATTTATTCTATGAGAGAGCAGATTGCTCTTGAATACGCTGAGACGATTACAATTACAGGCAGAAACGTTACTGAAGATCTTCAAGCAAGATTACTTCAACATTTTAAAAAAAAAGAAATTATTGAGCTTACGGCCATCGTTGCTTTTCAAAATTTATCAAGCAAATTTAATAGCGCTCTCAATATTAAACCTAATGGCTTTTGCGACATTAATAAAACTAAATAAATATTTTTTTATTTAACCTCAAGAAATTAAGCAAATCTTTTTGCTCATTAGTCACATAAGCTTCATTTAATTTTAATTGATCATATACTTTCTTAAGATCCAGGGTAATATCAACATCAGAATATATTTTTTTAGAAATATTTACTTGATTTAGACGACTCCTTAATGTCTTCATCACTGAAGTCGTTGAAGATTGAATTTTACTTAAACAATTAATTATATTTTGATCTTTACTCAACATAAAACAAAACCCTCCATCATCCGTTTGCAAGAAAAGATTTTCTTTTTCTAACTTATTTGAAAAAGCATCATTTAGATCTTTTGAATTTAGTGTAGGAATATCAGAGCCAAGGAGCGCTACTTTGCCAACAGTTTTTAACGCTAATTCACTTACTTCACTCATAACTAGACTTAAGTCTTGATCTTGATTAAGGAACTTTCCTTGATGAATGTTGCTTAATAATTTTAAATTTTCTTCATCTTTGTTCTTGCAGACTTTGATGAATTGAATTTTATTTTTATTATTTAATCTTTTAAGATTTTGATTGGTAATATTTATGAATTTTTTATTTAATTCGTTAACAAACTCGTTATTTAATTCTCGCCTTAATCTTGATTTACTTTCATTTGATTTTGGATCTTTCAAGAAGGTTGCAAGGACTACGCTCTTATTTTGTTTGCGAAACTTAATAGTTTGTGAGACAGTCTTCGATAAAGTCTTTAAAGTTTGAAAAATTTTATTATTAATGTATTTCTTTGCAGAGGTGACTATGTGTTTATTGATGATATCTAGTTTAATATTAAGCGATTTAATTCGCCAAATAAACTCGTGATCTTCTCCCTCTAACAAATTCTCATTAAACGGTCCAATGAAGTTAAACAATTTCCTAGTAATCAAAAAGGATTGATCTCCAAAGGGGATAGAAAAAGCCTTAGTTCTTATATTTGCTCCAGCTGCAATCCACCAACAACTTGCTTCATTAAATTTAAGTAAGAACGTTGTTAATGCAAATTTATTTATTGAATTTAAGTCAGAGGAGTTAATATTTTCTATATCTGAGTCTAAATGCAAGAACCATAGAATATCTCGAGTTGATAAATCAACACCTTTGTTTAAAGCCTTGGCCCTTGATGAATTTCTTAATAAATGTAATTGATCTGACTCAATTTTTTCTTGGTTGATAAATTCATTTGACTCGTCAACAACTAGGATAATCTCACACCCTTTAAACTTTTCTTTTATTTGATTTATAAGCCTGAAATCACTCTCGTAATTTCCAACGGGAATTATAATACTTAAATTGATCATTTACTTTTAAATAAATCTCTTAATGTCCCAATGGAAATAAACCAATATAACCTTAGTTTGTTCCAAAAACCCTTCTTCTTACTCAAAAGATAATACTTATCTATTCCACACTTTGTTTTAATAAAGTTTTTAATGTTTGGTTTTGAATCTTTCATAAATCCTTTTCGTTATTATAGGCAAAAGCCCTATCGCTGATAATGAAATAATCACTTTCATTGTTAGGATGTCTTCCAAATTATTGATTTGTGATAATTGTTTTCCGGCATTAACGAATAAGATTGTAGCAGGTAACATTCCTAACTGAGAAATCCAATAAAAATTAGTCCACTTCATATTCGTTAAGCCAAACGTTAAGTTGATAATAAAAAAGGGGAAAATTGGACTTAACCTTAAAAAGAATAAATATAATAATCCTTCCTCCTTAATGCCTTGGTTAACTTTACTTAGGTATTTTTTGTATTTTGCTTGAAATAAATCTTTGAATAAATATCTTGATAATAAAAAGCATAAAGTAGATCCTATTGTACTAGCAAAAGAGGTTAAGATCACGCCAGGTAATAATCCAAAAAGTGCTCCGGCAAGTAAAGTTTTTAACAATGATATAGGAAGCGCAAGTGCCGTAACTATAATGTAAGCAAAAAAGAACAGTAGATAATAAAATAAAAATCTCTCATCGATAAATAACTGTAGATCTCCATATCGTTGCTTAATAACTTTAAAGCTCAAAAAGTCATCATAGTTTAATCCAACAATGATGATTAAGGTTAAAAATATGAAAATAACGATCTTTTTATTTAACTGCAGCTTGATCCTCCAAGAACACAAAACTTTGAACAATGTGGATGATTAAGGTAAATTCTTTGCATTGAATCTTTTAGAGTTGGGCCAAGATCAAAAGCTTCGTCGTAAGGCAGTAAAGTACAAGCGATGACCGACGGCTTTTCTTTTCCTTTCTTCTTAACTATCATTCGTGAAGATGAACACATCACACTTTCTGGTTTTTTATTTAAGATTGACCAACATTCCGTTGTGATTTCTGGTGTATCTTCTTTAACGTTCATCTCTGTAAAGGTAACTAAATCTTTAGTTGAACTAGAGTTAATTGGTAATTCGTGTTTTATAATAAATTCTTTAAATTTTTTTCTTGTTTGCTCTTCGCTTTCGCCCCACATCAATCTAGTCGCAAGGCTCATCTTAAAATTATTATCTCTCAACCATTTAACTCCTTCAATCATTGGTATATAACTATTTTGACCTCTAATTTTCTCGTGTTTTTTTTGATCAACGTGATCAATAGAAATCCTGAAAGTTAATTTGTCTTTATTAAGATTTAATATTTCTGATCTCTTGTTTAGCATTGGTTTCATTGCATTTGTTAAGACTAGAACTTCAACATCTTGCTGAACCGAGTGATTTAACATCTTAGTAAAATCTTTGTTTAAGAACGGTTCTCCACCGGTAAATCCTATCTCTAATAAATTCAATCCTTCTTCTTTTGCCTCGATCATAAATTTCAAATATTCATCAAAACTTAAGTAAGATAACCTGTCATTAGTTGGACTGCTTTCAATGTAACAATTCTTGCAGGTTAGATTACATAATGTACCCGTGTTAAACCACAAAGTTTTAAGATTTTTAGCTTCTATAAAGGCCCTTGCTTTACCTTCGGCAGTTAATGTTAAGTTATTAAATTTCACTATAATAAAATATAAACTGAGCTAGGTATTTTGCAAAAATAAAATTATCATATCAATGAAAAAGTGTAATTTAGTCGCGATACCTGGCAACAGAACGCTCCTTAAAAATAATTAAATTATTTTTTTAAATTTTTTAAATATTGGTCTAAATGTTGAAAAATGCTATATTTTTTCTAAATTATAGTCAAACGTATCAAGGTTTATGAAAAATATTTTTATAGCATTCGGACATCATAATACTAAGAATTCTTTTAATGCTTCAATCAGAGACACCTTTATCGATGAAGCCCGAAAATGCGGACATAGCATTGATCTTGTAAATTTATTTGATGAACAAGAAAAGCTACCGTTTTATAATCAGAATATTAATCCACCACCACAACTTGTTTTAGATTATAGAAAACGATTAGAAAAATGTGATGTAATGATGCTAATAGGAAGTTGCAATAATTTAAGACTCAACTCTATTCTTGAGAATTGGATTGACTGGGTTCTGCACCCTAAATGGTTTTTTACGTATAGATCACTTTTACCTGGCAACAAATATTTTAAAAACTATGGGTACCCAGTTGCTGGCGCTATGAAAGGCAAGCTCGGTGTCGTATCGATTACATACGGAGGGCCTATGATTAGTTATCAAAGTTTTTCATTTTTTGATAATATTCCATACAGAAGATTAAAAAAATCTGTTTTTCAATTGGGTGGGTTAAAAACAAAATATTTACGCTTTTATTCCGTCTTGCCAGAGATGGAAGAAAAAGAATTTGAAAATCACATGTTAAAAGTAAGAAAATTTGTAAAAAGTTTATAAATATTAAATATTGCTACATTAAATTTCTTTAATATTTTTATAAAATATGTATTTAAATATTAATGCAAAAGTCAAATAAATACTTATTTATTATTATTATTTTACTTTTAATAATAATTACCGCAGGGGTATTCATTGAAAGGAAAAATTCATCCTCAAAAAAGTTTGAAATTGGGATTTTAAGCGAGCAATTAAAAGTTAAAAACCAACAACTTGCAAAAATACAAAAAAAATTAAGCGCAAAAGATATTAATCTACAGGATATCATTAACGATGGATTTCTAAGGTTTGATACTGCCATCTTTAATAAAAGTATTAATGAAAAACTGACATTTAGTAAATTTAAAACACAAGATATTCTTTTTTCCAAAAATGGTTATGCTCTGGGAAGCTCTTATTTAGAATTTGATGATAACAAAATATATTTAGCTTCAGGAAATGGAATATTTGCTTACTCAGAATTTAATGGCAAAATTGAAAAGCTTAAAATAATTAACTCGAATATTAAAAGCATCATTACCTATGATAAATTCTACGAAACTTCTCAATATGGCATAAAAGATATTTTGATCTATGAAGGTAATTTATATGTGTCATTTTTTAATGAAAAATTTAAAGATTGTTACAACCTATCAATAATAAAATCAAAGTTAAGCACAGAGAATCTTAATTTTAGTTTATTTTATGAACCAAAAAAATGTATTAAGAAAAAAAATAAGTACGGTGAGTTTTGGGCTCACCAAGGAGCCGGGGGTAGAATGGTGCCTTACAAAAATAATCAGATTTTATTTACAACAGGTGATTTTCGATACAGAACTTTAGCACAAAATAAAAATAGTGATTACGCTAAAATACTTAAAATTAATTTAATTAATGGTGAAAGCAAAATTGTTTCAATGGGCCATAGAAATCCTCAAGGAATATTTTATAACATTAAAGATGATTATATTATTTCAACTGAGCACGGTCCCAAGGGAGGTGATGAAATAAATATTAATAAAAATCCTGACGTTAAAATGAAAAATTATGGCTGGCCTATCTCATCATACGGAGACCATTACGCCAAGCATTATACTAAGGAACAAATTGCAAAAGCGCCTTTGTATAAGTCGCATAAAAAATATGGTTTTGAAGAACCAATAAAATATTTTGTACCTTCAATAGGTATTAGTGAAATAATAATGATTTCCGATGAATTATCTGAACATGAATTTTTAGTAGGATCAATGGGATCGGAAATTAAAGAAGGTGATTTAAGTCTGCATTATATAAAGCTCAATAAAAACAAAACGAAAGTTATTGATCATAATATTGTCACAATAGGAGAGAGAATAAGAGATATGATATTTTTAAAAGAAAAAAAAATAGCTCTTTTATTTTTGGAAACTTCATCCTCGATTGGGATTTTAACTATAAACTAAATTGGAAAATAGTAATTTAAGAATTGGAATTTTGGCAGATGATAAGTTTAATTATCAATTCATTCGTGAATTATTAATTTGGGCTGAGAAGCAAAATAACATTAATATTACGCATCTTTTTATACACACGCCACAAAGGAATAGTGTTAAAATTAATTTAAGTATATTTAAAAAAATTACTTTTTTTTTTATTTCTCTTTTTGAAAAATTTTTTTTATTCTTTTTCAAAAAATACAAATATTATTTAGATAAATCCGATGTAAGCAATTATTTTTCGAAAATTGTTATTTTAAACGGAACTTATTCAAAGAGTGGTATTTTTTTAGATTTTGGGACTGATGACATAAAGAAAGTCAAAAGTGAGCAAATAGACTTATTGATTAGATCTGGATCTGGAATATTAAGAGGTGGTATTTTAAATTGTTGTAAATACGGAGTAATTTCATTTCATCATGGAGATAATACAAAGTATAGAGGAAGTCCCCCTGGCTTCTGGGAGGTATATTATAAAGAGGATCAAACTGGTTTTGTATTACAACAACTAAATAATACCTTGGATGGAGGTAAAGTAATTGAAAGAGGAGAGTTCAAAACTCAGTTTTTTTATTTACTAAACCAGGCTTTCATATTTAAAAAAAGTTTATTTTATTTAAAAAGGGCACTACTAAATATTCAAAATCAAAAAGAGATAGTATTCAAAGATTTCAAGCCAATATCAAAAAAAATATTTAAGTTACCTAGTATTTATTACCAATTAATTTATATTTTAAAATTATTTAACAGATTAATAATCAAATTAATTAATCAAAAGATTTTAAAAAAAAATTTAATTTGGAAAGTTGCATATAATTTTGATAACTCAAAAGATCTGAATAAATCGAAAACGATAAAAAATGATCATAATTGTTTTTTAGCTGATCCATTTATTTATGAGGCAGATAATAAAAAATATTTATTTGCAGAAGAATACGATTTTAAGAAAAAAAAAGGTCATATTGTTTGTTTTAACGAAGAAAATAAAGAATTTAAAAATAAAAGAATTGTTTTAAATGAATTATTTCATTTATCATTTCCCTACTTATTTGAGTTTGAAAGTAAAACCTACATGTGTCCAGATACATCTTCTAATAATGATATCAGAATATATGAATGTAGAAGTTTTCCAAATGAATGGGAATTAAAAAAAGTTTTAATAAAAAACATTAAAAGCGCTGATACTATGATATTTAAGTTTGATTCAAAATGGTGGTTGTTTACTAATGAAGATAAATCAGGTTTGGAAGATTATAACTCTGAGCTATCAATTTATTATTCCGAGGATGGTCCAATTTCTGATAATTGGATCCCACATAAAAAAAATCCGGTTATTACAAATTCATTAAATGGTCGAAACGCAGGTCTTATAAAAAAAGGTGAAAAATATTTTAGAGTTTCTCAAGCACACTCTAACGATCAATATGGTAAGTATATAAATATTAATGAAATAGTAATTTTGAATGAAAAAAATTATATTGAAAAAAAACTAGAAGAAGTAAAAATTTCTCAAATTGGTAATCATCATTTATCTTGCTATGAAAATACAGTAGCTTTTGATTACCTATAATCAACCGAGAATTTTTTTTAAATTTGGCTTAAAATATTTGGGACCTTTCATTACTTTTCCATCCTTATTATATATTGGCGATCCATTCTCATCTAGTTTCGACATATTTGAATTTTGAACTTCATGAAAACACCTATCTAAGTCTATTCCAAATGCATGACCTGCACCATATGTAACATATAGTATGTCGGTAAGTGCGTCAGCTATCTCAATAATATCTTTTTTATTAATTGCTTCCCTAAACTCCTTTAGTTCTTCTTCTATTAGTTTTACTCGAAGGTTTTGTATTTTTTCCTCTGGAAATGTAGGCCTATTTTTAACTTCTTGTCCAAAAGTTTGCATAAATTTTTTGACATCAGTAAAATTACTCATATATTTATAATTAATATATTAATCATTTAATGTCGCTTTATTTTATTTCTTTTTTTGCTGGGGCTGTGAGTTTTTTATCTCCATGTGTTTTGCCATTGGTACCAGGTTATATTTGTTTTATTTGCGGTACAACTCTAGAGGGTCTAGATAATCAAAATAAATCTTTCATATTAAAGAATACTCTTTTGTTTGCTCTGGGTTTTTCAATTGTTTTTATTTCTTTGGGGGCTACTGCTACTTTTCTTGGATCAATACTTTTTAATTATTCGAAATTTTTTACTTTCGTGGTCGGTTTAATTATTATCATTTTCAGTTTAAATATGATTGGCGTTTTACAATTAAGACTTCTTAGTCAAGAATTTAGGTATCACTTTAAAAACCAAATTAAAAAGCCTTACGTTGCTTTTTTGATTGGTATTGGATTTGGATTTGGTTGGACGCCTTGTATTGGACCTATCCTAGGATCTGTTTTAGCTTTTGCATCTTTAGAAACTACTCTTTTAAAAGGAATAATATTACTTACTATTTATTCTCTTGGTTTGGCAGTACCATTTGTACTTTCTGGGGTATATTTAACTAGATTTTTAATTTTTTCTCAAAGTATGAAATCACATATAATAAAAATTCAGAAAGGAAGTGGTTATATTCTACTTATAACAGGTGTGATGATTATAACTGGAAAACTTCAATCTTTAGGTTTTTTTATTTTAAAGTATTTACCCTTTCTAGGTAAATTAGGCTAAAGTTAAATAGTTTGTTTTTTTGAAGAAAGTAGTATTCCGCTAATAATTAAAAGCGTACCTACAATATGATGAAAAGAAAATTGTTCACCTAATAGAAAAACTGCCATTAAAGAGCTAAAGATTGGCATTAAATGCAAAAATACTCCAGATCGACTTGGTCCAATTAATTTAATAGCTGCATTCCAAAATGTATATGCGCCTATACCTGCAAAAAATACTACATAACCAATTGTCATTAGAACAGGAAAGTTAAAAGTAATTTTTTTTCCAACCAACACTTCAGTTAAATACATCGGAAATAAAAATATTAAACCAATTATAATAATTGTTTGTAAAAATATAAATGGTTCAAGTTTAACTTTTTTTTTCCCTAATAATAACGAATATGTTGTCCACGAAATCATGGCGACCAACATCCATAGATCTCCTTTATTGAGCTTTAAGGATATCAAAAGTGATAAATCTAGTTTTGTTATTATAGATATAACTCCCATTAAAGAAATTACTACACCAATAATTTGATAAATCCTTATACTCTCAGTTTTAAATAAACCAGAAAAAAAAATTATAAATACAGGTATTGTTGAAATCATCAGAACACCGTTTAAGACTTGGGTATAGTTTAATGAGTAATAAACTACTGAGTTAAAAACACTAATACTTGTAAAGCCCATAATAACTAATACTAAAAAATTTTTTTTTATTTCCTCATAATTCATTATTACTCCTTTTAAAGTGAAAGGGCATAAAATTAAAAATGCAAGAAACCATCGATAGAAATTTAAAGTAAGCGGTGGTATTTCAAATAGAGTTGCAACTTTGCCAACTATAAAGTTTCCTGACCAAAATAAAGTACACAACGTTAAATATAGGTAAGCCCGAATATTCATTCTAATCTTGAATATTGTGCTTTCTTTTTCTCATTTCGTAAATCGGCTCCAAATCTCTATGCATCTCTTTGATTTTAGAACTAGTTGTATATTCAAATAACGCAGGACAAATTGAATGTATCAATGCTGTAAAAGACGAACATAAACATTTCCAACTAACTTTAAGTGCAAATTTTTGATGCTCAAAGTAAGTTTTGTCTGCATCTTTGAGATGTGATTTAATTTTGCTAAGCATTATATGTATTATAGCATGGCTTAGTAAATTTGAAAATCAATGCAGATTAATTTTGATTTACTGCTTTTTTATCTTCAGTTTTTACTGTGTTCTTGTCTACTTTTTTAGAAGCTGATTGTTTTGTAACATTTTCAGATTTTATTTTGTTATCATTAAGTCGTTTTAAATATCCATCTACGTCTGCACCTTCGTCAATCTTAAGATTTTCTCTAAAAAAGACATCTCCTTTTATAGTTGCGGTTTTACCAATTTTAACATCCCCTGCCTCTGTTTCACCTTCAACATAACCAAAAACTTCAAAAATATCTGCTTTAACTGATCCAATAATAGAACCTGTTTCAAGTAATTTAATATTGTAAGCTCTAATATTTCCATTCATAATACCGGATATTTCTATCGTACCTTTGCAAATTAGATCGCCCTCAACTTGAAGGCCCTCTCCTATGTGCGATACGTTTGAGCTTACAGTTTCGTTATTATTATTAAACATCGGTATGTTTATATCTAAAAAATTTCGAAGAGTCTCGTAGATTCAATGAAAAAAAGCTATTAATTTAGTAAATATTCTCTTCTTTATGGATATGCGCGCTCAAAACTAATCCAAGAGCAAACATCGTAGTAATCATCGCAGTTCCACCATAAGACATTATTGGAATTGGAACACCGACAATTGGCAATAGCCCGCTGACCATTCCTATATTTATTCCAACATAAACAAAAAAGTTAAATGATATACCAAAACACATTAATCTAGAGAAAGTATTTCTTGAATTTTTTGAGATAATATCAATCCTGATTATTAAAAAGATAAATAACAAAATTAATAATATACAACCAATATATCCAAATTGCTCTGCGAAGACTGTGAAAATAAAATCAGTATGTTTTTCTGGCAAGAAATCTAAATTACTTTGTGATCCCTTCATAAAACCTTTGCCAAAAAATCCACCAGAACCAATAGCTATTTTTGATTGTATTACGTGATAGCCCGCGCCAAGCGGATCGTTTTCAGGATTAAAAAAAGTTAAAATTCTTTGTTTTTGATACGGTTTTAATAATGAAATAGATAATGGAGCTAAAATTAAAACTGATATTGCACCAAATGAAAAAATTCTTAAGTTTAATCCTGCTAACCATAACATAGCGAGTGAAACCGCTAATATAAATAACGCAGTTCCAAGATCTGGTTGTTTTACCACAACTATAAATGGTATGATTATTAATGCTAGTGGCAATGCAAGTTTTGTAATTTTGTCTGTATCATCAATTTTTATAAATTGGTAATATCTTGCTAAAGCAAGTATCACTGCAACCTTCATTAGTTCTGAAGGCTGAAGATTAAACACACCTAGGTTTAGCCATCTTTTAGCGCCTTGCGCAGATAGACCAAAATAATCTACCAGAATAAGGAGTATTAAAACGAAAATATAGAATAAGTACGCCGATCCAACCCAAAATTTTATGCTTGTTAATGCCACAACTATTAACAAAACAAAAGAGAACAAAAACCTAATTGAATGTTTTTCAAAATAATTATTTTGACCAGTATCAATTGAATATATTGTTAATAAACTAATTATACCAATTAATAAAACTATAAATATTAAAAGCCAATCTAAGTTTCTAACCTTTGAGTTGAATAGATTACTTTTTAAGATTTTAAACATTTTTTTGTCCGTAATATTTGTTAAATATTTTACTCATTATTTTCTTAGCAATTGGTGCAGCTTTTGACGAGCCTGATCCACCATGGTCAATAACAACAGTAATATTAAATTTTGGATCTTCAACTGGACCATAACCTACAAACAAAGAGTGATCTCTAAATTTCCAAGGTAAATCTTTGTTCTTCAAATTTCTTAAACGTTGTTCTGCAGTAATTTTTCTGACTTGCGATGTGCCTGTTTTTCCAGCAAATAAATTTTTTCCTTTAATTCTAGATCTATAGGATGTTCCACCAAATTCGTTGGTGGATGAGAATAAGGCGTCCATAATAATTTTTAAATCATCAGGATCAGAAACAAGTTTTTCTCCAATTATTTTTGGTTTGTCCGATTTAAAAATTGTTGGAGTCACCTTATAACCACCATTGGAAAGTTGGGTCATCATTTTGCATAACTGAATTGGTGTTGTTTGAATGTATCCTTGTCCAATACCTGTTATTATTGTTTCGCCAAGATACCATGGTTGCCCAACATATTTCTTTTTCCATTTTGTACTTGGAACCACGCCTTTTTTCTCTTCAATAAATCCTTTAAATACATTTTCACCTAAACCGAATCTTCTTGCCGTCTCATTTAAACGATCAACACCTAGTAACCTTGCGACCTCATAAAAATATATATCACAAGACTGACTTATACCTTTTTTTAAATCAACAACGCCATGCCCATTTTCCTTCCAGCAATGATATTTTTGACCAAAATATTCTGTCGATTCTTTGCAGGTCATTTTGAAATTTTTATTAATTATATTATTTTCGAGTGCAGATAATGTGACTAACATTTTGATAGTACTACCTGGAGGATAAAGAGCTGAAAGAGCTTTGTTTGATAAAGGTTTTTTTTCATTTTTTAAATAAGATTTATATTCTGTTTTAGAAATTCCATAAGTAAATGAATTTGAGTCGAAAGACGGGGATGAAACCATTGTTATAATTTCACCAAAATTATCCATCACGATTACTGAGCCACTCTCGTTTTTGATAGCCTCATATGCTGCAACTTGAATATCGCTATCTAAAGTTGTAATTATATTTTTACCGTTTAAACCTTTATAAAAACTTACTTGCTTAACAAACTTACCCTTAGCATCGGTTTCGAAAACTGAATTACCAGGATCGCCAGCCATCAATTTTTCGAATTTTTTTTCGATACCAATTTTTCCAACTTTTAGGTTGGGAATATTATGAAACTTTGGATCGATTTTGCTAAGATCTTTTTTTGATGCCTTCCCAATGTAACCAATTACATGAGAAAACTCTAATGGCTTGGTATATGTTCTTTCGTAGGATAAAAATGGAAAAACACCGGGCATCATATCAAGATTGTAATTAATCATAGCAAAATTTTTCCAAGATAATATTTCATCTAAAACAAAAGGTTCAAATCTTTTAGTCCTTTTATGTTTTGTAATTAATTTTTTATAATTTTGAACTTTCAAAAGATCTAAATTCAATATTTTCGTTAATTGATAAAAAGTCTCATCAATGCTCTGAGTTAAGTCTAAATTAATACTAACTTTATAAATTTCTTTATTTGATGCTAAAATTCTATTTTGTCTATCTAAGACAAGCCCTCTTTCTGAGACGACTTTCCATTCACTAAATCTATTTCTATCAGATAAGACCTTATATTTTTTTCCTTCAAATAATTGCAAATATGTCAATCTAGAAATTAAAAGACCAAAGAAACTAAATTTTCCGATATTAAGGATAAAGGCTCTTTTTGAAATAGCTTTACCCTTGCTCTCGATACCTTTTTTTGCTTTTGGCTTAAAATATTCCATATTAACACTTATATATATAGACTTTTTCAATTCAAAGTGTTAATTCCCCGCTACTTAGGAGGTTAGTTATTAAAATAGAAGTAAAAAATGATAATTTAGAACAAGCGCTCAGAGTTCTTAAAAAAAAGCTACAGCGTGAGGGAACATTCCGTTTGCTCAAATTGAAAAGTCATTTCGAGAAGCCATCAGAAAAGAAAAAGAGAGAGAAAGACGAAAATATAAAAAGATTTAAAAAACTTAAAAAACTTAGATCTAGACTTTAATCTAGAGCCTTAGAGATCTCTTCAACCATTTTTTTTGCATCAGAAAATAGCATTAAGGTATTATCTCTAAAGAATAACTCGTTATCTACACCTGCATATCCCGCTGACATACCTCTTTTAACAAAAAGAACGGATTTAGATTTTTCAACATCGAGGATTGGCATTCCGTATATTGGGCTTTGTGGATCTGTTTTTGCAGCTGGGTTTGTAACATCATTCGCTCCAATCACAAAACTCACATCTGTATTTGAAAAATCATTATTAATATTTTCTAATTCGAACACTTCATCATAAGGAACATTAGCTTCAGCTAAAAGTACGTTCATATGACCAGGCATTCTTCCGGCTACTGGGTGGATCGCATATTTAACATCTACCCCATTTGCTTTTAATTTATCGCACATTTCTCTTAGAGCATGTTGAGCCTGTGCAACAGCCATACCATAACCTGGTACTATTATAACCGAAGATGCATTTTTCATTAGAAATGCAGCGTCGTCAGCACCAGCTTGTTTTACAGGTTTTTTATTTTGAACTGCAGAAGTTTGAACAGAATCACCTCCAAATCCTCCTAGGATAACATTGAAGAGCGATCTATTCATTCCTTTACACATAATATATGAAAGAATGGCACCAGAAGATCCAACTAATGCACCGGTTATAATTAAGGCTGTGTTCTCTAAAGTAAAACCAATTCCAGCTGCCGCCCACCCCGAATAAGAGTTTAGCATTGATACAACAACTGGCATATCAGCGCCACCAATTGGTATTATTATTAAAAAACCAATTAAAATAGAAACCAAAGTTATAATCCAAAAATATTTCTCTGACTGATCCATGGCAAAAAGAACTATTGCAATAATTATGCCTATACCGATTAATAGGTTGATCAAATGTTGACCTCTAAAAACAATTGGAGAGCCAGACATGATTCCTTGAAGTTTTAAAAATGCAATACAAGAACCAGAAAAAGTAATTGCGCCAATTGATGAACCAATAGACATTTCAATTAATGATGCCAATTTAATTTTCCCGTTTTCAAAGATTCCAAACGCTTGTGGATCATAGTATGCAGCAATAGCAATTAATACAGCGCATAATCCTACCAAACTATGAAATCCTGCAACAAGTTGTGGCATTGCTGTCATAGCAATACGAGCTGCAATTAACCCTCCGATAATACCACCAATCAATAATGGTATTAAAATAAACGAGATGTTAGACATTAATTCTGCTAACGAGCCAATACTAAATAGTGTTGTTATAATCGCAATAGTCATGCCTGACATACCAAAAATATTTCCTGTCCTTGAAGTCTCTGGTGATGACAGTCCTCTTAGTGCAAGAATAAAGAAAATTCCTGATACTAGATAAAGCAATGCAACTATATTTGCTGAAATCATTTATTTTTTTTTCCCTTTTTTGTACATCTTTAACATCCTCATGGTGACCAGAAATCCACCAAAGATATTTACAGCTGCTAATAAAATCCCCACAATTCCAGAGTAAAAAGAAATAATCGAACTATCGGAACTAGAAACTGCAACGGCTATCAAAGCACCTACAATTATTACAGATGAAATTGCATTTGTTACCGACATTAAAGGTGTATGCAAAGCTGGCGTAACACTCCATACAACGTAATACCCTACAAATATAGAGAGTATAAATATTGCTAACCTAAATACAAAAGGATCTATTTCCATTTATTTTAATAACACTCCTTTAATAATTTCATCATCATGATTTATCTCTACAGTTTTTTTTTCTTTATTAAAAATTAAATTTATAAAATTCAAAAGATTTTTTGAAAGTAAAGCTGACGCTGACCCAGGAATTCTTGAAGCATAATTGCTGTAACCTAGTATTTTAACTCCATTTTTTTCTATAATTTTGTCAGGTTCAGAAAAGGCACAATTTCCTCCTTGAGCGGCTGCTAAATCACAAATCACAGAGCCAGGTCGCATTGAAAGCACCATTTCCTCGGTTATAATTCTTGGTGCTTTTTTTCCAGGAATAAGCGCAGTACAAATTATTATGTCTTGGCTCTTTACAGTGTCTTTTATTAATATCTCTTGTTTTTTTTTAAATTCATCACTAGCCTCTTTTGCATAACCTCCTGAAGTTTCCATGTCTTCTGCATCTTCAACAAATACAAATTTCGCACCTAAGCTTTCGACTTGCTCTTTTGAAGCTAGTCTTACATCCGTAGCGGAAACAACTGCTCCTAATCTCTTGGCAGTCGCTATTGCCTGTAAACCCGCCACTCCAGCTCCTAATATGAAGTATTTGGCAGGTGTAACAGTTCCTGCGGCAGTCATCATCATTGGTAAAGCTTTTTGAAATTCGTATGCAGTATCAATAACAGCTTTATATCCTGCTAAGTTTGCCTGAGATGATAAAACATCCATGGCCTGCGCTCTAGTTATTCGTGGTAATAAGTTAAGAGCAAATACTTTTTGCTTATTTTGTTTTACTAAATTAGTTGCGTCATTATCTGCTTGATTAAAGAAACCAATTATTAAATTTGCACCCTGCTTAAATTTAAATTCAGATAAATTTCTTTGAGAAATTTTCAATATAATATCTGATTTTTCACATAACAAATTGTTATCTGATATTGTTGCCCCAGATTTTACATATTCGTCATCAGCATAATCTGAACTATTACCGTAATTTTTTGGTATCATGACGTCGATACCCAGGGATTTTATTTTCTTTACACCTTCGGGGTTTAACATTACCCTTTTTTCAAAATCCGCACTTTCAGAGATACATCCCAAAATCATTTGTAGTTTTATAAATAATTAAAATGTTAAAACAAGACTTTAATTCTTAAATTTAATATTAATAAACTCTAGAGTAAAAAAATAGCCATACCTGCTAAAATTAAAATTACAGCCGCAGAAACGTATATAACAAATTTTGTAAAAACATCCCAAGTCTTCTTTTGTTCCTTAATATCCATTAGCCTTGTCGCGCTTTCATTCTGGGATTTTTTTTGTTGATGACGTATAATTTCCCTCTTCTCTTAACGAGCTTATTATTCAAATCTCTTTTTTTCAGTGATTTTAGAGATGATACAACTTTCATAAAATTAAATATAACATGATATCCAAATTTTAAAACAACTTTTCTTTCCAGCTTTTTGGAGTTTTTTCATTTAATATTTCTAATTCGTAATTGTACTCAAACTTTTTAGGACCTTTAATTTTTATAAAATCAATTACCTTATCCAAAGACTCACTAAGAGATACTTTCGTTTCATAACCAAGAATATTTCTCGCTTTGTCAGCTGAACATACTGCATGCTTAACCTCGTTAGGTCTATCTTCGTAATATTCAGGTTTTTGATTAAATTTTAATTTATTAGACAATAATTCAAATAGCTGATTAATAGTTATAAACTCTTCGTCTGGTCCGATGTTTACTGTTTGATTAACGATTTTTTTATCCATCATAAGTTTATCAAGACAAAAAATACAATCATCAATATCAGAAAAGCATCTCTTTTGTTCACCATCTCCATAGATAATAGGTTTTCTATTTTGTAACATTAAGTTTGCCATTATTGAAACTACATTCCTATAAGGGTCAGTATATGTTTGTTTAGGACCAATAATATTATGTGGAACTGCAATATTGTATTCGAATTTGTGTGTCTTACTTAAAATTTTTAAAATATTTTCTGCAGCAACTTTTGATACGCCATAGGGATCAACAGGATTAATTTTATCATCTTCTTTAAAGGGTACTTTTACATCTCCATATCGTGCCATAGAGGAACAATATACTACCCTTTTAACATTATTTTTAATGGCAGCCGTAAAAACTGAAACACTACCTGTTACGTTATTATTGCAAATTAAAGTTGGCGAAAAACTTGATAAACCCTCGTGTGCATAAGCTGCAGCATGACAAACTATATCTACACCTTTCATTGCTTCAGATAAGCTTTTTAAGTCTTCACAATTTATCTTGTAAAATTTAATTTTTGATTGATCGATGTTGTCTAAAGAGCCACCTACAAGATTATCACATCCTGAAACTTTAAATCCTTTTTTTAAATAATAATCTGCAAGGTTTGATCCTAAAAAACCAGCGATACCCGTAATGAAAATATGCATTTTTTTAATAAGCCTGGCAACGACCTACTCTCCCATACCTTAAGGCAAAGTACCATCGGCGCTGAAGGACTTGACTTCCGAGTTCGAGATGGGATCGGGTATTGCCCCTTCGCAATAATTACCAGGCATGGAGTTCATACATACTTTTAATGAACTGGTAAAGTGTTTTTTTTTAGCAAACTGTGAGATAAATTGGTGGGCATGGCAAGAATTGAACTTGCTACCTCTACGATGTCAACGTAGCGTTCTACCAATGAACTACATGCCCCTAGTATATTTTTTAATAATAAAATAAAAGGGATTATAGATAAATGAATAATAAGAAAATATCAATAATCACCGTTGTTAAAAATGGGATGCCTTATATCAAATCAGCAATAAAGTCATTTGAATTACAGGATTATCAAGATAAAGAGTTAATAATTATTTATTCAAAATCAGATGATGGAACTGAGGAATTTCTAAACAAATTTTATCCTAATATTTCATACTGTGACCAAAAATCATTGAACAAATTTGGTTCAATAAATCTAGGTTTAGAGAAAGCATCTGGTAATATTATTGGTCTGTTACACGCAGATGACTTTTTTTATAATGAAAATACATTAAAAAATATATCAAATCATTTCGATGATGAAGTGAATTGCATATATGGAGACATAATGTTTTGCAATAAAGAAAATATCAACACTATTTCAAGAGTATGGAAATCCGCTAATTATGAAAAACTGAATTTAAGGTTTGGCTGGACTCCACCTCATACGTCAATTTTCATAAAAAAAAATTTGATAAATGATATAGGAAACTATGATGAAACTTTTGATATATCCAGTGATTTCGATTTTATCCTAAGGTTATTTAAAAACGAAAAATTGAAACCCAAAAAATTAGATAGCTATATAACTGTAATGAGAACTGGTGGTGACAGTACAAATTTTAGAAAGTTTCTTAGAAAATTTAATCAAGATATTCAAATATCATCAAAATACTTTAAACAGCCTTATTTGAGTGTTTTATCGAAAATCATATCAAAAATTAGTCAGTTTAAAATTTTTAAACAACAATTAAAAAATAATTATATTGATAGATTAAATTCTTCGTTATAAAAGACTATCTCATCGCGGGGTGGAGCAGTCTGGTAGCTCGTCAGGCTCATAACCTGAAGGTCCTTGGTTCAAATCCAAGCCCCGCAACCAAATGTATCAAGAATTATTTCACTTTCATAAAATTTTAAAGCTGGTGACGTCCATATTGAGTCAAGTTAACCTAAAAGGTTTTTCTTAGCTTTTGCGAACTCTTCTTTTGTTATAGCTTTATCTTTATATAACTGGTTTAATTCTTTTAGCTCATCAGATACATCTTTTTTAGTTCTATAGGATCTTTTTGAATCTGAACTTTTGAACTTGCCTACTGGCTGAGCCCACAAATATATTAAATATATAATTCCTATTCCAGTGATATATAATAGTTGCCACCATCCTGACTTCCCAACTGAATGAAGTCTTCTTGCTCCGACTGCAAGTGTAGGAAAAAATAATATTACATTAGCAAGAGTATTTAATATCCATGGATCCCAATAACTTGAATAAGTCTGCCCAGTAACTCGCTCAGTTAACCCAGACCAGTTATCTACAACTTGTGCCCATAAAGCAACTGCTATCCCCCAAATAACAAAATACCAAAATTCATTTTGATCTGCTTTACCATCGAAATCAAAATATTTTGTAAAACAATTTTCTAAAGAGTTTTTAAATGCAATACCTGCCTGATCTTTCTGTTCTGCAAGAAACATTGTTCCAAACACAAGAATAAACCAACCTAAAACTAAAGCACTAATTAAATCCCACATGTAATTAAGTATCCTTTATAATTATTTAAATCCAAATTATCTTAACCTTCTTTAAAAAAATAACAAAGAACAAATAATTGATGGAGAGAGCGGGATTCGAACCCGTGAAAGAGTTACCCCTTTACACGATTTCCAAGCTAACTGTAATTGTTTCTAGTAAATTTAATAAAATCGTTGTTTGGCTTGGTATTGTACATATGATCAATCCAATTATAAGTTTTATTAATTCCATCTTTAAGTGAGTAATTATAATCCCATTGTAATACTTTTTTTATGAGATCGTTATTGCTTGATCTGCCATTTACACCCTTTGGCTTATCTAACTGATAATTTCTTTTTAATTTAACACCACTTATATTTTCAATAATATCTACAAGTTGATTTATTGATACTTTTTCCTCACTTCCAATATTTATTGGATCTCTAAAATCTGAATTAAAAAGTTTTAAAATTGCTTCAACGCAATCTTCTATATACAAAAAGCTCCTAGTTTGGTTTCCATCTCCCCATATATCTATTGAATTTTTTTTACTCATTTTAGCCTCTATTACTTTTCTACATAAGGCAGCTGGAGCCTTTTCTCTTCCACCGTCAAAAGTGCCGAGTGGACCGTAGATGTTATGAAATCTTGCTACACGTGTTTCTAAACCATAATCTTCATAAAAATGTCGACACATTCTCTCACTAAAAAGTTTTTCCCATCCATATCCATCTTCTGGCATTGCTGGATAAGCATCAGCTTCTCTTAAGCCATCGATGTCAGCATTCTTTTGAAGTTCTGTATTGTAAGCGCAAGCGCTTGATGAGAAAAAATACTTTTTAATATTATTTTTTCTACAAGCTATTAACATATGAGTATTAATAAGTACTGATATCATGCACTCTGCCTTATTGTTTTCTATAAAGCCTATTCCACCCATGTTACAAGCTAAGTTTAAGACGTAATCAATATCCTTTGTCATCTTAATACAATTATTTAAATCCGTCATGTCCAGTGAAAAGTTTTCAACTTCTTCAAACCTTTGAAACCAAAATTCGCTTGGTTTTATATCAACAGCACGAACTTTTGCTCCGGTATCAAGTAATTTTTTTATCAAATGACCCGCAATGAAACCGCCTCCGCCTACTACTAAATAATTTTTCATTTTTTTGATATGACTAAATAATTTAAATTATTCTTATTTACAACTAACTTTTCTGGATTGTATGTACAAATAAAAGGTGTATTCCAACATAGTCTGCCTTGCCAACCTTGTCCCTTGTTAATTGGCCTATTTAACTTAATATTTTTGAATTGAGTATTTGTACTAAGATAATTTGCTTTGACAAATTGAGGATAGGGATTTGAAAAATCGTCAATTCTTACTAAATTCTTTGTAGAGCTAAAAACAATACTAATCAGAATTAATTGGTATAATAAACTGGCTTTTATCTTTTTATGATTAATTTCAAAAAAAGTAGCGAATAAAATAAAGACAATCAAAAATAACGTTGCAAAACCAAATCTTAGTAATGGAGAATACTGCAGGATGATTAATGAAATTCCTAAGTATATAGTAAGTATATAAATTATTTTAATATTAGTTTTTGACGACCTTATTTTAAATTGTTTTAATAAAATCAAAATTAAGGGCACTATCATTATAGCAATAATATGTTCGTAAAATTTAGTTTGATTTGCAATAAACCAATTTGAAACCCAATTAAATTTTGAAATGTATTCTTCCGGTGAAAATAAATCCCTGTTCGCTAAGGTCCAGTAGCTTTTATTAGTGATTTCAAGTTTTTGTGCTATGAGCAAAATATCCTTGCTAAACCAGCTCACGTTAAAACAACTATACTCTGAAGGAAATAAAAAGCAGCCAGTGTAAAAAAATTGCTGTATTGCCCAAATTGTGAAAAACAATATTGGTAAAGCGAGAAACTTACAGGCAGAAAATATATGATTCTTTTTTAAATATAGTTTTGTAATGATGATTACTATAATAAAAATAGACAAATTACTTAATTTAATAGTGACCAAAAAAAATGGTAAACATAGAAATAAATAAAGATGATTTATGTCTAATTTATTTTTCTCAATGGTTAAAATACTTAATAATAATAATAAAGAGATAATTAAGAAAGATGGTACATCTACACCAAAACTTGAAAATCTATTAAATTTTATAATTAAATAAAACAAAATAAAAATACAAATTAAATTAGATATTCTTAAATTTTTTTTAGTTAAATTTTTTTGAATAAATTCTAAAAAGTAAAATAATATAAAAAAAAATAACATAATCGAAGGTAAAGAGATAATTTTATAATTAGTATTAGGTAAGTTAAAGATAGACATTAAATTTAGCCACATGGAGTTCCAAACATAGGGTTCAGCAAGATTTCCTGTACCTAAAATAATTTTTGATTCATTAAAATTGATTACATAGGGTAAATGGTAATAGCCAAAATCTTCATGAGGTTTGTGGGAAAAAAATAATAATAATACAAACAGAAAAATTAGATAAAATTCTTTTTTTTTGAATATAGAAAAATCTTTAAAAAAAAGGAAAATTATAAAACCTAAAAGAAATACTACTAAATTAATTATTTCAGATAATCCGAAGAAAAAATGAAAAAAAGTTGCAAACACTGAGAGGTAGAATAAACCTAAAATCCCGTATAAACTTTCTTCTAAATTAATTTTTTTATCTAAAAGTGAGGTTAATTTTCCAAAGCCAATAACAGAGATAATTAAAAAAAAAGAGTATGATAAATATAGGATCATTAAAATCTTCTTAAAACTCTTTTATTTTTTGATTTTATGCTAACCTTAGATTTTATATATTTTTTAACATTTACAAATTTAAAATTCTTTAAAATTTTAATCAATTTTGTATTGTTCGCTACCGAATTTTCTCTTTCATCAATATTATTTAAATTGGTGATTTGATTATTTTTAAAATCAAGGAGTTTTATTAAATCCTTAATATAGTAACCGTTACCTGTACCTATATCAAAATAATTAGGCTTTATGTTATTTTTTAAAAAGAATTTGTAAATTTTTGCTACATCGCTAACATGGATAAAATCCCTAATCGAATTACCACCATTAATAAGTTTTACTTTCTTATTTCTTTTCTTATGTTGAATTAATTTTTCTACAAATGAAAACTTACAATTCGGGTCACCAAATGTATTAAAAACTCTCATAATATAACATTTGATATTATTTTTTCTGGAGAAATTACTAACAAGTGCCTCTGCTGCAATTTTAAATGCTCCCTGCAAATACCTATTGAATGTATCGCCATCAAAATTATTTATATTTTGGGGGATAATAAATACAGAAGAGCTGCTTGTGTATATAATTTTATTAATATTTTTTGGTTTTAAATTTGCAAAAATATCTATTATGACTTTAAGAGATAATTTATTAAAATTTGCATAATCTTTGTTACCTATTGTATTTATTTTATAGGCTGGATAAAAATTATTGATTATTAAATTGATTTTTTTATTTTTATATACTTTTAATTTACCAGTTAAATTGGAAGAATTTGCTGACAATATAACCGTTTCTTTTAACTCCGTATTTAAAGACCTAGTTAATGAGCTATTTTTTCCAATGATTATATTCATCTTATTTTCTTTGAATTAAGATTATTAAAATACAATAAATTAACAAAAATATAAAAATATTAATTATGTTATTTAGCATTAGTAAATTTTTAAAAAAAATTGGCAAAGCAAACATAATTATTAATATAAAATTTGTTGTTAAAAGCGAAAACTTATTATTAAGCAAATGATGAATATGATTTCTATCTCCAACAAAGGCATTTTTACCGTTCAATATTCTTGTTAATGATAGTCTGACTAAATCAAAGCCCGGTAACATTAATAAAATGAAAATATCATCAGCCCTTACAAAATTTTTGTTAACATTATATTCGTATAACAAACTAAAACTTAATACAGCTGAAAGTAAATAAATTCCCGAGTCACCTAAAAACAACTTGTTTTTAATATTCAAAATTAACAACATTGATAAAATAATTACATTGAGTAGATAAAATAAATTATGATCAAATGACAAGTATAAGAAAGAGAAAATAGCTATAAAAAATAAAATAGACTGGCCATTTATCCCATCATAAAAATTTAGTGAATTTACAAGAATAATTATAGAAAACACGGTAAAAAATATAGAAAAATTAAATAGAAAAATATTATTATCGTAAAAAGATAGAGTTATATTTTTAATAATAAGATTATTGTTTATTAATACTACAACAATAGAAATAAAAGTTAATATTAAAATCTTACTAAATGGTTTGGAGTTATATTTGTCATCATATAATCCCACTAAAAAAAACAAAGAAACAAATAGAAAAATACTTAGATATTCTCTAGAAGTAGAAAAAGTAATAAATGATGTCTCGGTTATTAAATAAACAGCTAAAAAGACAAGGTAATTAAAAATAATAAATATTCCACCTAACAGTGGAACTTTATGCTTGTGCATTTTAAGTTTTTTATCTGGTGTATCATATAAGGATATAAATTTTTTTATGTTATTAAAAAATAGAAGTAATAATAAATTTGTTAATAAAGTTATTAATAAATATGTCATTTTTTTAAAAATTTGTTTAAGTACAAGTAAAATCCAAGTGTATAATATATAATAATTGATATCCAAGTATTAAAAAAATTTCCGCTTGGAACTAATGGAAAAAAATTGATCATAATAGCCAAACTTGCTATTAAAAATGAAATTTGCTCACCATTCATCCTTAATGAATTTATTTTTACAATTTTAAGAAAATTATAAATTACATATATTGCAGCGATAATATAAAAAATTATACCTATTAAACCTAATTCTGAAAGTATTTGTAAAAATAAATTATGCGGATGTACAGAGCACATCCCTATATTTGATTCGTGGTTGATATTACCACAATGGACTCTAAAACCCTCAGGGCCTAGACCAAAAACTTTATTTTGTGAGAACAAATGTAAAGCTAATTTATAATGACCTTCATGGTTTCTGCTAAAAAATTTTATATTACCAAAAAAATTAAATTTATTTTCTGAAAAATCATTTTTTAAATTTTTTTTGATACTATTATTGTTTTTATCATTATTATCAATGCCGGTAAATTTTTGATCTGTAAACTCATGAAAAGTTTTAATAAAAATTCTATTTGCTGGGTTGTACTTTCCAATTTCGAAGTAAGATAGTGAAGTTGCAAATAGTGAAAAAAGAATTAAGGAATTAATTAAAATTTTTCTTAGATATTTAATAAAGATAATAGAGAGACTTAAAAAAATAATTAAAAGAAAAAAAGCCGATCTCTCACCTGATAGGAATATAATAAGAAAATATACCGAGAAAAAAATTGTAAATAAGAGTGAATGTTTTTTTAAATCTAATTTATTAATAATAATTGTTATTAAAATTATAGGAAAAAACCTCAAAAGAAAGCTGCCTAAAATCAGATCTTCCCCGAACAAACCTGTCACCCTACCAAAATTAAGTTTTTGATTAACTTCAAATCCAAAAAAATTATATCCAAATATATACTGGAAAAAAGCATCTAGGAGAATAAACGAAAATATTAAAAAATAAAGTCGATGTTTTCTTAAATTTACTTTTTTGTCTTTTAAACTTAAGATAAAAAATATACACGTCGAGAAAAGTACAAATCTAAAATAAAATAAAGTAGATAATTGAAAAATAGTTTTGCCGTTTAATATCGCATTTAATCCAATATATAGTGAAAATAAAAATAGAAATATTAATATTTTATTATTGAAAATGAGAAACTTGTTAGTCTTTGCTATCAAATAAACGGAAATTAGTATAATTGATAGAGATATAATCTGTGATGCAAATATTCCAAATATCATTACAAATGGAAAAAATAATATTAAATCATGAGTGAATTTTTCTAAGTGTTTATCTATTTTCATCGATTTTTCTTTAAAATATTTACTAAAAATGAAGGTATATATCTAATCAATCTTAGTTTTAATAATTGTCTTGAAAAAAACTTTTTATTTTTTTTATACTTTTTATTACTAAAATCAGTAGATAAAAACCAATTTAAATACTCATCAAAAAACATCTTTCTGTTTAATTCTAAAAAATTACTTTGATGAAATCTTATATTTGCTAACGGTTCCTGAACTGCGAAAGCCTTATATTTTTCAGCAATTCTCATTACATACTCATAGTCCCCAATTATATTATAATTATTATTAAATTTTATTTCTTTTTGAAAAATATCTCGCCTTATTATAAAACAGCTTATTTTCACAAGGTAGTCTTTAGCTAAAAAATCAAAAATAAAACCACTTTCTAAAAGTTTGTTTGTGAATTTTTCAAATTTATTTTGCTTTTGAAAATAATGATTACAATTAGAATATGAAAAATGATATTCAGAACTATTAAAAAAATCACGTCTAGAGCTTAAGAAGTTGGTGTTCCACCAATCGTCGCAATCTAAAAATGCTAAAAAATCTCCTGTAGCTTTTTCTGCAGCTAAATTTCGTGCCTTATATAAACTAGTATGATCAGAAGCTAAAAAATATCTAATTCTTTCATCATTATATGTTTTTAATATCATAGAACTATTATCAGTTGATTTATTATCCCAAAATATTAATTCCCAATTTTTATATTCTTGTCCTAAAATACTCTCTATAGTCTGTTTGAGATATTTTTCTCCATTAAAGCAATTTATGATAATGCTAACTTTTTTTTCCATATGATAATTTTTGGTAGTAATTTATTGTTTTTTTTAGACCTTTTTCAAAACTAATTTTAGGACGCCAATTTAACTTGGTTTTAGCTTTATTTATATTTGGATAAAGTTTCATGATTTCGTCTTTTCTCATTTTTATTTTTCCATAATTAGGTACACCTCTATTAATTATTTTATTTATTTTTTTAATTATAAGCTTAATTTGTTTTGGCTTACCTGTTGCAATATTAAAAATTTCTCCAACTATATTAGACTTTAAAGATTTCATAATTACATTAACAACATCATCAACATAAATAAAATCTCTATATTGTTTACCTTCAGAACAATCAAATTTTTTATTTTCTAAACAACTGTTAATAATAATTGGAATAATCCTATTATTATCTTGCTTAGGGCCATAAGCTAAATAAAGTCTTAAAATAATTCCTGGAAATTTATTTTTTTTATAGAGCTTTAACAGATAATTTGTTGCTTTAAGCTTTGATCGACCATAGGTTGATGGTACATTTTTATATTTTATATTTTCTGTTTCTTTCTGAGGAGACGATTGTTTTCCATTCTCTATACTGCTGCCCATTTGAATAAATTTATCAATATTTTTATTAACAAAAAAATCGCATAAATTTTTACAACCTAGATAATGGCTTTGGTAAGTCTTTGTTTTATTTTTGTGATTTACGTAACCTCCTAAATTGACCACATAATTATAGTCACTTTTTATGACCTTCTTAATTTTATTTTTTTTTGAAATATCACAAATTGTGTAATTAACTTTTTTTAATTTTCTAATTAAATTCGGTTTTTTTGAAGATATGCTTGTTACATCCCACTTATAATCTAAACATTTTTTTGCTAAATGATATCCAATAAATCCTGAGCCACCAACAATTAATATTTTTTTTTTCAAAATAGTTTTCTTTTTTTTAATAATTTATCAAGTATGTCTTTGTCCCTTTTAGTATCCATGCACTGCCAAAAGCCATGATGTTTAAAAGCAGACATTTGCTTCTTTTTTGCTAAATTTTCAAACGGCTCTCTTTCTAAATAAGTTTTGTCATTCTTTATTGTCTTTAAAAATTCTGGCTCTATTACGAAAAAACCTCCGTTAATCCATCCTTCATCCAGCTTTGACTTTTCTTTAAAATAATTAACTCTTGATCCGGTAATTTTAATTGCCCCGAATCTAGCCGGAGGACGAACTGCTGTTAAAGTAAATAGTTTTTTATTTTTTTTATGAAATTTAAGCAATTTATTAAGATTAACATTAGATAATCCATCTCCATAAGTCATCATAAACCTATCTTTTCCTAATATTTTTTTAAGTCTCTTAAGTCTTCCCCCGGTCATAGTATTTTTTCCAGTTTCAATGAGATTAATATTCCAATCAAAAAATTTTTTTCTAAAGTATTTTTTTATAACGTGGCCCTTGTAACCAAGTGCAATATAAAAATTTTTGTAACCATATTTAGAGTAATGTTTCATTATATGATAAATTATTGGCTTATTTCCAACTTTGATCATAGGCTTCGGTATAGTTTTTGTATATTCCGATATACGCGTCCCCATCCCCCCAGCTAAAATTACAACCTTCATAATTTTATAAATTCCTTTTTAACTTTTTGTAAATCCTTGGGTCTAGGCAAAATATTTTCCGATTTATTGACTTTTATACTCACCTCTAAGAATGCAGAATCTTTACTATTTAAGAAATTTTTTATTGTATATTTCAACTGTTTCTTATCAGAAATATAAAAATATTTTTTATAACCTAAGGATTTAGCAAATAACTTAATGTTGATATTTTCAATATTTGTTGCTTGACCTCCTACAGACTCATGAGAGTAATTATTTACTAAAATATACTTTAGATTTTTTTTAGAATAGTTTCTAATTGATACTGCAGATCCTAAATGCATCAAGAAAGATCCATCACCGTCTACACAAATTATTTTTTTCTTTGTTTTTAACGAGTATCCAAGACTTACTGAGGAAGTGTGACCCATACCACCAACCATATAAAAGGGTTTTATATCCGATTTAAGTTTATCTATTTGGCTATAAATTTCTCTTGATAAATAACCTGTAGATGAAATTATTTTATGACTTTTATTAACATTTTCCAGTAAAATTTTAATAAAAGAGGATCTAGTTAAAAATTTAGGGTTTATAAATTTCTGTTTGCTTTTAATATTTTTTTTATTTTTTAGCGTATTATTTTTAATTAAACATGCAACTATTTGATTCTTATTTCTAGAGTAAGAAATAAGACTTTTTAATTTTTTTAAATCATTTTTTTTTTCTATCTCACAATTTTTTATACCACATAGCGATAGTATTTTTTTTGTAATTGCGCCTTGCGCTAAGTGTTGTGGCTCATCATTTAATTTAGGGGCACCTCTCCATCCAATGATTAACAACATTGGAATTTTATATACTTTTTTATGAGCAATAGATATTAGCGGATTTATTGAATTGCCCAATCCAGAATTCTGCATGTAAACAGCTGGAATTTTATTGGTTGATAAATAATATCCAATAGCTGTACCAACTGCCGAACCTTCGTTTGTTAATATTAAATTTTTAATATTTTTTTTAGTGTCGATTAGATTAGTAAAATTTTTTAACACAGAGTCAGGTACACCTGCAAAAAAATTTATTTTATTTTTCTTTAATACTAATAACAGCTCTTCCGCAAAAATCATTTTGTAAAAATAGTTTTATGTTTATTTTTTTCCCAATAATACTTTCTATCGGTTATACGCCAGTGTCGTCCATATTGATTGTCTAAAAATTCTTTATAATAGACAGGAATTTTAATCCGCATGCCAAAATAATTAATATCCTTTAAATATTTAAAATACTTTAATTTTGTTTTAAAACCTGCATCAACATAAAATATATTAATTTTTTCTAATTTTAATTTTAATGCTTTGAAAAATTCGCTAGTAAAACTAAAAAATTTTATTATAGAACTATATCTGCCTTTATAGTTTTTGCCTTCAGCTAATGCATAAATTAATCTACAAAAAATATTTCTCATAGCATAGTGTCTAATAAAACAATACCTGCCAGTTTTGTCTATTTCATGAAAATTTATGTCTATTTTTCGATTGTTACCCTTTTCAAAGGATAAAAGGTAATTCTTGCCAAAAGACTTGGTTTTTAATTTAAATCCTTTGCTTATAAATGCTGAAACGATCTTATCTTTATTTTTGATTTGCCAGTAACCTATATCAATATCATTATCCCAAGGAATTAAAGATTTATCTCTCACAATGCCTAATAATGTTCCATAGCATATCCAATAATTTAATTTTAAATGACTCAAGATTTGAATACATTCTCTAAAATTTGGGTCATTAATTAAAAAATTTTTTTTCAAAACTATATATATATTAATTTGAATTTATTTGATAATTATATAATAGACTAAACATATAATTAAAAGATCGAAAATGCCATCTCAAAAAAAAACAGTCTATGTTGCAATGAGTATAGATCTAGTACATCCAGGACACTTAAATATTATTAATAGAGCATCAAAGCTAGGTAAAGTCGTAGTTGGTTTACTGACTGATAAAGCAATTGCAAGTTTTAAAAGAGTTCCGATCATGGAATACGAAGATAGATACAAAGTTGTTTCAGCAATTAAAAATGTTTCTAAAGTTGTAAAACAAACAACCCATGATTACAGACCTAATCTTAGAAAGATAAAACCGGAGTTTGTAGTTCATGGTGATGATTGGAAACAAGGAGTTCAAAAAAAAATTAGAAACGATGTAATTCGTGAATTAAAAAAATGGAATGGTAAATTAATTGAATTTCCATATACAAAAGGAGTATCAACAACAAAATTAATTGAAACAGAGAGAAAAATTGGTACGACGCCTGACATAAGAAGGAAAAGACTATTAAGATGTTTAAACTCAAGATCTTTAACAAAATTTATTGATATTCATAGTGGATTAAGTGGATTGATAGTTGAAAAAACAAGAATTAATACCGAGGGTAAAATTGAAGAGTTTGATGGTATGTGGGCTAGCTCGTTAACAAATACTGCTGTCAAAGGTAAGCCTGATATTGAGGCAGTTGATTTAACCGAGAGGTTGCAGCTAATTCACGAGGTATTAGAAGTTACAACAAAACCAATAGTATTTGATGCAGACACTGGAGGAAAAATCGAACATTTTATTTTTACAGTAAGAACTCTTGAAAGATTAGGGGTATCGGGTGTTATAATTGAAGATAAAACGGGTCTAAAAAAAAATTCATTGCTAGGTAAAAAGGTTTTTCAAAAACAAGAAAGTATTAAAAATTTTTCAAAGAAAATTGCAGCCGGTACGAAGGCTAAAACAACAAATGAATTTTTTGTCATTGCAAGAATAGAAAGTTTAATACTTAAAAAAAGTTTAAAAGACGCTATAACGAGAGCCAAAGCCTATATTAATGCAGGCGCTAGTGCAATTATGATTCATAGTATAAATAAAAGTCCAAAAGAAATTTTTAAGTTTGCTAAAATTTATAATAATTTAAAAAATCGAAAACCCTTAATTGTGGTGCCAACAACCTATAATCATGTAAAGGAAAAAGAATTCGAAAAAAATGGTATAAATATGATTATCTACGCTAATCATTTATTTAGAAGTACATACCCAAATATGAAGACTACAGCTGAGAGTATTTTAAGGAATAAAAGATCTAAAGAGTCAGAAAAAAATTTGATGTCTATTAACGAGATTTTAAATTTAATACCTGGAACTAAATAATTCTACAAGGCTCCGCCTTTGTTTGAAACACTATCATTTTTATCATTAAAATATTCTAAATAAATATTAGAGTTTTTGCTTTCTGCATAAGTGTAATAAAGAATTCTTCTATCATTATCGGATTTATTTTTGTCAGATTTATGTGGACACAGATGGCTAAAAAATAATAAATCACCCGGTTTCAAGTTAACTTTTTCAAAATTAAGTTTTTCAGCATATTCCTTTTTTAGAAATGGAGTACCATTATTTTCTGTATTTTTTATGAGTTCATCAAATTTTAGAAAATCAGCTTTAGCAACTTCAAGTGTACCATTTTCATCATTGCAGGAGTCAAGTGCAACCAAAACATTGAGAAAAAAATTTGAGTATTTATGCCAGCCTCTATGTCTTGAACCATCTTTTTTTTCAAAATAAAAAATACCATCATAATGAGCTAAAAATCCCTCTCCGCCTTTTGGCTTTGCATTAAACTTATCTTTAAAAATAACGAATTCTTTTTTGAATAAACCCTTAATGTACCTTAAAATTTGATTATTTAGGTCATTTAAATATTCCCCTTTATTATAAAGTTTTTCTATCCTTCTTAGCTTATTGTTTTTGTCGTAATATTTTTCAACATTATTTGCGTTTTGAATTTCAATGTTTAGTTCATCAATAAAATCTTTTGAAAAAAAGTTTTCTACTTTAAAATAACCTTTATCCTTAAAAATATTAATTAGATTTGATTTTTCTTTCATAAATATAATTATATGTTTGGGAAAACTCCTCGGTAACAGGTATGTTCTTTTCAAGTAACTTTTTAGTTAGTTTAAAACCTGAATTAACCATAATACTATTTACTCTTTTCCTTTGTTCTTTAAATTTTTCATTCACCTCAACCAATATACTTTTTATTTTTTTATTCTTTAAAGTTTTTTTGCCACCTTCTAAAATTAAGTGCTCAATACCATCAACATCAATCTTGATATAATCAGGTATTTTCATTATTTCTTTTTCTACTAAAAAATCAATAGTTGTGCCGAGAATTTTATAACTATTCCCGATATTAAATTTTTTTCCTTCAAAATTATATTTTTCTCCGTATGTGTTTAATGACAAGCCTTCTTCAAATTTAAGTTCTTTCATCTCCAAAAATTTATTTTTTTTATCTGTTAATGGAAGAGTATTAATATTTATTTTGTTTACCATGTTATTTAAAAATATGTTCCTGCTTAAAACCCTTAAATTACTAGAAGATGGTTCAAATGCAAAAATTTGAATTTTATTTTTATGTACAATCGAAGCGTAAATTGAATACACACCGATGTTAGCTCCTATATCCCAAAAAATAATATTTTTTTTTGTCTTAAAATTATTTATCCATTCTATAGTATCAGGTTCTTTATCAATAAAAGTTCTTACTCTCCATTCAGTAAGTTGATTTGGCGTAAAAAATAAAACTTTTTTTCCTTTAATATAGATAGTTTTTATAGCATCTAAGTTGATAAAGTAATTAATCCAAGTAATAAAATTTCTATTGGTAAAAAAATAAAATAGTTTATTAATCGTTTTTAAAATAATGTAGATTAGATAAGAAAACGTTTTTAACATATAATAAGTTTTTTATATTATGAAAGATGCAATTAAAACAATAAAATTAAAAACAATTTTAAAACAAGACAATTTTTTTATCATTTCAGGTAAAAACTCTTTTCATAAATCGAAATTTAAAGAAAATTTTAAACTTAACGGTAAAAAAAATATCTTTTTAAAAAAAAATAATTATCCTGATGTTAATGAGTTAAAAAAAATACTATTTAAAGTAAATACTCATAAACCAAAATTTATTGTAGCAATAGGTGGTGGCAGTGTCTTGGATTATGCAAAACTTGTGTCTTGTTTATATAAAGATAAAAATATTAATTACTCTAAATTAGTCAAATATAAATTCAAAAAAAAATTAAAAGTCATAGCAATACCAACTACTGCCGGATCAGGGGCAGAGATAACACCTAACTGCGTTCTATATAGAAATAAAAAGAAACTAAGTATCCACAACAAATATTTGAAACCAGATTTCTTTTATTTAAATTATAAATTATTAAAAGGGTTATCTAAAATTTATAGATCTTCTGCAGCTTACGATGCGCTTTCTCAAGCAATTGAGTCATTACTTGCAAAAAAATCTAGCCCCAAAAGTAGGCATCATTCAAAAAAATCTATCCAGCTTATTTTGAAAAATATTAGAAAATATCTGAGAACAGGTGATAAGAATAGTACAACCAAAATGCTCAATGCAGCAAATCTCTCGGGAAAGGCAATCGCAATTACAGAAACAACTGCTCCGCATGCTCTTTCTTATGGTTTTACAGTATTTTATAACGTTCCCCATGGGCACGCAGTTGTTTTGACTTTGCCAATTATATTAAATTTTAATTTTGAAAAAATAATTTCAAATAAAAATAAGTATAAAAAAAGTTTACGTAAATATAACATGTTATTTAAAATTTTTAATGTTAAAAATATTTCCCAGCTTAATCGTAAATTAAATTCAATATTTCGAATTTATAGATATAATTTTAAACAAAGAAAAAAATTTTCTATACCAAAGATACTTTTTGGAATAAATGAGAGAAGATTAAAAAATAATCCAGTAGATATTAATAAAGAAAATTTGAAGAAAATTTTAGAAAAAGTCAGAGCTAAATAGATTTTAGTTCAAATACCCTTTATGTTTTTTTCTATTATACCTACTAAATTAATGTTATAAGTTTATTCTAATGAAAATAGATAATGTTTTATTAAAAAATTATTTAAAAATTACTTTTGGTGTACTATTAGTTATTATTGTTTCAAGATTTATTCCGCACCCGCCGAATTTTACAGCTTTAATTGCGCTAAGCTTCTATGTTCCAGCAATACTAGGCAAAAAATATATACCAACCTTATTGCTGAGTTTTGTTATTACAGATCTTATAATTGGTTTTCACCAAATAATATTATTTACATGGGGTAGCGTAATTTTAATTGGTCTTGTTTCGTCATATTTTAGTTTTTCTTTAAAAAGTAGAATTTCAGGGGCTTTTCTATCAGCATGCTTATTTTTTTTGATAACAAATTTCGGTGTATGGTTGACAGGAGTATACGGATTAACAATTGATGGTTTGCTTTTGTGCTATACAATGGCAATACCATTTTTTGGATATACTTTAGTATCTACATTGTTGTACTCAGGAATAATTGAGATAGTAAATTCGCAATATAAAAAAATAAAAAAAATAATCTAATAAATAATTAAGTCTGCCTTTGAAAATGGTGTGACTCTTCAGAGTTTTGGCCGTATTTATATTTGAACCTATCTATGTCTCTTTCTTTAAGTAACAAGTTAGCTTTCATGTTTGTCTCGTTAACAAACTTTTCGAATTCCTCAGGTCCATTGAAACCGTCAACTTTAATTAGTGATGATCTTAACATCATATCGTCCATAGTTCTTCCATTCCACCAAAGTTTTTCTTTCATAACTTGTCTATAAATTGGAGTACCTGGTAAAGGATTTAATATGGCGAAACCGAAGCTATCTGCTCCACTGTTCATTGCAAATTTTATTGTATTTTGAATTTCTTCATAAGTCTCGCCTGGATAACCTAAAATCCAAAATGTATGTACTAACATTCCCGCTTTTTTAGCTCTTTCAATTGCAGGGTACACAGTATTTAAATCTAGTCTTTTATTTATAAGATGATCTAAGACTCTTTGATTTCCACTCTCACATGCTAAAGTTATTTGATAGCAACCACCGTCTGCCATTGCCTGATACATTTCTTGTTGGGTTCTTAAGTGATAATTAACTTTTGTTCCATTAGGTGTACACCAAGGAAGACCAACTTTTTCTAATTCTTTACATAGAGCATAAAGATTTTTTTTATTAACAGTCAAAGTATCGTCTAAAAATTGTATTTCGCCGATATTAAATTGTTCAACATCTTCTTTAATTTCGGTCATTATATTTTCTGTAGTCCTCCATCTAACACTACTGCCCCACATTTGAGGTGTTGTACAAAAAGTACATTTTTCTGGGCAACCCCTTGAGCACATAACACTTAGAACTCTATTCGATCTTGCTTTCGCTGATTGGAATGCTCCTATTTTAAAATATGACTCCATATTAACAAGATGTCTTGCTGGTCGAGGTAATAAATTTACGTCATGCTTTTCACTTTTTTGATTTATTAAATATTTTTTGTGCCCGATTTTTTTAATAAGACCTGGCACGTTTGAATAATTATCAGTTTTATTAATTATGCAATCCACTAGTTGTGTAATTGGTTTTTCACCTTCACCTGCCATTGCAAAATCAATGCAAGGATTCTCCAGGTCCTCAATATAATCTGGTAAGTTAGATCTTGGATCATTAACTGCAAATTGATAGTCTATTGCTGCGTTAGAAATGTGATTACCTCCCAGTATAACTTTAATATTGCTATTAACTTCCTTTGCAAGCTTTGCGATATTGTGTGCTGAATTTAAAAAATTGGAGAATAGGACTGATACTGCGAGGACATCTGGTGAAAAGTCTGATATTACTTTTTTGATCTGTTCATCAGATTGACCAATCATCACTTTCTTCTTTTTTTTGTCGACTATGATTCTGTGGTCCCAACCTTCTAAAGCAGTATCATGTATTTTGACAATATGACCGTGCTGTTCAAGCATGCCGGCAATTAACATAACTCCCAAGGAAGGTTGAATTCTATTAACACCATCGTCCATACCTTTGAGGTTTGGCGTCATTAAAAGTACTCTGGCTTTTTTCATATTATGGTTACACTATATACACTAATTTATTTTTAAAAAATCAATTATTTGTTAATTTACTTCTCAATATACATAGGCTTTTTAAGGTTTTTAAAAGATTTAGCTTTCTTTTTAACCTTTTTAAGAAATGTATTAATAACTCTAGTTTCGCCTTTGTAAAAAATACCGCTTGTACCTACCCCTTGATAATTATCTAAAAGAATTAAGCCCCCTTTAATTATCCTTGGATAAAAATGATTTAAAACACATTCAGTTGATTCGACAAAATCTATATCGACGTTTAGTAAAATAATTTTTTCTTTTGGTCTTTTTTTTAGAAATTCAGGCACTGTTTTGAGCACGTTTCCCTTAATTAATTGAAAATTTTTAATATTTTTTTTCTTAAATAATGTTTCGAGTTTTTTTTTTGAAAAAGAATTACCAGCAGTTTTCATCCAATGTTTTCTTTGTTTTTTCTCATTTTTATACTTGGTATCTGGGTACGGCTCTTCAAAAACATCAAAGCCAATGAGTTTTGAATTCTCCTTATTAAATAATTTACGCATCATTGCAAATCTTGAAAAAGATGTGCCCTTAAATACACCCGCTTCTACTATTGATCCACTTAAGTGCGATACTTTTTTAAAAGCTTCATAATGTACCAAAAATTTCGATAATCTATCTTTTGTCATTAAAAGATTAAAATCAGTCTCTGAGTTGTACATTTTTTGGATATTAAGATAATTAACCATTAGAAAATTCGTTTAGCTTTAAGATAATCTTGCTTGTTATCAATTTCAATCCATTTATTACTTTTAGTATAGTAATAATCTAAATTATTTTTACTCATAAATATATTTAAGGGATTTTCCCAGTTTTTTTTTAGATTTTTCTTCTTACTTAAAAATTTGTTAAGGATACAAATTAATTTTTTTCTATGACCGTTATCTAATCGTATAATACCGACAGCTTCACCTAAAAATTTACTACTTTTCAAAACATCCTGTTTAGCAAATTTTTTATCTATCATATATTTAATTTTTTTGCTTTTATTAATAAATACTTTGGCACACTCTTGATCTGAAATATCTCCTTTTCCAACCAATGCCAGATTAAATTTTTTTGACTTTAAAAAATGTTTTAGTATTTTAAAATCTATCATAATATCACCATCTAAAAATATGCATCTTGAATTAATTTTTTTTAAGCCTAAAAGCAGTGAGTAAGAATTTCCTTTAGAAATATAATTTTTATTTTTTGTGATTTTTATATTTATGTTATTTTTATAAGATTTTGTGATTTTTTTAAATAAAAAATCTTTATATCCCAATACAAGAGTAAAATTTTTTGCACCAACTTTCATAAATTTATCAATATTGCTTTCCAAAATTGACTTATTTGAAATTTGTAAAAGACTTTTTGGTTTTTTTGTATAGTTAGATATTCTCGATCCCTTCCCGGCAGCGAGAATTATTATATGCGTTGACTTGCAGAGTCTTTTATCCATGCTCTAATCATTGTTCTTTTTAATGGAGCTAATGTTTCTTTATTTTTAAAAATCTCTTCACTATTATAAAAATCAGAGAAAGATGTTCTTCCATGCAATACTTGATTATCAATTGTTAGAAGTATATCTCCTGGACTTAAATTAAATCTAATTTGATTTTCAGGGGCCTCCAATAAAGAGTCCAAAACATCTAGTGAGTATAATTGTAATGGGCTTAAAGGTTTTTTAACTTTTTCATGAGCAGACACCATATAGGGTCTTAAATATCTAAACGTTGGTTCTTTTTTTTTATTAAATTCAATAATTGGGGATTTATAAAAACTTTCTGATATACCTCTCTTTTCCCAATAAAAATTTTTCCTCAATATACTAAGTGCAAGTTTAAATTTTTTCTTAAGAATTTTGTATATCTCTTTACCATTAACCAAGATAGTTTCTCCTCCTATTTCGGCTCTAGAAACGCAACTTAAAATTAAATAATCCCATTTGATTTTAAGATTAACATTATCTGTATGTATACTACCGCCTTCTCTGGTTTGATGATATCTGCCACCTGAGTTAATTGATAAATTTCTATCTCGATCAAAGACATAAACCAATTTATCCCCCTTTTCATTTTGGACAATTTTTTTTCCAAGAATTAACGATACAGCTTTTGTAATATCTATAATTGTATCCGGCGCTAAATATTTATTTTTATAGTTAAATTGCAAGACAACACCTAACTTGCCATGTTTGAGTTTGTTTTTGCATGATTCGACATAATTCTTAAAACTCTTATTAGAGAGAATTGTATTTACGTTATCTTTATCTTTATTCTTATCTAGGCTTTTAAGTAATTTCAAAATATTAGTATTTGGACGTGAAAAATCTATATAGCGAATATTTTTTTTCATACGCGCTTTTTAGTATAAGTTAATAAATTAATCAATTTCATAATTTGTCCCTTACAGAATTAACAAAACCTTTAAATAAACAAATATATAAACCACCTAAAAAAATTAAAGAGGTTTTAAAGCAAATTAGAAAGAATAATACATCACTAACATAAATTTTATTGTGAATAATTTCAAATACTAAAACTAATAATATGATATCAACCCAAGAAGATCTATCATTTAATATATTATCAAATAAAAATTTAAATATTCTTAAAATTGGAGAAAATTTCATTATTTTACTTCTATTTTTTTTTCGGTTTATTTTTTTTCCACTTTTATAATGTTCATACATAGTGATTAAGTATGTAAAATTTTTTAAATCAAAAAATTTAAAAGATAAGTAAATTAAAATTGAGTATAAATAGACAATATCTGACGTATGATTAAATAAGTAAATAGATAAAGCTATTACAAATAAATTGTAATTTACTAACCCCGTCCATATATCCAAAACATGACCAAGATTAGATTGTTTTTTATTTACTGAAGCTAGTAGACCGTCAGTCCAGTCTAATAAACCGATAGAAAAAAAAATTATAATACCGATAAATTTTAATTTATCTTCGCCAAAACTTAAGAAAATCGTACCAAAAAAAACAAGGATAGAATTTGTAATTGAAACTGAATTAGGAGTAATAGGGGTTTTTTGAAATAAAAAAACCAATATAGAGCTTAATTCAATAAATAACCTAGACTTTAAATACGAATAAGGAGATCTAAAAAAACTTTGTAGATCAATATCGTAATCTTTCGAGTGTCTACTTAAAGATCTTTTATAATTAATAGCTCTAATTTTTGCAAAATTCATACTTAAGGAATTAAATTGATTATTTCTTTTATTGGTGTCATATCTTTTTTAGCGTTCTTGGCTCTTGAATTTTTTAAAATACTTTTTGCCACCTTATTCATCGCTGCGTAAGAAGATCTCAATAATTGATTAGCATATATTACAATATCAAAACCATTTTGTTTTAATATTTTTTCCGTGACATGATCATAAGTAGAAGGTACACAAACAAGTGGTATAGAAGAATTAAACTTTTTAAATCTTTTAGCAAATTCAAATACTTTTTTGGGATTTTTTTCTTTACTATGTATCATTATTCCATCCACGTTAGCTTTTACATATTTTTTTGCCCTTCTAATCGCATCATTTATACCTTTATTAAGTATAAAGCTTTCAATTCTTGCTATGACCATAAAATCATTAGTTATTTGATTAGTTTTTATAAATTTAATTTTGTTTGCAAAACGTACAGGATCTTCTTGTTTTTGATTAGAAGTATCCTCAAAAAGCGAATTTCTTTTCACGCCTGTTTTGTCTTCCATAATGACTGCGGATATACCAAGTTTTTCAATTGAATTAATTTTCATTTTTAGATGTTCGAGCTTACCACCGGTATCAATATCCATAATAAGAGGCTTGCTGGTCACATCAAAAATTTTATCAATATTATTTAATCTTAAAGAAAGATCTAAAGACTCATTATCCGGTCTTCCAAAAAGAGTAGAGTCAGTCAATGAACTGGACCAAAATCCATCAAAGTATTTTTCTTTTTTATTTTGAATTATAGATATCTTTTCAACTAACAAAGCACTTAACGGTGAGTGTGCTTCAATAAAAGTTAGGAATTTTTTTAAACTTAGTAACCTTTTAAGTGATGACCTTCTTCTATCTGGAGTAACAGAGAATCTCAAATCTTTACCTATTTCATTATGAATATTAAAGGAATGAGCATTCTTTGCATGTGGGACTTCAACGAGTTTTCCTCCAATGGATTTTAAGCATTTAATTACTTTCTTTCTTAAATCTTTTTCAATTCCAAATTTCCAATCATCTCCATGTACGACTATATCTGGTCTTATCTTTTTTATATTTATTGTGTCATCCCACTCTTTTTGAGGAATAACTTTTTTTACACCCTTAATATTTTTTATGATAGTTTTTCTCTGTTCAAATGTTAGCAATGGCATTCTTTTTTTGGCTAAGATTGCCTCTTCGGTCAATAAACCTATTGTTAAGTTACCTAAAGAACTAGCTTTATTAATTACGTTTATATGACCATGGTGAAGATTGTCCGCCGAAAGAGACAAATATACATTTTTTTTCATATTAAATTTTGTAAAATTTCTCCTTTCGATTTATTTCCTAAATACACTTCTCCAAGATGACTTACTACACTTCCATCACTTTTAATTCTAGGAGTGTACAATAAAGTTTTTTTGTTTTTTTGTTTTAATTTTTTTTTTATATAAGTGCATATTGTAGGTTGGTGCTTTATATCGTATTTTAAAAATCTTTTATATTTCAAAATAAATTTTTTCTTATTAATTTGAACTGACTTTAAGAAAAAATTATATTTTTTTAAAACTAAATCCATAGATTGAAGGATGTGATATGGACCGGTCATCTTTTTATTAAGGTGACTGTAGTAGTTTAAATAAAATGATTTTACTCTATTTTTCGGATTTGACTTAGAGGCAACAAAAGATGCTCCGGTTAGTCCAAATAAACCTTTACAACTACTGAAAGATACAACATCAGCAAGTCCATGATTTTTCTCTAAACCTATAGAGGCTGTGGCATCTAAAGCTAATTTTGCATTTAACTTTGTTGATAATCTTTTTAGATCAAATATTGGTAGCTTAAGTCCTTTGCTTGTTTCAACATAACAACACCATATCCAATCATATTTTTTTTTAATGTTTTTAACATTTTTCCAGCTAACGCTATCAATTTTTGTAATATATTTATAGTTTTTCATTGTATTAGTTGCTATGTCAAAAAGTCTATTTGAATAATAGCCAGTAGATATAATTAAAACTCTTCCTGATATAAAGTTTGAACAAAGGATTTCGCAAGCCAAGCTTCCTGATCCTTGGAAAGAAATAATTTTTTTTTGCTGCGAGATTTTTTTTAAATTCTTTTCAACTCTTTTTGATAAACTGGCATAGTGTTTGTCACCTCTTCCGAAACAAGGTTGTAAATTACTAATATTTTCACTTAAAAGTGCAGCTGGACCAGGAGTAAAAATATTCAATTTTTTATTTTTCTTTATAATGAATTTTGAAAACAAATTTTTATTATTCATAATTAATTACGTATCAACTTTTTTATAACTATACCCAACATTGGCTCCACTTGGTAAATGAATCAAACTTGCAGAAGCTTTTGATGTATTTTTTAATATCATTTTTGGACATTTTTTATAAGGTTTAAGTGTGTGAATTGGTTGCCATGGAGGTCTAACGCCTACACCTTTTTTATTTAAATATTTTATTATTTTTTTTTGAGATCGTTTATTTTTGTTATTTAAAACTATTGTTTGTAGCCAATAATTACTAAACGTATTAATGGGTTCTTTCATAATTTGATAATCGTTTGTATCACTTAAAACTTTAACATACTTTTTATATAACCATCTCTTCTTTTTTATAAAGTTTTTTAGCTTTTGAATTTGGGCCAAACCAAGAGAAGCATTAAGACTTGGCATTTTAAAATTATAGCCTATTTCATTATGAAATATTCTATAATTTTTCACAATTTTTGATGTTGAACAAATATGGTTTATTTTAGAGTATAATTTTTTTGAATTTGTAATTATTGCACCACCTCCTCCTGTAGTTATAATTTTGTTTCCATTAAAACTAATTACTCCCATTGATCCAAAATTACCTACGTGTCTACCTTGATATTTGCTACCAAATGACTCTGCACAATCTTCAACGATTTTAAGTTGATATTTTTTTGCTAGAGATAAACATTGCCTCATGTTACTCGGATGGCCAAACAAGTGAACAGGAATAATTGCTTTTATTACTTTATTTGTATTTTTATTATAGCATTTACCATTCTTAAAATTAACTATAGAGGATAAGTAATGATCCAACCTATCATAATCTATATCCATCAGATCATTGTTTAAATCGACAAAATGCGGAGTTGCATTACAATACGCTATAGGATTTACTGAACCTATAAATGTAAGCGATGGAACAAGGACTTCATCTCCTTCTTTTACTCCTAGAGTTTTCAAACAAATAAAAATTCCAGTTGTTGCGTTAATAGTTGCAACTGAATACTTTGACCTAGTAGTTAATTTAATTTTTTTCTCAAATTTTTTTGTATTTTTCCCTTTGGTAGATACATAAGTAGATTTTAAGCATTTTATAATTTCGAGTTTTTCATGTTTTGAAAAGCAAGGCTCGTGTAGTTCTTCTTTCTCATTTCTAAAAAACATTTTTAATTTACTGTAAATTTTTTTTTCTATCATAAGTTTAGTAATTTTATATATTGATGAATTTGTTTAATGGTAAATAAAGTAATTTTATTTGAATTATTTTGATTTTGAAAATAATACTTATACCATTCTAGCGTTAATTTTAAAGTTTTTGAAAAATTTAGTCTAAGTTTCCATTTTAAATATTTTTCTGATTTTTTACAATTTAATACAAGTAAATTAGTTTCATTTTTTAAATTGCTTGTTTTTAAAGCAACCCACTTAAAATTTGGCCAGGTTTTTTTTATGTTTTTTAGTATCTCATTAACTTTTATAATCTTGTTTTTTTTTGGTCCAAAATTAAAACTCTCTCCATTTATTTTCTTATTTTTTTTTAAACAAATCGCTAAGTTTAAATATCCAAATACAATTTCAATCACATGCTGCCATGGCCTTGATGAGTTGATATTTCTAATCTTTACTGTTTTGTTTGCTGCAGCCATGGTAATACAGTCAGGTATAATTCTTCCTTTATTCCAATCCCCCCCACCAATAACATTACCTGCCCTTGCTGTTGCAATAAGGTGCTTTGAGTGTTTCAAATATGATTTAAAATAAGATTTAAACGAAATTTCAGCTGCAGCCTTAGATGCACTATATGGATCGATACCTCCCAATCTATCAGTTTCTGTATATCCACTTATTTTTTCATTATTTTCATAACATTTATCGCTAGTAACTAAGACACAAACGCATTTTTTTTTAAGTTTCAAAACAGTCTCAATAATATTTATAAAACCGATTAAATTTGATTGCCAAGTTAAATAAGGTTTTGCATAAGAAATATTTATTAATGGCTGTGCCGCAAGATGAAATATATAATCAGGTTTGAAACTAATAATTTTTTTTTCTAAAACTTTTTTATTTGTAATATCTAAAAAATTATTATTTACTTTATTTTTAATTCCCAGAATTTCAAATAAAGAAGGTTTGGTATTAGGTTTTAATGAAATACCCATAATTTTTGCACCTAATACGTGGAGTACCATAGTTAACCAGGCGCCCTTAAAGCCTGTATGGCCTGTGATAATTACTTTTTTATTTTTAAAGTGCTTTGAGTTCATTTTTGTTTATATTTATATAATTAAGTTGTTTTTTCTCATTTAATTTATAAATTTTTTTTGTCATTTTAGCTAATATTTTACTATGTGTAATAAGTATAATTGTTAAGTCTGGATAAAGATTAATAATATTTTTCAAAATTTTTTTCGAGGTTGTCTCATCAATAGCATTAAAAGACTCATCCAAAATTAAAATTTTTGGATCAAAATATAGAGCTCTAGCAATCCCAATTCTTTGCTTTTGACCCCCAGAAATTTTTGATCCACTCTCCCCAAGAGATTTCCCTTTTAATTTTTTTGAATTAGAAAAAGAGCTTAAGCAACAAATCTTTTTTAATTTTGTTATTTTTTCATAATCAATATTCTTATTTTCAACTTCTAAAGAAATATTTTTTTCGATTGATGTATCAAAGATATAAATAAATTGCGGGCAATAACTAATAATATTTGTCAGAAGTTTATCTTTTGTATCTACACCATCTAAATAGATTTTACCTTGATCAGGTTTTAAAAATCCAAGAATTAAATCTATTAGAGTGCTTTTACCAGAACCGCTAGCACCTATTACAGAAATTATATCTTTCTTTTTAATTTTTAAATTAAGATTATCAAATATTTTGTTTTTCCTTTTGTTATTCGAATGTGTAAATTTTAAATTAGAAATTTTTATTTCTTTGTCAAAATTATTAATTAAATTTTTATTATTTAATTTACTAATTTTTAATCTATCGAAAAAATTAATAACCTCATCGATGGATGGCATAGAATATTTTCTAGAATTATAAGAATGTACAATTTTGTTAATTGATGGTAAAATTCTAATTATTGTTGCAGTGATCACAGATAATTTTATAATTATGTCTGTTGAGGTATTGCTCTTCAAAAATATAAATATTACCAATGCAACTGTAAATATTGCTATCACTTCAAAAAACAGTTTTGGTATTTTTTGAATGACGTAATATTTTTTAAAAAATTGCGATAATTTTTGAGTATTAAAACTATAACTGTCTTCAAATATATTTTCTTTATTATATATTTTGATTTCTTTAATTCCGCTCGAAGTTTCTAAAATTTTTTTAGTTCTTTCCAATTCTAGTTTTTTTCTTAACTCTCCTAATTTCTTAATTTTTTTATAAAAAATTAGATAAAAAATTGCAACAAAAAGAATTACTACCAAAAAAATTAAGATAGCTTCTTCAAAAACAAAGAAGAATAAAAATGACATTAGAAAAACTAAAACAATTATTTCAGAGATTAAACTAGATATAGATACTAAATAAACTTGAAGTATAGTTAGCTCACTACTTAACTTTGTAAAAAAATTCGCAGAGTCTTCGTTAACATAAAAATTATATTTTTGGTAAAGAAATGTTTTATAAATTCTTCTTGAAAAGTCTCGTAATGTTTTGAAAATAAAATTTCCTTCAAGATTATGAAAAAAAAGCAAAAATAAGTTTTTTACTAAGAAAATACATGGCAATAAAATAATACAAAAATTTAAAAAATTTTTTTCTGAGGCAAATTCAAAATTATATTTTGCTGCTATTGCATTGAATTTTAGAAAAAAAGAATTGTCTAATAGACTTGAAACTATCGGTATTAACATACCTAATCCTAAAACTTCAAAAAAAGAAGCTATTATTGATACAAATATCAATACAGAAAAAAAAATTCTTTTCCTAAAACCTAATACATCAAGAAGTTTAAACATTATCAAAAATATCTTTTTTTAAACATAGTTTTATGTTCAAAATTTGAACATAATAGCATATAATACTCTGTCAAGTTATAAAAATAATGAAACTTATACATTTTTCAGGATTAGAGAAAAATTTTGATTGTTCCAGCTTTAATAACATTATTTTAAGTTGGAATTTATGCGGCAACGATAATTATTTGCAAAAATTTAAAAAAAAGGAAATATTTTATGTCTCGCACGTATGGGAAAAAAATAAACTTAACTTTAAGAAAAGTATTATTAAATTTAAAAAAAAGATATTACACGACCTTGGAAAAAAATTGAATTTTGTAAATAAAGTTAACTATTCTCATGAAGCATGGGAAATAATGCTGGAACCTTGGATTACTACGTATCTAGAAACTAATTATTTTAAATGGTTAATTATTGATCAAATAAAAAAAGAGAATAGTAATTTTAAGTATCTTAAAATAAATGTTAAAAATAAAATACCAGATTTTGATACACTCCAGTTTACTGAAAATTGTTTTAAAGACGATACATGTAATCACTTAGCTTTTCAGCAAATAATAGAATACCAAAAAAATAATAAGATTGCTGGAATTTCGATTAAAAAGAAATTTTCTTTCAAAGATAAATTTTTTTGTAGGAATATTAATTATAATTTTTTTTTGTCATTATATGAAAAAATATTAGATAAACTTAAAATTAATAAAGCTTTAATTAATCTAAAAATAAGAAAAACCAATCTAATTAATTTAAGTTTAAGACTTAAGTACTTACCGTATAAAGGTATAAATATTTTTGATAGAAGAAAATTAGATACTATATTTCATAAATTAAATTACTTGGAAATTAAAAGAAAAAAAATTATCTTTAAGAAAAATAAATCAAGGAATTTTTTAAATTACATTTTAGAGAGAATTAAATATGATCTACCAAGGTGTTTTGTCGAAGATTTTAACGAAATAAAAAAAATTCACTTAAATAAATTACAAAATACTAATTTAGTCGTATCTGATACAATTCATAAATACAATACAACTTTTAAATCATGGCTTGCTTTTAAAAGAAATAATCAACACAACTTTAAAATTATAACTTCAGATCACGGAGGAATTTACGGTAATGGGTGCAGAACTTATGATTATGATTTAAATATATCCGATCTCAATATCAAATCAGGAAACACAAATAAAAAAAAACAAATAACTTTGCCATCACTTTTTTTAAATAAAGAAAATTTAAAGTTAAATCTTAATAAGAACATATTAATTATTTGTCACAATACTTCAAAATATCCAAGGTACTTTTTAACAGGACCAATTAGTGAACAAATTGTTTATCAATTTGAACAGGTAAAATTATTTATGAAAAATCTAAATAAAACCTTTAATAATAAAATATTTATTAGACCATACACTGTAACTAGTGGATGGAATTTAACTGAAAAATATAAATGTCTCGTAAAAAAAAACAATATTGTGCTTTCAGATTCCATTTATCAACAGCTTAAAAACAAATCATTTATAAAAATAGTTACTTATCCAAAAACAGCATATTTAGAGTCTCTTATTACTGGGCCTACATTTTTATTATTCAATCGAAAACATTATTTTGATACAAAATTAAATGAAAAATTTATGAATATTTTATTTAAAAATAAGTTAGCTTTTGAAAATGGAAAAGATTTAGCAATTCACATTAAGAATATTGAAAGTAACATTAATGAGTGGTGGTATAAAAAAAAAATTCAAGACAGTATAAATTTATTTTTAAGTAATACTTGTAAATATAATAATGAGGCTACAAAAATATGGGCAAGAGCTTTAAATAAAAAGTTGGATAAGTTCTAAATAATGATTTTATTAAAATGTTAAAAATACTTGATTGTACATTAAGGGACGGTGGATACTATAATAACTGGTGCTTTGATAAAAAACTAATCAATGAATATCTGCGGGTTATGGATCTTATAAAAATTGATTATGTAGAAATTGGATTTAAGTTTATTGACAAAATAAGAACTAAAGGGCCATCAGCATATTCTAATGAAAGTTTTTTAAGAAGTTTAAAGATACCTAAAAATTTAAAAATAGGAATTATGATAAATGCAGCAGATTTTGTTAATCAAAAAAATATTTTAAGAATTATTAAAAAAAATTTTATTTTAAAAAAAAAATCATTAATTTCATTAATCAGAATAGCTTGTCACTCAAATGAGATTGAGTCAATTATACCAGTTATTAAATTACTGAAAAAATTAGGTTATACAGTTGGAGTAAATATAATGCAAATCCCGGAGTTATCAAAAAAAGACATAAAAAATTTATCATACAAACTTGCAAAATCTAAAGCTGATATTTTATATTTTGCCGATAGTCTAGGAAGTCTAGATTCTTCACAAACAAAAAAAATAATTAAGATCATTAAACTAAATTGGAAAGGGCCGTTGGGAATTCATACACATGATAATATGGGACGTGCTTTAGAAAATTCTCTAACAGCTATAGACAATGGTGTTTCATGGATAGATTGTACAGTTGCAGGTATGGGTAGAGGACCAGGTAATACTAAAACTGAGTATTTAATATTAGAGTTGAAAAAAAGAAAAATTAGAAGTGAAAATATTTTACAATTATTGAATCTTGTTAAAAAATATTTTGAACCACTGAAGCAGAAATATAAATGGGGCTCTAATCCTTTCTATTACCTTGCAGGTTTGAATTCTATTCATCCAACTTTTATTCAAGAAATGTTAGCCGATGAAAGTTTTGAGCCTGATGATATCTATTCAAATATTAATCACCTAAAAACCTTGGGTGGCAGGAAATTTAGTAATGAACTTATATCTCTTGGTAAAGATTTTTACAAAAGAATAAATAAAGGAAAATGGGAACCTGAAAAATTATTAAAAAAAAAGGACGTACTTATTTTCGGTCCTGGAGAAACTGTATTGCAAAATAAAAAGAAAATCATTAGATTCATAAAAAAAAACAAACCAATAATTTTTGTTTTAAATGCAATAACCCCTATTCCAAAAAAATTTGTTACTGCCCATATAGTTTGCCATACACTCAGACTTTTATCAGATGCTAATAAATATAAAAAAATGAAAACTCCAGTAATTACACCTTATTCAAGTTTTTCAAAAAATATTAAATCAAGAATACAGTTTAAAAATATTTTAAGCTTTGGATTGCAGGTAAAAAATAAAAGATTCAGATTCGAAAAAAATTATGCTGTTTTACCAAATTCATTTGCAATAACTTACGCATTAGGCATTTGCACAAGTGGAGAAGTGAAAAGAATATTCCTTGCTGGATTAGATGGTTATTCTAAGGATAGTCCAAAAAAATTTGAAATGGATGAAATTTTACAAAACTATATGTCTGAGAAGAAATCCAAAAAAATGATTTCTTTAACTCCAACAAATTATAAAATCAAAGTGATGAAAATATAAATGAGCAATTTTCTAATAGTCATTCCTGCAAGATATAATTCAAAAAGATTACCAGGAAAACCGCTAATAAATCTCAAAGGACTGCCTATGGTTGTAAGAACATATTATCAATGTCTTAAAGCAGTAGATAAATCAAAAATTATTGTGGCTACTGATGATAAAAGAGTGAAAAAAGTTTGCGACAATTTTAATTTAAATTCAATTATAACTTCAAAAAGATGCTTAACCGGAACTGATAGAGTTGCGGAAGTTTCAAAAAAAATTAAAAGAAAATTTTATATAAATGTTCAAGGTGATGAACCAAACTGTAATCCAAAAGATATCCTAAAAATTATTGATTTTACGAAAAAAAATTCTAGTAGTATTATTAATGGTTACACAGAAATAAACGATAAAAAAGATTATTTTTCTCCTCATATTCCAAAAATGGTTTTTGATAATAAAAAAAACCTCCTTTACATGTCAAGAGCTCCAATACCACACAATAAAAAATCCAAATTTATAAAGGGTTGGAGACAAGTTTGTATTTACTCATTCCCATATAAGTCGCTAAAAATATATTCTTCTCAAAAAAATAAAACTGATCTAGAAGAAGTTGAGGATTTAGAATTAAATAGGTTTCTTGAACTTGGATATAAAATCAAAATGATAAAAATGTCTAATAAATCAATAGCAGTGGACACAAAAAAAGACGTAATTAGAATTAGAAAAATTATTAAAAAATTCAAAAAATAAAAAATTTTTATACTTTAGAATTTTAAATATTTATTAATCTCTCTAGTAAATTTTATATTTTCTTTATCATATAACATAACTTTTTTTCTGTGTTTTTTTACGCAATTATTCCAAAATTTTTTATCTTTTATAACTAGAGTGTTAAAGATTTTTTTAATTTTTTTTTTCGAAAAGTGATTACACCAATATTCACCATCTCTTGGTAATTTTTCCATAAAGCCATAAGACCTAGTATTAGAGGGGAAAATCCATGGTCTATTAGAGATAAAAATTGATCTTCCGCCTCTTGAAAGATTTTCTTGTCCTAAAGTTGAGTCAATTGTAATTATATACTTATATTTATCAATTATTTCATGAACATCTTGCCCCCTGTACCCAGATATAAAATTAAAATTATCTTTTAATATTTTTTTAAAGTAAATATATTCTCTTTCACTTCCATTTTTCGATTTAATTCTTCCAAGAATATTTAAATTAAGTTTTTTTTGCGAACAAAGTTTTGATACTTCTTGGATTATTATTTTATCTCCTTTAAAAAAATTATACATAGATATACCATTTATTTTTTCTCCTGTGTTGACTTGGGGTTTATGAGTCGATAAAAATAAAACTTCTTCTTTTTTTTTAATTTTTTTAATTTTTTTCTCATTATTTATATAAGAACCAATCTCAATTTTTTTACCATCAATGTATTTATTATATATTTTCCCTACTTTGCTATTAAATACAAACATTAAGTCAACTTTGAATTTTTTTTTTCTTTGTTTTAATATTTTATCTAATCTTATTAAATCCCCCCAATATGTTCTGGTACCTAATTGAATTGAAGCAGTTTTTATTTTTAAGAAATCTTTTAATTTTAAAAAATTTATTGAATTATCAATGGCTGTAATAACTAGATTAGGTCTCGAATACTTGAAATATCTCTTTATATATTCTTGCTTTGAAATTTGAAAATTTAAAAAGCATTGTAGTAACAATATTATATTAATTTCTTCATTCCTATTATAAAATATTGAATATTTTTTATCTTGTAAAAATTTAGAAAAGGGATTTAAAATACCATCAAAGACTACTATATCAACTTTTCGAGGTAATAAAAATACCCACTTAGCTTTAAAAAAAGTTTTAAATAAAAAAAAAAACTTTTTAACTATCATATTTTTTTATTTTTTTTTTATTTTCTATTTCCAATTCTTTTTTTAATTCTTCATACTCATTGAATTTTCGTCTCATAAAATTTAAAGTCAATCTTGTTTTTTCTTTGATTCCTTTTGGAGTAAGTATGTACATGTAAATCATCTTATTTGGATTTTTTTTGAAATTATTAATTTTAATAAAACCCTTGTTTTTTAAAGCTTTGAGACAGTAATTTACTTTTCCTAAACTTAAGTTTAAATCTCTTGCTAAATCTCTTTGAGTAGATTTTGGTTGATTGAAAATTCTTCTTAAAATTTCAAAAATATCAGTATTTTGTTTGTTCATTTTTTGAACAATATATACAAATAATATCAACAATGCAATTTTGAAATTTACTTAACAAATATAAAATATTACCTTTTTAAAGATTGCTTCTTGATTGATTGATTTTTTTATTAAGTTTCTGATATTTTTCCAAGGTACCTATATCTATACAATTTTCCTCACGAATTGGGTATACCCCAATTTTAAAACCTTTTTTTATAATTTTTTTTATGAAAATATCCATATCTAAAAAACTATTTTTTTTAATATATTTAAGGATTGTTGGTGAAATAATATAAAATCCACAATTAGCCAATAACTTTATTTTTGGCTTTTCGATTAAAGATTTTAATTCCCCTTTGTTAGTTACTTCGCATACACCATAATTAATATTTTGTTCATGCAAAAAACCTACTATGGTTATTAAATTAGAGTTTTTTAAATGAAATTTTAAAATTTCATTATAATCGTAATTTATAATTGTATCGCAGTTAGTAACGATTATAGGATTTTTTTCTTTTTTTGAGTTTATGTTAGCTAAAGGACCAGCTGTTCCAGTTCTTTTATTTTCTTCTATAAATTTTACTTTTTTGAAACCTTTTTTTTTAACAAATGTTCTAATTAACTCTTTTTTATGGAAAAGAGCCAAATAAATTTTATCTAATTTATATTTTTGAAATTTTTTAACAATTAGCTCAAGAATAGTTTTATTTTGAATTTTAACCAATGCCTTGGGTATTAAATTTGTTATAGGCTTTAGACGTATTCCATATCCACCTGCTAAAATTACTACAGAAAAATTATCAACTTTTATTTTACGACTTTTTTTTTCATTAATATTAAAGACAATATCTATTAATTTACCTTTGCTAATTACAGGTACATGATTTATATTCATTGGTACTGAAGAGATCTTATTTAAGTTTTTTTTTGAACTTATGTAGAAAAATTTTCTTTTTTTTCCGATACTTGAAATAAGATTATCTTGATCTATATTTGACCAAAAGGCTCTTTTAAAATCACCATCTGTCACTAGCCCTATAATTTTAAAATTATTATTACATACAAAAATTATTCCTTTTTTATTTTTTAACATTTTTTTATATGCTGCAGAAATTGTAATAGACGGAGATACAATAAATTTAGATAAATTCTTTTTCATTTCCGATTAAGTTTAAAGTATGCTTTTGCTAGGTTAAAATCATCAATATCATCTATATCAATAGATCTGGATCTTGGCATCTCAAAAGCAAAGGTATTTTGTTTATACCAATTTTTTTTCTTAAAAAAAATATCCCATTTTGCCAAATAAATACATCCATTGACAATAAAGTTACTCTGAAATTTTTGACTATTGCAATTTAATTTTTTTGTCCAGTTCCGCATTTTCAAATTTTTTCTCAAAGGTCGCATCCATTCCTTCGGTTTTGAAACTTTTGACACTGAGATAACCATGTCCGCTCTTTTTTTTTTGAAAAATTTATATGCATTAATAAAATCTGTAGGTTTTTTTAATGGCGTTGTTGGTATTACGTACTGAACATAATCATATTCCTCTCCATTTTTTTTTAAATAATCTAAGCAGTGCTTTATCACGTCTAGAGCCGAAGAATTATCTGAACTTAATCTTTTTGGCCTTAGATAAGGTACATCAATTTTATGTTTTAAGGCTAATTTATATAATTTTTGAGAGTCTGTGCTCAGAATTATTCTATCAAATAATTTAGATTTTTTTAAAGCATCAAATGTGTAAGTTATCAAAGGTTTGCCATGAAAAGTCTTATGATTCTTATTTGGCAATCTTTTTGAACCTTGGCGAGCAAGAATTACTGCTAAAATTTTTTTCTTCATTTATTCTGATTATTTAAGATGTTTAAATTTTAAAATTGTATCTGGTTTTAAATTCAATCTTGCAATCCTATTTGTTACAAAATCTATCTTATTTACATCTATTCCAGTACCGGGTCTTTTAAACGCTAAATCTTTTCTTGAAATCACTTTTCCTTTTTGTATAAATCTGTTTGCAACTATACTTCTCCTCATATTCTTTTTGAAATTTTTTTCTTCCTCTGAAATTTTTCTTTCATAATCTCCTAACATTGAATAAATTTTACGTCCTTCTCTTACAATAGTTTTAAGTTCGCTAGGATTTGCAGAAATAGAGTGATCCCAGCCAATCATAGATTTATCTAAAGTAAAATGCTTTTCTATAATAGTCGCGCCTAAGGCTATAGCTGCTAAGCATGCACCAATACCGATTGTATGATCTGAAAAACCTACCTCTAAATTAAAAGTTTTCTTTAACATAATTATGTTTTTCAAATTTAAATTATTATTTTTTGGTGGATATGCTGAAACACAGTGCAATAAATATATATCTATTTTTTTTGAAACCCTTTTTATTCTAGCTATTGCTTCATGAATTTCTAAAATACTTGAAAATCCTGTGGATAATATAATTGGTTTTTTTTTTAAAGCCACTCTAGATATAATTTCTGGATTATTTAAATCCATGGAGGCTATCTTAAATAAAGGTACTTTTATTTTATCCAAAAAATCGACATAACTTGTGTCTAACGGTGTTGAAAAAAATATTATTTTCTTTTTTTTACAATATTTTTGTAAAATTTTGTGATCACTTTTAGATAGTGTTATTCTGTCAATTATATCCTCCAAATTTTTGATTTTTTTATCAAATTTAAATTCTGCCTTCTTATTTTTGTAAAGTTTTTTAATATTAAGTGTATCTTTGGAAAAAGACTGAAATTTAACTGCATCGGCTCCACACGATTTTGCGGAGTCTATGAGTTTTTTTGCTAGAGATAAATTGCCATTATGATTAATTCCAATCTCAGCAATAAAAAAAGGTTTTTTTAATTTTATCATAAAATTTTAATTAACTTTAATTTCTAACTTATTCAAAGTTTGAATAGTATCGTACCACGCATAATTTTTTTTATTTTTTAAAATTCTACATATCATTTTTAAGTATAATTTAAAATTTTCTTTTTCTTTTAAAAAATAGTCTAATTCTCTGAGTTTATTAAGATATTGAACTAAAATTTGATAGTTTTCACATCCTTTCTGTGATTTAGAAAACTTAAGCAAATTTTCAAACAAGTTTATTTTCTTCTTTAACAATTCTTTAATAGTATATTGATCAAATTTTGAATTATATCTTAATGTCGTAATTTGTTTATTTAAATAATTAATTTTTGTTTTTGTATTTATTAATATCCTTTCTTTTTTTACTAAATAACCCAAAGATATAAACCAATCAAAAAAATAAACTTTATATTTCGACATATTAATTAGAGTATTGATATATGAAGCTCTAATTACTAAAGTTCCATATCCTATAGTGTGTTCTTCAATTGAATCTTTAATTTTCAATACCCTTTTTTTTTGAAATTTTATATTTTTACACACGAGTAAGTTTGAAAAAAGGTTCTCTTGTTTATATTTTTTTGCAAATGAGATCACTGAACCTACAAAATTATTATTTGGGTAATCATCGATATCAAGAAAGGAAATAAGTGGAAATTTTTTTTTTTTTATAAATTTAAGACCCTCAATCCTATTTGCCAGCTTTGATTTTGATCTGAAAATAAATAAAATCTCACGTGATAACTTTTTTCCAAACCTCTTTGCTAAATTTTTATCTCCATCGCAAATTACAACTATTCTAAAATTAGAACATTTCTGATTGTTCATTGATGACCTAAATTTATCAAAATATTTTTCTGCCTCTGGATAAATGACAGTCATAATTGTGAGATCCACCTTTTTACTTGATCTATTCATTTGTATTTTCTCTAAATTTAAAAGATTGTTTTATATTTTTTTTAATAGAATGTTTCATTAAAGCTACATCAAAAATTACTTTAAAATTTATAAAGAAAATTGTTAAAAATATTGTAAGCAACAAAAATGTTTCGTTAAAATTAATTAATGGACTAATAACAAATAAACAAAAAAACCTCTCCTGATATGAAAAAAAGATAGTTCTCAATTTAAATTTTTCTAAGTGGTTTTTTATTTTTATTAATCGTTGTTCAAAAAAATTTATTTGGAATTTGTTTTTTTTTAAAAATTTGTAAACTGAAAAAATTCCAAAATCTATCCACGACTCTATGAAGTGAATAATTAAATATGTTATCATTAATAATGATAAAAATGTATTATCGGAATTAGATAATATTATTGCTAACGTGTTTAATATCAATATTATAAAGTCAAAATAAGTGTCAAATAATATACCTATAACATTCCCATTCTTTTTTACCCTGGCGACTAAACCATCTGTAAAATCGGAAATTATTGATAATAAAAAAAAAGGTATCGCATAAAATATTTTATTTTCCAAAAAAAAATATGCCGAGCAAAATCCTGAAATTAATCCTAACAATGAAATAAAATATGGTCTAAAATTTGTGTAATTTATTAAAATATATGCAATACGACATGCTATGGGAACATAGAAAAATTTTACAATTAAAGTATCTGATTTTCTAAGATTATTTTTTATTTTTTCAAAACTATAATATTTATTCATATCTATTTATATTTTGGCAAAATTTATTAAATAATTTTTTTGAACTGCTCTCATAGTATATAACCGCTTTTGCAAGACCTGGCTTATTTTGTACTAAATAATTTCTTCTTATTAATAAATTTCTTATAATAAACTGTTTTCTATTTATGAATTTTAGAAATTTTTTTTTGTTATGAAAAAATTTTAAAAGTGAATATTTTTTTTTTAGTTTTATTGTTTTTTTAATTTTTTTCTTACTAACTAAATCAATTGTGTCGTTGATAAGACATCCATTACAAATTTTTGGTATCATTAGTTCGGTTATATAAGAGCCGACACATGAAGCTTCAATTTCAGCAAGAAATATTTTTTTGCCATTTTTTGAAATAAATAATTCAAATTGAAATGGGCCAAAATCGAAATTAATTTTTTTAAAAACTTGATTAATATAATTTATTATTCTTTTTTTTAAATTCCTATCTATGTCCGTGAAAATAATTGAATTTGTCGAAAAATTTGGATTATTTTTTTTTTTTATTATTGCATATACTTTAATGAAGTTTTTTGATTTTAAACCAATTACACCAAAATGTTGACCATCGACATAATCTTCTACATAAACTTTATAATTATTCTTTTTATATTTTAAAATATTTTTATTAAAATTTTTATAATTTTTAATTAATTTAATACCCCGACCGCCACTAGTATTTTCAATTTTAATAACAAACGGAGGATTTCTATTTATCTTTTTTAATTTTTGAAAATTATAAATTCTTCCATCTAGGTCTTTATTAAAATATCTACATAATTTTTTTTTCTCAAATAATTTTTTTGCTGTATCAAAATTTAATGATCTCAAATTTAGTTTTTTTGAAAAAAAACAAGATGCAAGAATTGACTCACCTGCAGCTTGAGTAATAACTCCACAAATTTTATTTAATAAATTTAAATTTTTAAGCCTCTTTTCAATTTTACCATAATTATTAACATTTAAAAATATTTTAATATCAGAAATTTTCATTCCTGGTGCGTTTATATCTCTATCAACTGAAATCACTTTCAATTTTTTTTTTTGCAGCAATTTAATTAGATTTATTTGATAAATACTTGCTCCAAAACATAAAAAATATTTTTCCATCAGATCAAGCCTTTAGACTAGCAACTGATTTCAATATTGCTATATTGTCAGCTAACTTATTTTTTTTAATTATTTTCAAAATACTATTGGTATCTTTAAAGGCTTCGGGGCTTTGAGTATTAATCTTATCTTTTTTGTATCTAAACATTTGATAATGCATTGTCTCCTTATTAAATTTAAATGATTTTATTTTTTTTTCAGCTTCTTTTTTTGAGAGTGTTCTACCCATTCCGTGATTTAAAGAATACAATGATTCTTTTGACCCGTTTCTACCAATCATTAAGTAAGCATCTCCACTTGGATTTGAAGGTAGCACGTAAGGAGTACCGGTTTTAAACCAAGAATTGTTTTTTTTAAATTCTTTTTTTGATTTTAACCTGACTACTCCTTTCCTGTGAAAAATAGTTTTAGTTTTTTTTTCTATTTCTAAATAATCATGAGGAAGGTCAGAAAAAATTTCTATTTCTTGAGTTTTTAATACTTTAAAAATAGTTTCTTTTATATTTTTATAAATGTATAATCTATTAACAAACCCATAATTAATTGCAGCTAAATAACTATTTTTTACCAATTTACCTTTTGTTGTTTTTGGATCAATATTATTGATTTTTTTATCTAGAAAATGATGATGAAAGTACCTCCCGACGTCCCCCGAACCAGCATGTACTAAAAAAAAATAATCTCCTAATTCTACATTTAAATATTTGCAGTCTTTTTTTTTTAATATTTTATTTACCCTAAATAACTCAATAAAATGACTTGTGCCATCTAAAACCCCAATATTACGCATTCCTCTATTGAGAATACCATCTCTAGGGACATAACTTGGTAAACTTTCTATCTTTTTTTTTTTAATATTTTTTAAAATTTTCTCAATATTCATATCTAATTTTTCAGATCCATTACTTTCGATTCTTTCAATTTCTTTTTTTAAAAATCCCCATTTAAGATATATATTTTTAACACCATATTTTAAATAACTCTTAAAAGAAGGCACAGAAATTTGATTTTTTGTAGATCTAAATATTTTTATCCGTTTTTTAAGAGTAATAAAAATTTTTTTAATAGCTCTTTTGTCTAAATTTTTATTATTTTTTAATTTTAAAGACCCTATACTGTCATTAATGTTTGAACTTAATAAAATTGGGTTAATTGAATTAATAATAGGTATATTGACACCAGTTGGAATGAAATTTTTAGCTTTAAAGTTTAAATCCGGCATACAGATAATTTTTTTATCAACTTTAAAATTTTGAGTTATATAATTAAACTTTTTTAAATTAAAATCTTTTGGAAATAATTTTTTGTTAATAAAAAAAAAAATTTTAATTTTATTTATATTTAAAATTTTTTTGCAGTCCATTTTCATATATGATATTTAGTTGACATGGATCTTTTGTCTGGATTTTTTTTAAACCAATCAATGGTCAAACTTAAACCTTCACTCAATTTAATTTTAGGTTTATAGTTTAGAAATCTTTTAAATTTATTATTATTACACACAAGTAAATTTACCTCAGATTTAGATGGTCTAAATCTTTTTTTTTCAACAAAAATAGATGCGTTTGAATTTAGTAATAGTTTTATTTTTTTAAATAAATCTTGAATAGATACTGAATTATTTGAACCAATATTAAAAGTTTCTCCTGCAAATTTTTTATAGTTTTTAATCAATAAATAAATGGAGTGACAAGTGTCTGTCACATACGTTAAATCCCTTTTCGTGTGAATGTTTCCTAATTTAATTTTCTTATTTCCATTAAGCATTTGTGATATAATAGTAGGAATGATTGCTCTTTCTGACTGGCGTGGACCATATGTATTAAAAGGTCTAGCGATAGTAACATTTATATCATGCGAGTAATAATAGCTTAGGGATAGAGCGTCTGCAGCTATTTTTGTTGCACTATATGGAGATTGTGGTTGAAATGGATGTTTTTCATCTATAGGTGTATATTTTGCTGTGCCATAGACTTCGCTTGTGGAAAACTGGATTAACTTTTTAACTTTAAATTTTTTAGATGATCTGCAAATATTAAGTAATCCTTTAATATTTGTATCAACGAAGGCTTCTGTTGACTCATAAGAATAAGGAATAGATACTAAGGCAGCTAAGTTGATGACTATATCAACATTTTTTATAACTTTATCGCAAAATGCTTGATCCCTAATGTCACCAATATGCAAATCTAAGTTTTTATGTTTTAAATCATTTAACCATCCTAATTTACCAAAAGAATTATAAAGAATAGTTGCCCTAACATTTAAATTTTTTTTTAATAAATATTCTGTCAAATGGGATCCAATAAATCCATCCGCACCTGTAATTAAAATTTTCATATAATTATAGCTGGTATATATATACGATTATGTTCAAATTTTGAACAAAATTATTTGAAAGTTTTATAAATTCAACTATAAATGCCATTTTAATGGAAAAAAAACTTATTAAAATTTTTCAAAAACATCTAGGGCGATCTCATAATAAAAGAGCAAGTATGTATAATACGAAAAAATGGGACTCGCTCTTACATATTGTAATAATAGGTGAAATTGAGAGAAAATTTTTAATTAATATTAATTTAAATCAATATGAGAAACTTACGAGTTATAAGTCAATTTTAGATTTTTTAAAAAAGTCATCTAAATAGTTTTTAAGTTTTTTTCTTAAGATTTTTTGATTAGGTGCTTTTGGAATTTCTTTTAGTCCAACTTGTTCACAAGAAAAATATTTCTTTGGTATCTTATATAAAGAAATGTTTTTAGACAAAACTTTATCTATTTTATCTTCATCTAGCTTAATTTGATTGGAAGTTTTTTCATAAATAAGAACTATTTTGTTTTGGGTGATATCATCTTTAATTCCTACAGCTACTGATAATTTTATACCATTAATATTATTTGTATATTTTTCCACTTCGTATGGATAGATATTTTCGCCAGATACATTTATCATATTATCGATTCTATCTTGAATAAAAAGATATCCATTTTTATCAAAAAAACCTTTGTCTCCTGTGCACAAATAGGATTTAACGATTTTTTCATTTGTAAGTTTTGAATTATTTAAATAGCACTTAAAAATATTCTTTCCCTTAATTAAAATTTCGCCAAAATTTTTTTTATTTTTCGAAATTTTTATTTCTACATTTTTTAAAGGCTTACCTACACTTCCTAATTTTCTATTTTTAGATGTTTCTGTTGAAGCAATTGAAGAAGTTTCAGTTAACCCATAATTTGTTAAAATTTTCACATTAAACCTTTTTTCAAATTTTTTTTGAATATCATAATCTAATTTAGCCCCTCCGCAATAAATCTCCCTTAAATTATGTAATTTAAATTTCGAATTAAGACTACAAAGATAATTAATATGCGTAGACATTACTGAAGTATAATGAATACTAAACTTTTTAAGAACTTTTACAAAATTCAATAAGCCGGTTAATGGTTTTATAGTTGTCGTTGAATGTCCTAAAATTAGAGGAATCAATGTTGGAATAAATTGTCCATTATTATGGTATAGAGGTGTTACTGATAAAAAATTTGAGTATTTTTTTTCAAATTTAAGCGAGTCTATAATACCCTTTGCATTAGTTAAAATATTTTTATGAGTTAAAACAACTCCTTTTGGATTTCCCGTAGAACCTGAAGTAAATAATATTTCTGCGACATTATCTTTAATATTTTTTTTTGCTTTAAATATTTTCATTTCTTGATGAAAAATATAATTAATAAATTTCTCTTCATTTTTTACTATTTCTTTTTTAAAATTTTTAATTTTTTTGATTTTATTTATTGAAAAATAATCCCCTATTATTAATTTTGGCTTTGTTTTTGTTAAAATATACTCTATTTCCTTATTGCCAGAAGATGGATTGATTGGAACAAAAACTCTGTTATTTCCAATTACAGACAAAAAAAGGCAGATTAATAGTTTAGAATTATCTATTATCGTACAAACTTTGTCGTTTTGCGAAATCTTTTTTTTAATTAAATAACTGTTAAATTTTTCTTTAAATATCTCAATATCCTTAAACGTAAAATCTCGCAATCTATTAGGACATCTTAAAAATATTCTATTTGAGAATTGTTTTGATGAGGTTTTTATTTGTGTATCAAAATCATAAATATTCATCTTCTTGACACTATTTTTGCGGGGTTTCCAATTAAAGTACAATTAGGAGGCACGTTATCGTAAACAACCGAACCAGCGCCTATTATAGAATTTTCACCAATAGTTATTTTTTTTTTTATACCTTGTAGAATGGTGCTATTTGCACCTAGAATAACGTTATCTTTAATTATAACATTTCCACAACATTTTGCGTGTGGACCTAAAGTGACAAACTTACCAATTTTGCAATCATGACCGACAAAACTATATAAATTTGCTAAAAAAAAATCACCAATTTTAGTATTATTGGAAATTGTAACAAAAGGATAAATTATAGAACCCTTCCCTAGCTTAGAAAAAATTAACGAAGATTTGTGGATGACGTTAAAAAATGATGTTTTCCCAATAACTTTAGAGTAAATATTTTTTCTTACTTTTGGATCCATCAATGCAATTGTTAAAAATTTATTTTTATTTTTAATTTTTATAAATTTTTTTAAGGAAATCGATTTAGAACCTTTATCGTCTACAAATTGATAATTAATTTGATCATTATTATCTTTAAGAAACGTTTTGACCTCTTTACCACAACTCCCTCTTCCATAAATAAAATGGTTTTTACTCATTAATAAATAATATCTTAATATATCGAATTTTAAATATAAAATACCAGTCAGATGCATTATTAATAAGAGTAAAATAGTATTAAATTTTATATTTAAAAATTTTAAACATATAAATCAGCCCAACGATTGGTATTTTAAAAAAAATTATCTCTTAAAAAGTCTGTTTTAGTCCAAAAGTAAAGTCTCTACCCAAAACCGAATATTGGTAAGCATCATGGTAATTTTCATTAAATATATTTTGTAAATTAAAAAAGATCACATAATTACTGTTAATTTTGTAATTTACATTAAAATCAAAAACAGAATATGGATCCAGGATTACTTGTGCAAAACCATTGTTACTATTCCCATAATCTCTTCTCTCAGAATTAAATTTACCTATCAAAGAAAAGCTATAATCATCAATTGTATGACGAATGTTACTGCTTAGAAAATGCCGTGGAACTCTTACCGGCATTTCATCTATGCAAGATGATCCGGGATCATCACAATCTTCACCATCGTAAGCATCTGTAAACACATATCCAAATTTAAATTGCATATTATCAAATTTATATCTTTGCACTATCTCAAATCCTTTACTTATAATTCTTCCTCCAGAGTTAGCTATCGTATAACTGCTGCCACTTTGTGTATTCGATTTCCAGTTTGCAATATTATCGTCGTATTCTGTGTAAAAAAGATTAAAGGTCAAATCCAGATTTAGATGTGGAATTTTTTTATCAAGCCCAAAATCGATATTATAACTTTTTTCTGGTGTGATTATTTCTTTTTCCTTTACATTTGTGTCATAGAAATAGTCATTCAATGTTGCAAATCTTATTCCGGTACCAAGGCTACTTCTGTATTTAGTCAAGTTATCCTGCATAAAAGCAAAGGTCATTCTTCCAGTTTGATACCTACCCGCAGTAGTATGATAATCTTGTCTAGCACCAATAGTTGTATACAATTTTTCAAAAGGTCGAAACTGATAGTCAAAATATTGAGAATAAACGGCCTCATCAGTTTTTAAATTCCCGCTTGTAGCCCAAGTGTCAAAATTAGCAGCGTCAAATTCATTATCCAAACCTATAACCAACCGTTTATCATTTGAAAAATTATATTGTGAAAGTAAGTTTATTGAATCTCTATAGCCATAATATGTTGCTTTGCTAGTCTTGGTATTATTTCCAACAACTCTTTTAAAATATCCTTTATTATATGATAACTGGTTCTTAAGCTTTTTATTGTCATCCGTCACTTTAAAAGAATAAGAATACTCTTTGCTATCTGTTGAATTAAAATCTGTTGTTGTTCCTGCTTGATCATAGTTTAAAAAAGAATCTACTATACGAATATTATTTTCAATTTTTATTCTATTATTAATTTTATAAGAATGATTTGCATGCAATCCATCATTTCGATAAGAGTCATTCTCTTGATTGTCATCCATTGCTGAAACTCCATCGGTTAAATATTTGTTAAGATTAAAAAAGAAATAATGATTTTGAATTGATTTATCGAATGAAAAATTTAATTTTTTTGTATCTTTAGAACCATAAGAAATTGCGGAAGATTTTGAATTTGATTTTGCACTTCCTTTTTTTGTAAAAATATTTATTGTACCCCCAATCGCACCACTTCCATATAACGATGATTGATTGCCTTTTAAAATTTCAACTCTATCTATAAAATCGCTGGTTAAGTTGTCTAAATAGTAAGCATTATCTGGTGTTGACGGATCTGATAATTTTATTCCATCGATATAAATCGTGGTGTATCTTTTTGGTAAACCTCTTAATTGAACCAAAGTATTAGTACCGTTTCCACCAACCCTTGAAAAATTTATACCCGGAAAATGCTCATCCAAAATGTCCGCAAGAAAGCTATGATTACTATTTTGAATTTGTTTTCTTGTAATTACTTCAATGTCGCTTCCGACGGTGCTTTTTGATTGTATAGATTTGCCTGCTGAGATAACCACTATAGGAATTTCAGCGT
>CABYDT010000001.1:145000-212939 GCA_902517865.1 uncultured Pelagibacteraceae bacterium
AGCTCCGACTGTTTGTAAGCATTCAATTTCAGATTCTATTTCACTCCCCTAATAGGGGTTCTTTTCACCTTTCCCTCACGGTACTTGTTCACTATCGGTCACTGAAGAGTATTTAGGCTTAGAGGGTGGTCCCCCTATCTTCAAACAAAATTTCGCGTGTTTCGTTTTACTCGTGAACTAAAAATAATTTTACCTTTACGGGACTATCACCCTCTATGGTTAAACTTTCCAATTTATTCTAGTTGTTTATTTTTAGCTGCTGGCCTAGTCCGCTTTCGCTCGCCACTACTAACGGAATCTCAATTGATTTCTTTTCCTCTAGGTACTTAGATGTTTCAGTTCCCTAGGTTATCTCTTTAAACCTATGTATTCAGTTTAAAGTAACTCCGAAGAGTTAGGTTTTCCCATTCGGAAATTCTCGGATCAAAGCTTGCATACAACTCCCCAAGACTTATCGCAGTATACCACGTCCTTCGTCGACTTTCAGTGCCAAGGCATCCATTAAATGCTCTTAAACGCTTGATATATGCACAGAAAAAATTTCTGTGTTATTGAATTTTTAAAATTGTAAAAAATTAAATTTTTTACAAGGATATAAAACTTTTTCTAATTAACTATATTTTAGAATTTCTCTTGGTTTGGTGGAGGATAGCGGGATCGAACCGCTGACCTCCTGAATGCAAATCAGGCGCTCTCCCAGCTGAGCTAATCCCCCAAAAAAATGGTGGGCCGAGGTAGACTCGAACTACCGACCTCACCCTTATCAGGGGTGCGCTCTAACCACCTGAGCTACCGGCCCCTACATTAAGCTCTATTCAAATACCAGAGTTTAGAAGAGAAACGAGGACGGTCAACTTGTTATTGTTAAGTGAAACTTAATATAAATTAAGTTATCCTTAGAAAGGAGGTAATCCAGCCGCAGGTTCCCCTACGGCTACCTTGTTACGACTTCACCCCAGTCGCTAATTTTACCGTGGTCAAGCATTCCCCGAGGGTTAATAACTTGCCTTAAGGTAAAACCAACTTCCATGGTGTGACGGGCGGTGTGTACAAGACCCGGGAACGTATTCACCGCGGCGCGCTGATCCGCGATTACTAGCGATTCCAGCTTCATGCACCCGAGTTACAGAGTGCAATCCGAACTGAGGTAATTTTTTGAGTTTGGCTTAACGTTACCGTTTCGCATCTCACTGTAATTACCATTGTAGCACGTGTGTAGCCCAACACGTAAGGGCCATGAGGACTTGACGTCATCCCCACCTTCCTCCTGCTTATCACAGGCAGTCCTATTAGAGTGCCCAGCTTAACCTGCTGGCAACTAAAAGTAAGGGTTGCGCTCGTTGCGGGACTTAACCCAACATCTCACGACACGAGCTGACGACAGCCATGCAGCACCTGTGTTTCGTCCGGCCGAACCGAAAAGAATAATTTCTTATTCTCGCGACGAACATGTCAAGTGTTGGTAAGGTTCTGCGCGTTGCTTCGAATTAAACCACATGCTCCACCGCTTGTGCGGGTCCCCGTCAATTCATTTGAGTTTTAACCTTGCGGTCGTACTCCCCAGGCGGATTGTTTAACGCGTTAGCTGTGATACAAAAAATAAATTTCTTACATCTAACAATCATTGTTTACAGTATGGACTACGAGGGTATCTAATCCTCTTCGCTACCCATACTTTCGCACCTCAGCGTCAGTAATGATCCAGAAAGCCGCCTTCGCAACTGGTGTTCTACATAATATCTACGAATTTCACCTCTACACTATGTATTCCGCTTTCCTCTATCAAACTCTAGCTAAATAGTTTTAATTGCAGTTCCAAAGTTGAGCTTTGGGCTTTCACAATTAACTTACATAACCGCCTACGCGCGCTTTACGCCCAGTAATTCCGAACTACGCTAGGTCCCTTCGTATTACCGCGGCTGCTGGCACGAAGTTAGCCGGACCTTATTCTTCGGGTACAGTCATTATCTTTCCCGACAAAAGAGCTTTACAACCCAAAGGCCTTCTTCACTCACGCGGCATCGCTGCATCAGAGTTTCCTCCATTGTGCAAGATTCCCCACTGCTGCCTCCCGTAGGAGTCTGGGCCGTGTCTCAGTCCCAGTGTGGCTGATCATCCTCTCAAATCAGCTATTGATCATTGCCTTGGTGAGCTTTTACCTCACCAACAAGCTAATCAAATGCGGGCTCATCTTTCGGCGTTAAAACTTTCTCCGTTAGGACTTATCCGGTATTAGCACAGGTTTCCCCATGTTGTTCCGAACCAAAAGGCAGATTCCCACATGTTACGCACCCGTCTGCCACTTGGTATTGCTACCTCGTTCGACTTGCATGTGTTAGGCGTGCCGCCAGCGTACGTTCTGAGCCATGATCAAACTCTCAAGTTTAATAACGGCGTACACAAGCTTTAATGTATTTAAAATACATTACTTGTACAAATTACTATTTGTATAAGTTTTAAGCGTGTACGACAAATTTTAGTTACAAATATAACCGTCCACGCTTCTCTTCTAAATTTACGTTTTCTAGAGCTCAACAAAAACTGCAAAAAACCTTATTTAAGGGTTTTTTTCAGTTTTGTTTAATTTTGTTAACTTTCGCCTAAATAATATAAATTAATCAGCGTAAGGAAGGTGATAATTATTGATAAATCGCCTCCAAGTCAAGATTTATACTGTTTAAAAATGCCCCAATTTACTGTATTTTTCCTCAATATAACTTATTAACAACCATAAATTGATATTAGCCTGGATTAATATGAAAGTTTTTGAAAAGTCACATAATACCTTAGGAATAATTATATTTTTTGCTGGTTTTATTCTTTTTGCATACTTGGCTTATTCATTCATTTACAAGCCATTATCATCAGAAAACCTTACGAGTAAAAATAACAATATAAGTCTTTTTGAGAAAGCTGATAAATTAAATATTTTTATTTTTAATAATAAAGTCAATTTCAAATCCAAAGTTAAAGTAAAAAAAAACGATACTTTAGAAAAATTATTAATTGTTCAAAAAATTGACAAGCCGGAAATTGTAAAGATTTTAAATAGTCTAAATACGCATATAAATCCAAAAAAAGTAAGCATTGATCAGACTTTTGAATTTATAACAAGAAGAGTTGACGATAAAAATAATACAATTCAAAGAATTTCTCTGCAAATTGATAATATTAATACAATTCACTTAATAAGAGATGAAGATAAGTTTATCGTAAAAAAAATAGAAAAAGTTTTATACAAAAAAAATCACTTAGCTGAAGGCATGATAACTCGAAGTCTTTATCATTCTGCAAAAAAAGCAGATATTGACGATGAAGTAATTGTTGAGTTTGCCAGAGTTTTCGGGTTTGAAATAGATTTTCAAAGAGACATTCGTAAAAATGATATATTCCAAATAGTTTATGAAAAATTTGTAGACGATGACGGAGAATTACAAAAGAATGGTAGAATTATTTACGCATACATGAAAAATAACGGTAAAGATTATTCTTTATACTATTTTAAAGATAAAAATAATAAAATTGGATACTTTTTTCCAGATGGAAAAAGTGTAGAGAAAGCTCTGATGAAAACTCCAATCAATGGTGCAAGACTTTCTTCAAAGTTTGGTATGAGAAAACATCCAATTCTTGGTTATAACAAAATGCATAAAGGTACAGATTTTGCAGCTAGAAGAGGTACTCCTATTATGGCATCTGGATCGGGTGTTGTGGAAAAGGCTAGATGGTTTGGAGCTTATGGAAAATATATTAGGATTAGACATAACTCGACATATAAAACTGCGTACGCACATCTTAGTAAATTTGGAAGAGGTATTAAAGAAGGTAAAAAAGTTAGACAAGGACAGATTATTGGCTATGTTGGATCAACAGGCAGATCTACGGGTCCCCACTTGCATTATGAAGTTTTAATTAGAAATAAACGTGTTAATTCTCAAAAATTAAAATTACCAGCAGGTAAAATCTTAAAAGGAAAAGACAGAGAAAATTTTGAAGTTGCTAGAATAAAAATTGATGTTATGAGATCGAGTTTAGTAAGTAACTAATTTATTTTAATCTTCAGTATTACTTGTGTCTTTAATTTGCTGCGTCTCGTCTTTAGTATTTACATTCAAAGAGTTGTCATCAACCACCTTAGTGTCTGGCATTACTCTGGCAAAATGGTCAGCATGCTGATAATAACTTTCAGCAAGCACTTTATCTCCTGCAGCAAGTGCATCGGATGCAAGTTTAGAATATTTTTCATACAACTTGGTAGCATTACCATTTGATCTTCTTGCTCCACGGTTAAAAGAGTTATTTGGAGTACTTAAATTTATTACTTGAGATCCATTCCTTGATCCTGAGTAATTTCTTCTTCCATTTCTTCTAGAACCATTACGAGTTCTTTGTCTTCTATCAAAACCTGGCATTTAGATTTAAATAATATTAGTATAATTTATAAATTGAATATGGTTAAAGAACATAGATTATTTTAAAAGTCAAAAGAAAATTTTATATTTTTGTTGCTATAATGCAACGTATATCATTGTTTATAAGATTAAATGATTTAAGAAGCCTAAAACGATAATTTTTTAACATAAAACCTACTTTTTTAAACTGATAGTTACCGATCTCTAATGCTAAAATTCCATTTTTTTTTAAATTATTTCGATAGTTTTTTATTATAAAATGCAAATATTTCAGTCCATCATATTTGTCTGCAACAAGTGTATTTTTAGGCTCAAAATATTTGATTGATTTACAAATGTTTATGAATTCTCTTTCTCTTAAATAAGGGGGGTTAGATATCAAAAGATCAAATTTTTGAGTGAATTTGTTATTAAGAATGTCCCTTTTTTTTACAATAACTCTGTCTGATAATTTATTATGTATTAAGTTTTGCTTACAAATTTTTAAAGTCTTATTACAATTATCTATTGCAACACCCTTAATATGTTTAATTTCTGATGCTAGAGCTATTGATATGCACCCTGTACCTGCTCCTAAGTCCAAAAAAGTTGGTCTTTTCTTATTTTTCAAAAAAGTTAATGTCATGTCAACGAGCACCTCTGTTTCTGGCCTAGGTATTAAAGTATTTTTATTTATATATATGTTTTTGCTCCAAAACTCTTTTTGTTTAGTTATATAGGCTATCGGTTCAAAGTTGGATCTTCTTATTATCGAGCTCATAAATTTAAGATGTTGGTCATTAGTTAGAGTCTTGTTTTCAATGTTGATCAAATCAAGTCTGTTCTTATTAAGAACTAAGCACAATAATATTTCAGCATCTAGCATTGGAGTAGGTGAAGAGTTTTTTAGTTTCTTAGCCCCTAGTTCTAAAGCTATTTTAATATTTGTCATTCTACTGCCTTTAATAATTCTTCTTGAAATTGTAATTGTAGCTGATCTGATATTTCATCAAATATATCACCCGACAGAAATTCATTTAATTTATGTAATGTTAAATTAATTCTATGATCAGTAACTCTCCCTTGAGGAAAATTATATGTTCTGATCCTCTCAGATCGATCTCCAGAACCAATTTGACTTTTTCGAGCAACTGCTCTTTCTTTTTCTAGTCTTGACCTTTCGAAATCATATAACTTTGATCTTAAAATTTTAAGTGCTTTTGCCTTGTTCTTGTGTTGTGATTTTTCATCTTGTTGAGAAACAACAATACCAGTAGGTAAATGTGTAATCCTTACTGCACTATCTGTTGTATTTACTGACTGACCTCCAGGACCACTGGACCTAAAAACATCTATTCTCAAATCATTATCATCTATTTTGATATCAACATCCTCTGCTTCTGGTAGTACGGCAACAGTCGCTGCCGAAGTATGCACTCTTCCTTGTGTCTCAGTATCTGGGACTCTTTGAACTCTATGAACACCAGATTCAAATTTTAATTTTGAAAAAACATTTTTACCGTTTACCAGAAAAATGATTTCTTTAAATCCGCCTGCATCACTCTTGGAAGTATTTAATATTTCTATTTTCCAATTATTTTTTGATGATACCTTCTGGTACATAGAAAATAAATCAGATGCAAATAATGATGCCTCTAGCCCACCAGTTCCTGCTCGGATTTCAATAATGGCATTTTTTTCATCTGCTTCGTCCTTTGGTAACATAAAATATTTAATTTTCTTTTCTAAAATTAGCTCCTTTTTTTTTGCCTCGTTAAGTTCACTCTCTGCGATTATTTTTAAATCTTTATCTGATTTTTGATCATTTAAGATTACTCTTAGTTCATCTTTATCTTTTAAAATTTTTTGATACTCTTTGGCTTCTTTTATTATCGATCCTATTGATGAATACTCCTTGGAGTTTTTTACAAATTCCTTTTTATCGATATTTGTTTTTGATAAGAGTTTTTCAAGTTCGTCATATCTTAATATAATACTATTTACTTTCTCTAGCGGTATCATATTTATGAATTTCTTAATTCTTGCGCTTTTTTTTCTACTAACTCAACGATATGATCGATAATATTTTCAGAAGGGACTTTATGATTTTGTAGGCCGGATAAATAAACCATATTATTACCCTTGCCTCCTCCTGTTAGGCCAATATCAGTTTGGGAAGCTTCTCCTGGTCCATTAACCACGCAACCTATTATAGACAAAGTTAATGACTCTTTAATATGAGATAATCTTTTTTCTAAAATTTCTACCGTTTTTATCACCTCAAATGCCTGTCTTGCACATGATGGGCATGAAATAATTTTTACTCCTCTATTTTTTAAATTTAAACTTTTTAAAATCTCTAAACCTGCTTTGACTTCCTCAACTGGATTTGCTGACAAAGAAACTCTTATTGTATCTCCAATTCCTTCCATTAAAAGCAAACCTAAACCGATTGAAGATTTTACGGTACCAGGGAAATACCCACCAGCTTCTGTGATACCCAAGTGCAAAGGATAATCACATAAGTCTGCTAATTTTCTATATGAGTTAACCGCTAAAAAAATATCTGACGCCTTAACACTAATTTTGAAGTTAGAAAAATTATTATCTTCTAAAATTTTTATATTCTTTAAAGCGCTTTCTACTAAAGCTTCGGGGCAGGGCTCTTTATATTTTTCTAAAATATCTTTTTCCAATGATCCTCCATTAACTCCAATCCTAATAGAACAATTATAATCATTTGCTGCTTTAATAACTTCTCTAACTCTACTAATCGATCCAATGTTACCTGGATTTATTCTTAAACACGCTGCCCCGGATTTTGCTGCTTCAATTGCTCTCTCATAATGAAAATGAATATCAGCAATTATTGGAACACTGGAATGTTTAATGATTTCCTTAAGAGCTAAGGTAGAGTCTTTGTCTGGACAAGAAACTCTTACAATATCTGCTCCTGCTTCAGCTAGTTCTGAAATCTGAGTAATAGTACCTTTAATATCTGTTGTAAGAGTATTTGTCATTGATTGAACTGATATAGGGTTATCACCACCTACAGCTACTTTTCCAACAAAAATAGTTTTTGATTTTCTTCTTTTAATGTTTCTAAATGGTCGAATATTATCCATAATCAATCTAAATCAAAAACTGAATGCAGTTTTTTTACAGCATTTTCTGCGTTAATTTCATCAATCAATACTGAAATTTTAATTTCAGAAGTTGTGATTGCTAAAATATTTATATTCTCTTTATAAAGTGAATCAAACATTTTATAAGCAACTCCAGGATAAGTAATCATTCCCGCTCCTATTACTGATACTTTTGATACTTTATCATTAGATATAATTTTTTCATAATCTAAATCTTTTATTAAACTTTTCATGATTGAATTTGTTTTTTCAAAATCTTTTCTTTTAACCGTAAAAGTAATATCAGTTTTCAATTTATCTGCAGATATATTTTGTACTATCATATCAACAACAATATTGTTTTCATATAAGGGTTTAAATATACTAGATGCTACACCTGGTTTATCTTTTACACCTTGTAAAGTTATTTTTGCGTCATCTTTTGTAAAAGCAACTCCCGTTATAACTTTAGCGTATGAAATTTTATTTTGATTGATTATTGCCGTTCCATCTGAATCTTTAAAACTTGATTTCACATAAACTTCAATATTATTAAGCATTGCAGATTGCACAGAAGAACTTTGCATAACTTTTGCTCCTAATGAGGACATCTCTAACATCTCATCATAAGAAATTTTATCTATTTTTTTTGCTTTGGAATTAACATCAGGGTTTGTAGTAAATACCCCGTCGACGTCAGTAAATATTTCACATCTAATCGCGTTTAAACATTTTGCTAATGCAACAGCAGAAGCGTCTGATCCACCTCTACCCAAAGTATTAATTCTTAATTGTTCGTTGACACCTTGAAATCCAGGTATCACAACTACAAAGTTTTGATATAAGCACTTTTTAATAATATCTGTATTCACAGATATAATTCTACTATTAGTGTGTTTACCTTCCGTTACAATTGGTATTTGCCAACTCATTAATGTTTTAGCTTTTATTTTAATCTCATTTAAAGCTCCTGACAGGAGTGCTGTAGAAACCTGTTCACCCGAAGATAATAATAAATCACAATCTTCTGTATTGAAGTTTTTAGAGATAGTTTCAGCTTTTTTTTGCAATTCATTTGTTACACCTGACATTGCTGAAACTACAACTACAACAGAATTGCCTTGATCAACACTTTTTTTTACAATTTTCGCTACATTTTTAATACGGTCAATATTTCCAACTGACGTACCACCAAATTTCATTACTATAATGCTCATAATTATTTTTTGTTACATAAATACTCTTGAGAAGTGAATTAAACAATACTAAGTCTTAATTATGAATATAAAAAACACTGTTAATAAAGAGGAAATAGATAAATTTTCAAAACTTGCAGATGAATGGTGGGATCCACATGGCAAATTTGCTCCATTACATAAATTTAACCCTATAAGACAAGAATATATTATAAATGAGATTTCAAAAAATTTTGACATTAAGATTGATAATCCCAGCTCTTTGGAAGGGTTAAAAATATTAGATGTTGGATGTGGTGGCGGCTTACTTTGTGAACCATTAGCAAGACTTGGGGCGAAAGTTACAGGAATTGATGCATCAGAAAAAAATATAGAAATTGCAAAGGCTCATGCACGAAAAGGAAATATAAATGTTAATTACATTTGTACTAGTCCAGAAAAAGTAAACGAAAGTTATGATGTCATATTATGTATGGAAGTCGTTGAACACGTTGAAGATTTAGATTTCTTTTATAAAAGTTGTTCAAAATTATTGAAAAAAAATGGATTAATATTTTTTGCAACGATTAATAAAACTATTAAATCTTATTTCCTTGCAATTTTAGGAGCAGAATATGTATTAAGATGGTTACCAATTGGTACACACGATTGGAAAAAATTTGTAAAGCCCTCGCATATGATCAATTCATTATCTCAAATAGGATTATCTCATAAAGACATTATTGGAGTTATCTTTAATCCTCTAATAAATAAATGGAAATTAAGTAAGGATTTAGATGTTAACTATATGAGCTATTTTAAAAGAAACTAATTATGATTTTTATTTACCCACGGCACTGAATTCACCTCGATACCCTCTTCAATTAACTCTTGAGTTTCTTCCTCCGTAGCCTTGCCATATATACTTCTTACATTTTTTTTATCATAATGAATCGATCTTGCCTCGGAGGCAAAATTATCACCTACGTATTCGGCATTTTCTTTAATAAGGTTGTTTAGTTCTCTTATTTTTTTTTGTAAATTTTTATAAAAATTAACTTTTTTCTTAAAATCAATATTTTCTCTTTTTGATCTAACTTGTGGGGACATAAGGGCTTTTGAAACATTATTAGATTTTCCACAAACACAATTTAGCAAACCTTTTTTTTCAAGTTTTTCATATTCATTTGAACTAGTAAACCAACTTTCAAAATTTTGTCCACATTCGCACTTTAAGTTATATTTTATCATATTTTATAAAATAATTATGAAATATATTTTTTCAAGTTCTAAAGTTATTCTTTTTCAAAAAACAAAATTACTCTTCCTAATGTAATTCCAAATTTTTTAACCTTTGCTATATTTATAAGATAATTTTTTTCTTGAAGAAACATCCAATCATCAAAATCAACCTTAACAGTTTTATTACCTATTTTTAAATTAAACTTATATTTCCAATTAAATGCATTACCATTTGTAGAACCTTCTGCTAAACCTACAACGCCATCAGCATACCCGGAATAGAAATTACTTTTGGCTTTATCTTTTTTAATTGTCCACTTTCTAAACTCTTTTGTTCCGTCGTTATAAACAAAATTTTCCTCTAAAATAAGTGTGCTACCGTCCCACTTGCCTACAATGTCAACTTTAAAGTATTTTTTAATATTACCAAATCTATCCTCAAAGACTCCTCTGGCTACAGTTTTTCCAGAAAAAAAATCCTCTAATATTAATTTAGGTTCATTATTCTTATAATCTTCCAAATTCATAGTTGAACAATTGTTAAGGTAAATAAAAGAAACAAACAAGATAAAATATTTTATAATATTGCGCATCTAATTTCTATAGTCTGCATTGATTGAGATGTAATCATGCGTAAGGTCACATGTGTAGGCCTTGAATGATTTCTTTCCAGTGCCAATAGAAATTTCTATATTTAAAAATCTATTTTTCATATATTTTTTAACATTCTCCTCGTTATAGTTCTTATTTATTATTCCACTCGAGAAAATTATGTAATTTCCTATTTTTAAATTTATCTTGTTTACATTTATATTTTCATCACTTTTACCTGCAGCCATTAAGATTCTTCCCCAATTTGGATCCTCACCTGCAATTGCAGTTTTCACGAGTTGTGAGTTAGCAATCGCGAAAGCTATTTTCTTTGCAGAGTTTTCGCTTTTTGCGTTACTTACATTTATCTCAATAAATTTTTTAGCTCCTTCTCCATCCATAACGATTTGTTTTGACAGATTAAGCATGACTTCGTGCAGATTTTTTTTAAAATCAATAAATTCTTTACTATTTGTTTTATCTATTATTTTGTTCTTTGCTTTTTGTGTAGAAAAAACAATTACCATATCATTTGTAGATGTATCACCATCCACGCTTATCGCATTAAAAGTTGAATTTAAATTTTCTTTCAAAGCATTATTTAATAACTTTTGACTGATTTTAATATCTGTAAAAATAAATCCTAACATAGTACCCATGTTAGGAAAAACCATTCCTGACCCTTTTGCAATTCCCGAAATAGAGCAAATTTGTTTATTTATTTTAAATTGGGAGTAAGTCATTTTAGGGGTGGTATCAGTAGTCATGATCGCTCTTGCAGATTTTATCCACTTTAATTTATTCATTGATCCAAGGTTTTCGGTCAATTCTTGAATTTTATTCTTTATTGTATCTAAAGGGAATTTCTCTCCGATAACACCCGTTGATGAAAATAGTATTTCATTTTTCTTAAGTTTTAATTTTTTTGATAATTCATCTGCTAATTGAATAATAGAACTATAACCTTGTTTTCCTGTTAAGGTATTTGCATTTTTTGTATTAACAAATAATGCTCTAATATTTTTGCTTTTTTGATTGTTATTCCATTTTATGCATTCAGAACATACTTTGGATTTTGTATAGACTGCAGAAAAAATTGAATTTTGTGGCAGAGTAAATAACGTAAGATCATCTCTATTTATATCGTTATATAAATTGGCACTTAATGATGAAGCTTGCAATCCTTCAATATGTGGTAATTCCGGGAAATCTAACGATTTACCAGATAAATATTCTTCATTATAAATGTTATTTTTATCGGTCATTTTATTAATTGATAACTTGGAGGTTTATAAGATAGAAATACTATTTTTACTATTACAAATTTAAAACAAAAAAAATGCTAAAAAAAATTAAATTCTTAAAAAAGATATTTGGATCTTCAAATGACAGAAAATTGGCTGAAATTAATCCAATAATCAATCATATCAATAATTTAGAAAGTCAAATAGAAAAATTAAGTGATAATCAGCTTAAAGATAAAACAACCTATTTTAAGGAAAAATTGAAAAATGGTAAAAACCTAAACGATATCTTAGTTGAGGCATTTGCTGTGGTAAGGGAGGCAGCAAAAAGGACTATAGGTCAAAGACATTTTGACGTTCAGTTAATTGGTGGTGTTTGTCTTCATCAAGGTAAAATAGCTGAAATGAAAACTGGCGAAGGAAAAACTTTAGTTTCTACGCTTGCAGCCTATCTAAACTCATTAAATGGAGGCGGGGTTCATATTGTAACTGTAAACGACTATTTGGCTAAAAGAGACTCGGTGTGGATGGGTCAAATTTATAAATTCTTAGGTTTGTCGGTTGGTTGTTTAACAAGTGAAGTAGGTGATAATGAAAGAAAGTTAATTTATAGATCTGATATAGTTTATGGAACAAATAATGAATTTGCATTTGACTACTTAAGAGACAATATGAAACTATCTTTAAAAGAAATGGTTCAAAATAAATTCTCGTTTTGTATTGTAGATGAGGTTGATAGTATTTTAATAGACGAAGCAAGAACCCCTTTAATTATATCGGGTCCTAGTGATGATAATTCAAATCAATATTATCTTTGTACACAAGTTGTAAATGAGCTTGATAAGCAACATTACCAATTAGATGAAAAAGACAAAAATGTAAGTCTGACTGAGGCTGGGATAGATGAAGTCGAAAGAAAACTTAAATCACTCAACAAATTAAAAGGAGAGGGGTTTTATGATCCTAGAAATTTGTCTTTAGTTCACCACATAAATCAAGCATTGAAAGCAAATCTCATATTTTCAAAAGATAAAGATTATATAATTAGAGAAAATAAAATTGAAATTATTGATGAGTTTACAGGCAGAGTACTAGAAGGCAGAAGATACTCTGATGGATTGCATCAAGCTATAGAAGCTAAAGAGGGTGTTCCAATCCAAAATGAAAATCAAACTTTCGCTTCTATTACATATCAAAATTATTTTAGACTATACAAAAAACTTTCTGGAATGACTGGTACAGCTATTACAGAAGCAGAAGAATTTTATGATATATATAAATTAGATGTATTAGAGATACCAACTAATCAAAATATGATAAGAGAGGATTTAAACGATAAAATATATAGGACTGAAAAAGAAAAGTTAAATGCAATTTTAGAAGACATCTTAGACGCAAAAAAAAAATTGCAGCCTGTTTTAGTTGGAACAACTAGTATAGAAAAGTCTGAACAAATATCAAAAATTTTAAATACAAAAAAAATTGATCATGAAGTTCTGAATGCAAAGCATCATGAAAAAGAAGCTAATATAATTTCAAAAGCTGGTGAACCAGGGGCAATAACTATTGCAACTAATATGGCTGGTAGAGGAACTGATATTCAGCTTGGTGGTAATTTAGAAAAAAGGTTAGAGAATTCAGAAAATCAAAGTGAAACTATAAAAAAACATAAAGAAGATAAATTAAAAGTGATAAATGCTGGTGGTTTATTTGTGATTGGAACTGAAAGACATGAAAGCAGAAGAATAGATAATCAACTAAGAGGTAGATCTGGTAGACAAGGTGATAAAGGTAAATCAATTTTTTATTTAAGTTTAGAGGATGACTTGATGAGAATTTTTGGTTCTGAAAAAATAGATTTTATGTTGCAAAAGCTAGGCCTAAAACCAAATGAGGCATTAGATCATCCTTGGATAAATAAGGCACTTGAAAAGGCTCAACAGAAGGTGGAGTCTAGAAACTTTGAAATAAGGAAAACTCTATTGCAATTCGACGATGTAATGAATGACCAAAGAAACGTAATATATGAGCAAAGACATAAAATATTAAGTGACAAAAACATCTATAATATAATTGATGAAATTAATTCAGAAATTATAGATGAAAATATAAAAAACTTGAATGACGATATCAACAAAGAAATCCAAATGACAAAATTAAATAGATTTTTAAAAGAAAAATTATCTAATGAAAGTTTTGAAAGATTTCGAAACATGTCTAAAACAGATAAACTTAAAAAACTAAATGAAAAATATCTCAACAAAAGAAAAGATAGAATTCAAATGGTCGGTGATGATATTAATCGAGACGTAGAGAAAAAGATTTTTCTTCAGAATCTTGATTTTGAATGGAGAAACCACTTACAAAATTTAGAGCAGCTTAGACAAGTAATTGGTTTAAGAGGATATGGGCAAAGAAATCCTATAGATGAGTATAAAAAAGAAAGCTTTGATTTATTCCAAGAATTATTGTTACGAATTAAAGAAAATATAATAATTTTTTTATCAAATATAAATTTAAATATTGAGGATAATATTCAAGAAGATTTATCAAAAGAAAACGTTAATATTAAAAAAATTAATCGTGATGAAATACCTAAAGTTTCAAGAAATGAAAAATGCCCTTGTGGATCTGGAAAAAAATATAAAAATTGTTGCGGCGCCCTAGCTTAAGTAAAATAATAAACCTAAAATAGTAATTATCAAAAAAGAAATTAAAATAATTTTCTTATTTTTAGACATCTGTATAATTTCTTCTTTGTTAAATTTTCCAAAAGATATATCTGCGGGTAAATCTTTACCTATCTTCATAAACTTCTCTCTTCTATCAGCTATAATATTTATATCATTTCTATTGTTATAAAATTCTAAATATTTCAATAATGAAGACTTTATAGAATTAGCGCATCCAACAGGATCTCTGTGTGCTCCTCCGACCGGTTCTTTAATAATTTCGTCAATTATATTAAACTTAAATAAATCTTGAGCAGTAATTTTCATGGCTTCGGCAGCCTCATTTGATTTAGATACATCTTTCCAAAGAATTGATGCGCATCCCTCTGGAGAAATGACAGAGTAAATAGAATGCTCCAACATCAATACTTTATTTGATGTAGCAAGGGCTATTGCTCCTCCTGAACCTCCCTCACCAATTATTATTGAGATTGTAGGTACGTTTAAAGATAAACAACAATCAATTGAAGATGCAATAGCTTCAGCTTGCCCCCTCTCTTCAGCTCCTTTTCCTGGGTAAGCTCCAGGTGTATCGATAAACGAAATTATTGGGATATTAAACTTATCTGCTATTTTCATTAATCTCATACATTTTCGATACCCTTCAGGTCTCATCATGCCAAAATTTCTTTTAATCCTACTCTCAGTGTCATAGCCTTTTTCTTGGCCGATAACTAATACTGACTTTTTATCTAATTTGGCAAATCCAGTGATTACAGACTCATCTTCAGCAAAATATCTGTCACCAGAAATTAATTCAAAATTTGTAAATATATTTTTTATATAATAATCAGATCGTGGTCTCTTTTCGTGTCTCGCCACTTTTGTTTTTTGCCAACTATTTAAATTAGAATATATTTCAATTATTTTTTTATCAATTGTTGATTGCAGATCTGTTATTTTGTCTTGGTTTATTGAAGAGATACCCTCGCTTTCATAAGGATTTTTTAAGGCATCAAGGTTTTTATCTAATTGTTCAATTTCCTTTTCAAAATCTAAGTAAGTCATTATTATACCTTGCCAGATTAAACTATTATATATATCACCTGGTCGTAGAAATTAAAGTAAAACAAAATCGAAGAAAATCTTATATTTTAATAAAATAAACAGTACGATATGAAATATACTCTTATAGGAAAATCTAAAATCAGTACTAATTTCTATGATTTTGTTAATGACGAAGTATTACCTGAAACAGGTTTAGACAAGTCAGACTTTTGGCGAAATTTTATTTCTGCAGCAAATGATTTGGTACCTGAAAATAATGATTTAATTAATGAGAGAAAAGACATCCAGAGCAAGATTGATAAATGGATGATAGATAATAAGGTCAATTTTGATTATAATAACTATTTAGAGTTTCTAAAGGAAATAAAATATATTGTAAAAGAAGGTCCAGATTTTAAAATCGAAACTGAAAACGTTGATGATGAAATTAGTATTATTGCTGGTCCTCAATTAGTTGTGCCCATAGATAATGCTAGATATGCGTTAAATGCTGCTAATGCAAGGTGGGGTAGTTTATATGATGCTTACTATGGAACAGATGCTATTAAAGAAACTGATGGTTTACAGAAAACCAATAAATATAATCCAAAAAGAGGTTTAAAAGTAATTGAAAAAGGTCGGGATTTTTTGGATCAAATTTTCCCATTAGAAAAACAAAAGTGGAGTGATGTAGAAAAAATTTTTGTAGATAAAGAAAACTTAGCATTTAACTGTCAGAATAATTCACAAGATAAACTTAAAAATATAAAACAATTTATTGGTTACAATGGAAAAAAAGAAAATCCGATTAGCATCATTTTAAAAAATAACAATCTTCATATAGAAATTATAATTGACCCCAAAAGTCAGGTCGGGAAAAATGATAAAGCCCATATATCAGATATTCTAATCGAGTCAGCAATTTCAACTATTATGGACTTAGAAGATTCTGTAGCTGCCGTAGATGCTGAAGATAAAGTTAAGTGTTATCGAAATTGGCTAGGCATAATGAAGAATGAACTAAAGACTACCGTAAACAAAAACGGTAATAGCTTTGATCGTAAACTGAATGATGACAAAAAATTTATTGATATTAATGGTAACGAAAAATTTCTAAATGGCAGATCTTTATTGTTAATCAGAAATGTTGGACATTTAATGAGGAACAATACAGTTATCTTGGATAATGGAGAAGAAATACCTGAGGGTATTTTAGATGCATTTATAACTGTGTTATGTGCTTTACACGATTTAAGAATTAAAAAAAATTCAAAAAAAGGCTCAATTTATATAGTAAAGCCAAAAATGCATGGTCCAAAAGAAGTGGCTTTTACAAACACAACTTTTTTGAAGGTTGAAAATGTCTTAAAGCTTAAACCTAATACAATCAAAATTGGCATAATGGATGAAGAGAGAAGAACAACTGTAAACTTAAAAGAATGTATAAGAAATGTAAAAAAAAGGATTGTTTTTATTAATACTGGATTTTTAGATAGAACTGGAGATGAAATGCATACCTCTTTTGAAATGGGTGCAATGATTTTTAAGGGAGACATGAAAAAATCAAAGTGGCTTCTAGCATATGAAAATTGGAATGTTGATATTGGATTGTTATGTGGGTTTACAGGTAAAGCACAAATAGGAAAGGGTATGTGGGCTATGCCTGATAAAATGCAAGATATGTTAGATCAAAAAGCTTCACATCCACTTGCAGGAGCAAATTGTGCCTGGGTGCCTTCTCCAACTGCTGCAACTCTTCACTCAATACATTATCATAAAATTAATGTTTTTGAGAGACAAAAGGAACTTTCAAAAAGGAAGCGAGCAGATATTTCCGATATACTTACAATTCCCGTTTCAGATAGGCAAAACTGGTCTAAAGAGGATATAAATTCTGAAATCGCAAATAATGCTCAAGGTATACTTGGATATGTTGTTAGATGGATTGATCAAGGTGTTGGTTGCTCAAAAGTACCCGATATAAATAATATTGGATTAATGGAAGATAGAGCAACTCTAAGAATTTCATCCCAACATATTGCAAACTGGCTTCACCATAAAATAGTAAAAAAAGAAAAAGTTTTAGAGATCTTAAAAAAAATGGCAAAAGTTGTAGATCAGCAAAATGCTAATGATAAAAATTACAAACCAATGTGTGAAAACTTTGAGAAATCTATTGCTTTCAAAGCTGCATGCGAATTAATCTTTGAAGGAAAAGAACAAATCTGTGGTTATACAGAACCTATTTTACATAAAAGAAGAATTGAAAAAAAAAAATTAAGTGAAGTTTAATTCATTTAAAACAAATATATTTTTTAAATTTTTCATTTCAAGTTTATCAAATATCTTAAGGACTATTAAAAAATTTTTTAAATAATTCTCATTATTTTCCAATTTATTTATAAAATTTAAAGTTTCCAATAAAGCCAAATTTTTTTGCTTTTTCTCTATTAAGTTAAAAATGTTATTAGGTATATAAATTTCGCCTGAGAAAATATTTTTCTTTAAATTGTCAGGTAATTTAATTTTTTCTTGATAAATATAGTTTATTAAGCCTAAATCCTTATTTGTTAGTTTATATTCTTTATCTTTTATTTTTTTAGAAAATAATTTAAAACTTCTAATAGCATTTTTGTCTTTTCTATTATTAATTAAATTTACAGCTTCTGATTTATGTAAAAGTTCATCTGTTACTTTTGCATTATTCGTATTTTTTTTTACTAAAGATTTATCTTTATCAGATAAAATATCTTGATTTATCTCTGTTAACTTTTCATTATAAAAAGTGTCCGCAAGGCTATTTAATCCATTAAGTTTCAACTTATTATAAAAGCTCTGTAAAATTTCATATTTTATAAAGTCATCCTGAGATAAAATAAATGCTTGATATAATAAAGCATGCGAGACTGGCCTCTGATACTTTTTGCTAGCTGTTTTTGGATTAATTAAGTCATCAATTGAAAAAGTTAACTTTTTATAAAGACCTAGTAGAATTTTTTTATCAATTAAATTGTCATTTGCAGATCTTTCTAAAAAAATTATTATTTTATTTAAGTTATTTTCTTCGACTTTATTTATAAAATTTTCATCTAAAAAGTTTTTATATAAGTTGCTTTTAAAATAGTAATTTCTTAATTCACTCTTCTTTGAAAAATTATTATAATTGATCTGATCTGCAGGAGAAGAAATTACAGACAAATGGGCGTTTAATAAATTACTATAATTTACTTGATTAAAATTTTCAATTCCAGTTATTGAATTTACTTTTTTTATAAAAAATTTATCAAATCTGTTATTTTCGATTCCTAAATCTAATTTGCTTAAAGCAATTTTGTACTCCTTTTTATGCAGATGGCAAAAAATTTTATATTTATCTAAATTTTTACTATTTAAATCCGACGTCATGAGATTCGTATAACTACATGCTTTATTAATTTTATAGTTTGATAAATAATGATTAAATAAAAATTCCAATAACTCTGTATTCTTATTAAGTATTTTATTTTGGTAAATAACTTCATCAATTAATTCCATTTTTTTATTTTTTATTAACCATTTTGATAAAAATGATAGGTATAATTCACCATCATCGTCAAAACTTTTTAAATTAATTTTTGAAAAAAATATTTTTTGCTTCAAATCAACAAGATTCTTTTTACTGGAAATAATTTCGTTTAATGACTTGGACAAAGTGGTTGTTTGTATTCCTGACCAAAAGTTTATATCAACCTGGGTTTCCTCAGGCTCAAATATTCCAAAAATTACTTCATCTTCTTCTGCAATTTTAGTTTCATTTATAGATGTCGTTTTTAAATTTAAATCTTTATCTTTTGTAAAAACTGTTTCTGGCAAATCGGGTTTTGATAAAGTTTTATTTTCATTGCTCTTATTTTTTTTTTGATTTTTTATTTCCTTTGAACTCTGCCAAATATCTTTTGGCTCAGAATAAGCATAATTTGAAATACAAAAACAAAAAAGAATTAGAAAAATTATCCAAATATTATTTAATTTTGACGATAACATCATTTTTTATTTTTTTTATTACGTCTTTTGTTTCAGGAGATAAGTCTAGGTAATTTACAAAATATATAAAACCAAATATAACTGATAATAGAAATGCTAATTTCAAAAAAAACTTTGTTTTAAACATATATTTTTATTAAGTATATAAACATTTTAGTCAAAATTGTGTTATTAAATTATTATTAAAATTTTAGCAATGGTCAAAACAATTGTATTAGTTGGAATGATGGGTTCGGGTAAAAGCTCAATTGGACGTCAAATATCAAAAAAAACTGGTCTTTGTTACATTGATATTGATGAAGAAATTGAAAAAAAAACGAAATGTAAAATTAAAGATATTTTTAAAAAGAAAGGTGAAGTGTATTTTAGAAATATTGAAGAAAGAATTTGTAAAAAATTTATAAATGGTGAAAAAAAAATTGTATCAATTGGTGGAGGGGCATTTATGAATAAAAATATTAGAGCTATTATCTCAAAAGTTGGTAAATCATTTTGGATTGATGTTAATAGAGATATTTTGTTTAATCGTCTTAGAAAATCTAGAAATTTAAGACCCCTACTTGATTATAGTAATTTAAAAAAATCAATAGATGATATTATCAAACAAAGAAAGAGCACCTACGCAAAAGCTGACATAAAAATTAAGGTATATAAAACTAACAAAGAAAATATTGCTAATAAAATTATAAAACTTTTATGAAAAAAATATATGTAAGAGTAAAATCTAGTAAATATCCAATTTATGTTGGATCCAACTTGTTACAAAAGATTCAAATTTTGCACAAACAGAAACTTTCAGGAGTTAAAAATGTAATTTTAATATCTACTAATAAAGTACCTAAAAAATATAAACTAATGGTTAAAAAATCATTTGCGAAGAAAAATTTTATAAGTTTGGATATAAAAGACGGAGAAAAATCAAAAAACATTAAAAATATTATTAATATAAATAATAAGTTATCTAAAAATAATTTTTCAAGAGACGATTTAATAGTATCACTTGGCGGCGGTGTTGTTGGGGATTTGTCTGGCTTTGCAGCCAGTATATTTAAGAGAGGAATAAAATTTATTCAAATTCCTACTACATTGTTATCTCAAGTTGACTCCTCTATTGGTGGTAAAACTGGAATAAATAATAAATATGGAAAAAATCTAATTGGAACTTTTTTCCAACCAGATTTAGTAATTATAGATTTAGAAACACTTAAAACGTTACCCCAGAGACATATAGTTGCTGGTTTTGCGGAAATATTAAAATATTCACTTATAATGAATTCAAAGTTTTTCTCTTGGTTAGAAAAAAATACTAAGTCAATTTTAAAAAGAAGGGACACTAATATTATTTCAAAAGCAATTATTGAAAGTTGTAAATGCAAAGCTATTATCGTTAAAAAAGACGAAAAAGAAAAAAATATTAGAGCAATTTTAAATTTCGGTCATACATTTGCACATGCCCTAGAAACAAAATTTAATTATTCATCTAAAATAATACATGGAGAGGCTGTTTTAATTGGAATGATAGTAGCTTGCAAAATATCATTAAATAAAAAATTTCTTTCGATACAAGACTTTGAAAGAATTATAAATTTTTACAAAGTAAATAAGCTTAATTATGATTATAAAACCTTTATAAATAAAAAAAATATTAAAATATTTTTAAAAATTATAAAAAATGATAAAAAATTTAAAGGAAAAAAAATTAATTTGATTTTATTAAAAAAAATAGGGCAATCAATTATAAGAAGTTCAGATATTAATAATAGCTTCATGCCATTAGTGAAATAAAATGGAAAATCTTAATCTTGTTTCTGTAATATATATTATCTGCTTAATTGTAATTTCTGCTATATTATCAGGATCGGAAACATCCATAACTTCAATTCGAAAAAGTAAAATCCATAAGTTAGCAAATAAAGGAGACAGAAATGCTTTAAGAGTTTTAAAACTCATTGAAAAAAAGAACGATCTTGTCAGTTCAATTTTAGTTGGTAATAATTTTGTAAATATTTTAGCCTCTGCTTTGGCAACTGCTATACTAATAAAGTTTTATGGTGACGATGGTGTAATTTATTCAACCATTGTTATGTCTGTCCTAATTGTAATTTTTGCTGAAATACTTCCAAAAAATATTGCTTTATTAAAACCAGATAGATACGCCCTAACCTTGTCATTTATATTAACACTTTTTTTAAAGTTTTTCAGTCCTTTTGTTTACATCATAAAGAAATTTAATCTGCTAATTTTTAAAATATTTAATATTGAAAAGCAAAAAGTTACAGATGCTTCTGTAAGAGAAGATATTAGAAATATTATAAATATGCACGAAGATGAGGGAATTCTTCTTAAGGATGAAAGAGATATGCTAAATGGAATACTAGATTTAAAGGAAATGACAGTTGAAAAAATTATGACGCATAGGAAAAATATTTATTCTATTAATATAGATCAGCCAGAGGAATATTTCAAAAAAATCTCACAAAGCTCTTTTAGCAGAATACCTGTTTGGAAAGAAAGTCCAAATAATATTTTAGGAGTTGTTCATGCTAAAAAACTTCTAGCAAATATAAATGAGAGTGGAAACATAGATTTAAAAAATATTAGCGATAGTACATTAGATCCATGGTTCATTCCTGAAACAACTAAAGTTAAAGATCAGTTAAATGCATTCATTGACCGTCACGAAAAAATTGCATTTGTTGTAGATGAGTACGGTGAATTAATGGGGCTAATATCTTTAGAGGATATCATAGAGGAAATTGTTGGAAATATTTTCGATGAGAGCGACTTATCAACAATAGGCATTAGAAAAATTGGAAAAAATATTTTTAGAGTTAGAGGAGACGTCAATATTAGAGATATGAACAGAACGCTCGAACTAAACTTAAATGAAAAGAATTCATCTACTGTAGCAGGATTTCTGATTTATGAAACTGAAACGTTTCCTGATGTTGGACAAACTTTTAAATTCAACAATATTTTATTTGAAATACTAAATAAAAAGAATAATCAAATTACACAACTAAAAGTTACTTTACCTGAAAAGAATAAAATTACTCATTAATTTTTATTTCCAGTGCATGAATAATTTTCATTTCTTCTACTAACGAAGAGTAAATCATCCTATGAATTTTTAATTTATTTTCTTTGGACAAAGTTTTGCTTTTTATTTTAATTAAAAAATGACTATTATTATTGTTGGGAGAGTCTTTGTGGCCTTGATGGTAATGTGAATTATTTATAACATCTATATCTTTAATATTTAAAGTTTTTACAAGCTTTTTTTTAATATTTTCTTCTAATCTCATTAAATTATTTATAATATATATTAAATGAAAAAAAAATGTGAAAATATTAATTGTACAGAACCTTCCTACAAAAAAGTTTTGATTCGAGATAAGAAGAACAAAGAATATAAAAATTTATGTTATGACCACTATAGTCTTCATCTTAAAGAAAATAAAAATATAGGTTGCGATTGGGAAAACTGCGATCAAATTGGCGAATTCAAAGCGCCGTCAAAAAATAGCTTACATTATCTTTGGTTTTGCGAGAAACATATTACAGATTATAACAAAAAATGGGATTTCTTTGATGGTATGTCACAAACAGAAATTGAAAACTTTATGTACGATGATATTGTTGGCCATAGAAAAACACAAAAATTTGGATCTAGAGACAATTTTTTTCAAAAGTTATGGAATAATGCGATTGAAGATGAATTATTAATTTTTTCAAAGTTTAAAAATAATTTAAATAAAAATAAGTCAAAATATAATGAGAAACAGTTATCAGCACTAAAAAAAATGAATTTAGATGCTAATGTTGATTGGTTTGGGATTAGAGAACAATTTAAAAAACTTGTTAAAAAATACCATCCTGATATGAACTCTGGGAATAAAGAATATGAGGAAAAATTAAAGGATATAACAATTGCATATACATACTTAAAAACAACAATTGAGGAACAAAAAAATATAGCATGAGCCAAGTAACATTCGAAAACCAACCTGATTTAAAAATATCTGTTAAACAGACTTTCAATATTGACACGGACATTGAAGTTAAAGCGTTCTCAAAAAAAAATATGTATGTCCCTGAAATTGATGAAAATTATATTTTCGATAAAGATACTACTTTAGCGATACTCGCTGGATTTTCAAACAATAGAAGGGTTTTAATACAAGGTTTTCACGGAACAGGAAAATCAACACATATAGAACAAGTAGCTGCAAGACTTAACTGGCCTTGTATCAGGGTTAACCTCGACAGTCATATTAGTAGAATAGATTTAATAGGTAAAGACGCCATTGTAATTAAAGAAAACAAGCAGATCACAGAATTCAAAGAAGGTATTATTCCTTGGTCATTACAAAATCCAGTTGCGTTAGTATTTGACGAATATGATGCTGGTAGACCTGATGTTATGTTTGTAATTCAAAGAGTTTTAGAAAGTGATGGAAAATTTACTCTTCTAGATAAAAACAAAGTAATTAAACAACACAATTTTTTTAGACTATTCGCAACTACGAATACAATCGGATTAGGTGATACAACTGGATTATATCACGGAACACAACAAATCAATCAAGGGCAAATGGATAGATGGAATATTGTAACAGCGCTAAATTATTTGAAACAGGAGAAGGAGGAAGAAATTATATTAGCTAAATGCAATCATTTAAATAATTCAGAAGGAAAAAAAATAATAAGCAATATGGTAAAGACCGCTAATCTTACAAGAAATGGTTTTGCTAATGGAGATATATCAACGGTAATGAGCCCTCGAACTGTTATTACATGGGCAGATAACTATAAAATTTTTAAAGATCTTTCGCACGCATTTAAAATATCTTTTTTAAACAAGTGCGATGAATTAGAAAGAGCAATAGTATCAGAGTATTATCAAAGATGTTTTGGTCAGGAAATAAAAGACAATATATCGGATAATCAATCGTCTGATAAAGATGGATAACAATCTAGAAAAAATAAAGAATGCACTACAGTCCACAGCTAAAGCCTTGGCTAGAAAAAATATTAAAGAAAAAAAAGAAAAGTTCAATACGATAAATCCTCCTCAACTTTTTTCACTAAAGAACAAAGAAGAAATTATTGAAGCTAGAGTCACTTTAGATAGTCAGGCTTTAAAAATTAAATATAATGATGAGAACATTTCAAAAAAAAATGAACCTGTCGGACAAATAAGCAAAAGTTTATATAAGATTGCTGAAAAAATTAGATACGAAAAAATTGGTAGCGAGCAGTACGATGGAGTAAAAAAAAATATTAATGATTTTTATACGAAAAAAATTACAAATAGCGAAATCCACTCTCAAAATTTTATTGCTGATGCATTTGAGGCATATTTAAGAAAAAAATTAATGAATTTTAAAGTACCTAATAATAAAAAAAAAGATTTTGATCGATGGGATGAATTTTTTAATGAAAAAATAATGAATAAAGTATCAAATCTTAGCAAAAATATAAATGACCAGAAACAATATTCCGACAATATTAATTCTATTATTCAAGATTTGGATTTAAAAGATCAAGATACAAACCCACAAAATGTTCAAAATGATGAAAATGAGGACAACAATGATCAAAATGAAAATCAGCAACAACAGTTAGAAAATGAACAGGATCAAAACTCTGATGAACAAAATATAGATATGGAAAGTATTGTGCCTGAAATTGAATTCGATCCTGAGATGAATAATACAGAGGTATTCTTAGAAGATAGTGAAGATAATGATATGCAAAATATGCAACGAAAATCATCAAAAGATGGAGGAATTAATAAATATAAAATTTTCACAAATAAGTTTGACAAAATTATCGATGCAAAAGATCTAATAACAGGTGATGAAATATTTAAACTTAGAAATAATTTAGATTTACAGATGTCAAATCTTCAAACTTTTATATCAAGACTAGCCAATAAACTTCAAAGAAAGCTACTAGCAAAACAAAACAGGTCATGGAACTTTGATCTTGAAGAAGGTTTATTAGATTCTTCAAAGCTACCGAGAGTTATCATGGACCCTTTTAATTCATTATCCTATAAAAAAGAGAAAGATATTGATTTCAAAGACACTGTTGTAACTCTCCTAATAGATAATTCCGGATCTATGCGCGGTCGACCAATAACCATAGCCGCAATATGTGCTGACATACTATCAAGAACACTCGAAAGATGTTCTGTTAAAGTAGAAATATTAGGCTTTACTACTATGAATTGGAAGGGCGGAAAAAGTAGAGAGATTTGGATGAAAAATAAAATTGAAAACCCTGGGAGACTTAATGATTTGTGTCATATAATTTACAAATCAGCTGATTTACCTTGGAGACGAGCAAAAAGTAATTTAGGTTTAATGCTAAAAGAGGGCATATTAAAAGAAAATATCGATGGTGAAGCAATTTTGTGGGCTCATAGCCGCTTAAAAAAAAGGAAAGAAGAAAGGAAAATATTAATGGTAATTTCAGATGGCGCGCCTGTTGACGACTCTACATTATCTGTCAATCCCGGGAATTATTTAGAACTTCATTTAAAAAAAGTTATAAAATGGATTGAAAATCATTCAGACATAGAAATTAATGCAATTGGAATCGGACATGACGTAACAAATTATTACGATAATGCATTGAAAATTGCGGATGTGTCAGAGCTAGGAGATGCTATCGTTGATAGACTGGTTGATCTTTTTTCTAAAAAATCAATTAGAAAAAGGTCGATTAACTAGAAATAAATTTAAAATAATTAATCTAAATGGTATTAAAAGCAATAACGCCATTAACATTTTTACACAAAAATCGCCTATTGATAAAGTAATCCAAGGAACACCTGTATTGTAAAAGGCTATAGAGAAAAATATCAGTGTATCGAAAAATGACGCGATTGATGATGATACAATTGGAGGAATAAACCAACTCTTAAGATTTCTAAGTTTATCGAAAATCTTAGCGTCCATTGTTTGCGCAACGAGAAATGCAATCCCAGAACCAACAACAATTCTGATAGATATGAGATCAATAGCTTTTAATGAAAACAATGAAGATATAAAGACACCCCAGATAAATCCAATAATAATAATTTTTTTTGCAAAACTAAGTCCATAAATTCTATTTGCAATATCGGTTACTAGAAATGCTATGGGATAAGTAAAAGCTCCCCAAGTTAAAATATTTTGTAAATTTAAAAAATTAAATTGAAACTGTACAAGGTAGTTTGATGCTAATACTATTAACATCATTGCTACTACAAAAGGAACAATTTTTAAGTTCTTTTTCAATTTATTTATTTTTCGAAATGATAATTTTTCTTAATTTTTTAATTTTAGGAGATAAGTTTTTATTTTTTGCCTTAAGTAAGTACTCATCTAATCCTCCCTTAAAATCGACCGCTTTTAACGCTCTAGCAGACAATTTAACCTTAATATTTCTTTTTAAGATTTCACTTTTCAAAGAAACTTCTTTTATATTCGGATAAAATTTTCTTTTAGTCTTGTTGTTTGAGTGACTAACATTATTGCCGCTCATAGGTTTTTTACCAGTTAATTCACAAAAATTCGCCATAATTCGTAGAGGTATATTTTGATAAAATATGTGGGTCAAGGTTTAATTTATCCTATTTGACATTTCATTAACCAAGGAATAATTGATTAATAATAAAATAAATAAATGTTTGATATTTATCTTCCAATAGCAGAAGTATTTATAAACGCGCCATTATTGCTTTTAATTAGCACAATTGTTGGTCTTTTAACGGGAATGCTTGGTATAGGAGGAGGATTTTTAATGACTCCAATTTTAATTTTTTTTGGAATACCTCCGATATATGCTGTGGCGAATGGAGCCAATAATATTTTAGCAGCCTCTGTCTCGGGAACTTTAGCACATTATTTTAAAGGACAACTAGATTTAAAAATGGGTGCCCTAATATTGGTTGGGGGTATAGTTGGATCAATAATCGGTATTGAAATTTTTAATTATTTTTTGAATGAGGGTTCAATAAATAATATAATTTCAATACTTTTTTTTGGGTTATTAACTCTGGTGGGTCTGTCAATGCTTTTTGAAAGCCTGAGTGAGATTAGAAGAATTAAAAATAGAAGATTTATAAGACGAAAGCTACATAAGCATTATTGGATACATAATTTACCTTTTAAAACTAGAATCAGATCCTCTAAACTTTACATAAGTGTAATACCTCCAATATTTTTTGGAATATTAATAGGATTATTATCCTCAATTCTTGGTGTAGGTGGAGCTTTTTTATTAGTTCCAATTTTAATTTATATAATAGGTATGCCTGCAAAATTGGTACCAGGAACTTCATTGTTGGCAATGATATTTGTAATGATAGGAGTTACACTGCTACACGCATTACAAAATAATACAATTGATTTTTATCTTGTTTTAATTTTGGTTTTAGGATCTGTTACTGGTGCACAAATAGGCACATATATTAATATTAAAATGAAAGGTGAACAACTGAGAGCTATATTATCAGTTGTCGTGCTTGGTTGTGGATTAAAATTTGGTTATGATTTATTTCAGCAGAAAATTATACCGGCAGTTAACATTACAAATTTAAAAGGTCCAATTGAGTTAAATTCTTTCTCTCAGGGTCTGATAAACATTTCAAATCAAAATCCTGAAATTTATGCGATTTTCTCTATAACTGTAGCAATCGTATTAGGCATTATCGTAGCATACAGTTTTAAGAAATTATTTTAATGGTAAATAAAAAACTAATTAATACCTTGTCTTATTTAGGTTTAATCCCATTCTATGTAATATTAATTTTTTATTTTTTTAATAAAAATTTCTATTTAATAGATATATTTTTTTACTATTCTTTAGTTATCATAACTTTCTTATCAGGTTGCTCATGGGTTAAGCTTATCGAAACCAGTAAAATATCTTTAATTATAGTGACTATTTTTACACCAATATTAAATTTAGTTGCTGAAATATTCCTTAGTTCATACCTTAAAGGAGTACTATATCTTATATTTTATTATTTAATTTTTTTCATTGATAAAAAATATATCACTTACTCACCAGATTATATTTTTATGAGAAGAAATTTAACTTATTTAGTAATGCTGTCTCAAATTATAATGCTAATTGTTATTTATGCCAACAACCTCGGATAAATTTTTAAAGCCATCTCTATCTAAAAGATTACTTAGTTCTTCATTTATTGATGATGCTATTAAAGGACCTTGATAAACTAGTGATGTATAAAGCTGTAACAGTGATGCTCCACACTTGATTTTTTCGTAAGCTGTTTCACCATCAAATACACCTCCCACTCCAATTATGGGGATTTTTTTACCAATAAACTTATAAAATATTTTTATTTTATCATTAGAAATTTTAAAAATAGGAAATCCTGATAGACCCCCACTCTCTTGCCTATTTTTATTAATCAATTTCTCACGATTTAAAACTGATGTATTTGTTAAAATTATACCATTCACGCTTTCCTTTAAAAGAAGTTCACACATCTTCTCTATATTTTTGTTTTCAAAGTCTGGAGATAATTTAATTAAAATCGGAATTTTTGAATTATTACTATTAATATTATTAATTTCACTTAATAAATCTCCTAATTTATCAAGGTCATGGAAATCTCTTAAACCCTCAGTATTTGGCGAAGATATATTTATTGTTATATAATCAGCTAAGTCCTTAAGTTCTCTAATTAGATATAAATAATCTTCTATTTTTTGAGCATTACTTTTATTTGGACCAACATTTATTCCTAAAATTCCTTGTGGTTTGTCATTTAATATTCTGCTTTTTAATTTATCAAAACCATCATTTGGAAATCCGAGTCTGTTAATAATTGCTTTATCTTCTGATAAACGAAATACTCTAGGTTTAGCATTTCCATTTTGTGGTTTAGGAGTTACTGTACCAACCTCCACGAAACCAAAGCCAAGTTTTAAAAATTTATTATAAACTTCTGCATTTTTGTCAAAGCCGGCTGCAAGACCTATAGGAGATTTAAATTCTTTATTAAATAATTTTGTAGCAAGATTCAATTTTGGTTTAGAAACTAAAAGATTAAGTGGAAGTATATTACTTTTTAAAGCTTTTATAGCAATTGAATGGGCAATCTCAGGGTCTGTTTTTTTTAAAAATGTATTAATTAAATCATATATCATAACTATTTTATTTTTGACTCTATTAATTCTTTTGTTTCTTTTGTCCCATAAAATTTAATAAACGATCCCATTCTTGGTCCTTGCTGGTCACCAAAAACTATTTCGTAAATAGCTTTAAACCAATCCCTAAGTTTTTCTTTAGGATAATATTTTTTTCCGATCGTGAATACTTCAGTTTGAATTTCAGATGGTGTTAATTTTTCGTCTAATGAACTAAGTAATGAAACCAAATCATTTAAAGCATTCCTTTCAGTCTCATTTGGTTTTCTATATATTTTTTTTGGCTTCACTATATCCTTATAGTAAACTATAGCTTTGCCAATTAAAGTTTTCAAAATAGGAAATTCATCTTTATTTAACTTCGCATTATAATTTTTAATAAATTTCCAAATAATATCTTGATCTTCAGCATTGCTAGCACTGACAAGATTTAAAAGTACAGCAAATGAGATAATAATTTTTTCTACTGGTGGCTTCCCATTATGAACATGCCATACTGGGTTACCTAATTTTTCTTTTGTATCTTGATCAATGAATTTTTCTAAAAAATTTAAATACTCATCCACTGCTTTTGGTATTACCTCAGGATAAAGTTTCTTTGCTCTTTGTGGATTTTGATACATATAGAATGCAAGACTTTCATGTGATGCGTACTTAAGCCAATCCTCAATTAAAATTCCATTTCCTTTTGATTTAGAGATTTTTTCTCCTTTGTCATCTAAAAAAAGTTCATAAAAAAAACCATTAGGTGGTTGAGCTCCTAATAACTTACAAATTTTTGACGAGAGCTCTGCACTTGGGATAAGATCTTTTCCGTACATTTCAAAGTCGACATTTAATGCATACCATCTCATTGCCCAATCGACTTTCCATTGAAGTTTACATTTACCTTTGGTTACCTGAGTTTTTATTTTTTTTCCGTCAACTTCGTAGACAATTTCTCCTTTTTCTTTTAACACTTCAACTATTGGAACTTCTAAAACCTTACCAGTAGTGTTACAAATAGGCAAAAACGGACTATAAGTTTTTCTTCTCTCTGGTCCTAATGTAGGTAAAATTAGGTCCATAACTTTTTCATAATTCTCCAAAACCTTTAATAATGATTTGTCAAATTCACCCTTTTGATAGAGACTTGTAGAACTTTTGAAATCATATTTAAATTTAAAATCATTAAGAAACTTTTTTAGCATTTCATTGTTGTGCTCACCGTAACTAGAAAATTTATTAAAGGGGTCAGGTATTGATGTCAGTGGTTTTCCGAGATGATTTTTTAAAATTTCCGAATTTGTAATATTTTCTGGAATTTTTCTTAATCCATCCAAATCATCTGAAAATGTAAATAACTTTGTAGGTATCTTAGAAATCTTTTGAAAGGCTTGTATTACCATTGTTGTTCTGCACACCTCGCCGAACGTCCCGATATGCGGTAATCCGCTAGGTCCGTAGCCTGTTTGAAACAGAGCATAACCTTTATCTTCAATTTGTTTTTTTCTTTTTTTGAGAAGATTTTTTGCCTCTACAAATGGCCATGATTTACTGTTTAAATAATCATTATTCATCTTTTTCTTATAGGCCAAAATTGAATAAAGTTAAATTGGTATAAGTTGTAAAGACTGTAAGTCAAAAGCGAATATTGTTATATTTTTGGTTGTTATCAAAATGAATTCTGGAATAAAAACGGTCTTTTTAATATCTGGTTATTTATTAATCATACTAAGCTGTGTGATGATTATCCCTTATGTTGTGGAGCAATTTATGGGTGATGGTTCACACGTATTTGCAATCTGTTCTGTGTTAACAGCATTCATAGGTATCTTATTAATAATTACGAATCAGACAAAAAATAAGAAATTAAATATACAACACGCTTTTTTAATGACCACTTTAGCCTGGTTATTTATATCTTTGTTTGGATCACTACCCTTTATGTTCTCTACTCTTAACTTAAATTTTACAGACGCATATTTTGAAACTATGTCGGGTATAACTACCACGGGATCAACAATTTTAATTGATGTCGAGCGATCTTCAAAAGGGATTTTAATTTGGAGAGCTCTATTGCAATGGCTTGGCGGAATTGGAATAATTGTGATGGCTATTACAATTTTACCATTACTCAATGTTGGAGGGATGCAAGTTTTTAGAGCCGAAAGTTCTGACAATTCTGAAAAAATACTTCCTCGATCTAGAGAAATTGCTTTAGCCATATTTAAAATATACTTTGTCCTAACTATAGCTTGCGCGTCGTTCTATTTTTTATTTGGAATGAGCGTGTTTGATTCAATCGCGCATTCAATGACGACTATTGCAACAGGCGGATTCTCAACTTACACAAATTCTTTTGGTCACTTCGATAGTTTTGAAATTGAATTGGTTGCTATAATATTTATTATAATGGGAAGCATCCCATTTTTATCTTATATAAAATTTATTAAGGGTGATAGATTAATATTTTTTTCTGATAAACAAATTCAAGGTTTTATATTTTTTCTTATTTTATCTATTTTAACAATATTAATTTACTCAATGCTTTATCTAAAAAGTGATTTAGTAACTGCTATCAGAACAACCTTATTTAATGTTACGTCGATTATTTCAGGCACAGGGTATACAACTAATAACTATAGTGGATGGGGTAATTTCGCTGTTTTTTATTTTCTTTTATTGATGTTAGTAGGAGGATGTGCTGGATCAACCACCTGCGGTATAAAAATATTTAGATTTCAAATCATTGGTCAATTCATAAAAAAACAAATTAAAAATATTTTTTATCCTCATGGAGTATTTCCTGTTAAATATAATAAACAGGCAATTGATGAAAAGTTTTTGTCGTCTGTTCTGACTTTTGTTTGTCTTTACATTGGTTTATTTCTCTTATTGTCTTTGCTTTTATCTTTGACTGGTTTAGATTTGATAACATCTATATCAGGTGCTGCAACATCTTTATCAAATGTTGGCCCAGGTCTTGGAGATACAATAGGACCTAGTGAAAATTTTGCATACATATCAAATATTGCTAAATGGTTTTTAATAGTTGGAATGTTATTAGGAAGGTTGGAATTATTTACAGTTTTAATTCTTTTTCTTCCATCGTTTTGGAAAAACTAATTTAACTTAAGCACCATTCTATAATTGCCTTCTGGCAGTGTAATCTATTTTCAGCTTGGTCCCATACTACAGAATTTTTTCCATCTATAACCGAGTCTGTAACCTCATCACCTCTTGCAGCAGGAAGTACATGCATAAACAAACAATCACTTTTAGCAAGTTTAAGAAGCTTATCGTTTGTCTGATATTTTTTTAAAATACTCTTTTTTTTCTTTATATTAACTTTATCACCCATTGAAATCCATTTGTCTGTCATAATACAATCAACATCTTTAATCCCCTTTTTTGGGTCATTAAAAACATTAATATTTCCTTTTTGAGATTTAGCCCAACTCATAATCTTTTTTGAAGGCATATAGTTTTTTGGAACACATAAATTTAAAGAAAAATTAAATTGTACTGCTGCCTCAATCGCGGAATTCGATACATTATTTCCATCACCAATCCATGCAATTTTAGCACCTTCAATTGATCCTTTTTTTTCTTCAAAAGTCAAAATATCACTTAGTAGCTGACATGGATGACTGTGATTTGTTAATCCATTAATTAGTGGAACCTGAATTAATTTAGATAACTCTACCAATGTTTTATGCTCAAATGTTCTTAGCATAACAATATCAGAAAAACCCGATATAACCTTGGCTGTGTCATCGATAGTCTCTTCACCTTTACCTAAATGCATGTCACTTGAGTTAATCACTATAGTTTGACCACCCAATTGTCTCATAGCTAAATCAAAAGATAATCTTGTTCTGGTTGAAGGTTTCTCAAATATCATCAATAACAATTTATCAGCTGCATTTGAATTTTGAGATACAGAAACCTTTTTATCTTTTATGTAATTTGATTTAATTCTTTTTGCTTCATTCACAATATTTTTTAATTCAGTTTTATCGATTAGCGAAAGGTCTAAGAAATGTTTCATTTAAATTCCTTTAAGGATTTGTCAATTATATTAATTGCTTTTTTAATTTCCTCTTTTTTCACAATTAATGGTGGTAATAATCTAATTACGTTATCCGCAGCTTTTACTGCTAATAATTTATTTTTAAACATATGTTCTAAAAATTTATTATTATTAATCGATAACTTTATGCCAACCAATAGTCCCTTGCCTCTTACATCTAATATTTTGTTTTTATATTTGTGTTTTAATTTAACTAATTCATCTTTAAAAAATTGCCCGTTTCTCTCTACATTTTTAAGAAAACCTTTTTTCAAAATAATATCTAAAACTGCATTCCCGACTGACATTGCTAATGGATTTCCTCCAAATGTACTTCCGTGTGTACCTGGCTTCATACCTTCAGATGCTTTTTTATTTACTAAGCAAGCTCCTAGAGGAAAACCTCCACCAATACCTTTTGCAATAGGTACTATATCTGGTTTTATCTTTGCATAATCAAAAGCAAATAATTTTCCTGATCTCCCAATCCCACATTGAACTTCATCCAATATTAGAAGTATTTTTTTTTCATCACAAATTTTTCTTAATCCTACTAAACATTCATTCGGAATGACTTTTATTCCTCCCTCTCCTAAAATAGTTTCAACCATTATAGCTGCAGTTTTATTAGTAATTGCTTTGTTCAAAGCTTCATGGTCCCCAAACGGTACTTGATCAAAGCCTTCAACTCTTGGCCCAAATCCCTTTGTATGATCTTTATTGTTAGCTGCAAATAAAGCAGCAAGAGTTCTTCCATGAAAAGCTCCTTTGAATGTTATAATTCTATTTTTTTCGGGCATACCTTTTTCAAAAAAATATTTTCTTGCAATTTTAATACTTGCTTCAGTGGCTTCGGCACCTGAATTAACAAAAACAACAAAATCTGCAAATGAATTCTTGGTTAGTCTTTTGGCTAGTTTTTCTTGCTCAGGTATCTCAAAAGCATTCGAAACATGTATTAATTTTTTTGATTGTTTTTGAATTGCTCTGACCATATGGCTATGGCAATGTCCCAATGAATTAACAGCAATTCCAGATACAAAATCTAAATATTTTTTTCCGTTATGGGCATATAAATACGCTCCCTTACCTTTTTTAAAAGATATTTTTTTTCTGTTGTATGTTCCTAAAATTGCACTCATCTAATATTTAATTTTATAACCGTTTTTAAATAATTTATAACTAATATATACAGCTATTATATTACATACTGTGACAATAATAAGACCGTGCAATACATTGCTGTCTGATGAACCTAGAAACCCATATCTAAATCCATCTATGACATAAAAAAACGGATTAAATTTACTAATTGTTGCAAGTGTTGAATTTAGATTAGCTATAGAAAAAAAAGTACCAGACAAGAAAGATAGCGGTATTACTATAAAATTCGTAACAGCAGCTAAATTATCAAATCTATCAGCCCATAACCCAGCAATAAATCCAATGCATGCCAAAAGCAAAGATCCTAGCAATGCGAAAATAAAAATATAGAAAATGCTAAATATTGGCACTTTAATGAATAAAATTGAAACTAATATTGAAAAAAAACCAACTACAAGCCCTCTGGTCGTGCCCCCTAAAAGCATTGCTGAAGTTACCTCTCCGGGGGACAAGGGTGGATATAGAAAATCTACAATATTTCCTTGAACCTTGGAAATAATCAATGATGACGAGGTATTTGCAAAAGCATTTTGAATGATTTGCATTGCTATTAATCCTGGTACCAAAAAAGTTGTAAAAACATGTCCTAATACTGGTGCTCTGTCAGTCCCAATTGCTAAACTAAATACGTATAAAAAAAGCAAATAAGTAATAATTGGCGATACGATTGTTTGAATCCAAACCGTTACAAATCTCATTACCTCTTTATAATAAAGAGTATAAAATCCTACCCAATTAACTGAACCAAATCTTCTTTCGCCGAATTTGTGTTTTTGTTCAAATGTGCTCATATTGATAAATATCAATAAATTTAAAAAAATGTATAATTATTGTGGATATTCGGAGTTTTTTTAATAAATCGTTAATTTTCAAGGGTTTTTATATCAACATATAGTATTGAATTTAATTCAAACCAACTAAATGTGCTTATATAAATGCTTATAAATGCCTTGGGATACTGAAACTACAGAAAAACTTAAGAAATTATGGGCCGAAGGTCATACTGCTAGTCAGATTTCAAAAATGTTGGGCGGAGGTATTTCTCGTAATGCTGTTATAGGGAAGGCCCATCGTTTAAGTTTAGGCGGAAGAACTCAGTCTAGAATGATATCTTCTCCAAGGATTAATAACTTTAACAATCAAAATAAAATTCAAGGTCAAAAAAGGATAAGAAGACCAAGAGGACTTAGAGCTATAGTTATTGAGAAAGATTTTGAAGCGGAAAAACCAACTACATTAGAAAATCTGACAGATAAAACATGTAGATGGCCAATAGGACACCCAAATGAAAAAGACTTTTATTTCTGCGGTAGGACACCCATGGAAGATAGGGTTTATTGCAAATTACATGTTTTACATGCTTATCAACCTAAAGGCTTTAAGGGTGATGAAGACAAAGGTCCAGAGGAACTACCCAATTTTATTGAGAAGAAAGTAAAAAAACGAGTTAAATCAGCGTAAGTCGTGACACTCAAAGTCACTTAATAATGGTTTGTAACATTATTGTAATAATTCCGACATATTTTTTAAAGATGAAAAAAGTTTTATTTTTATGTACAGGAAATTCAGCAAGATCTATTATATCAGAATGTCTATTAAATCAAATGGGTAAAAATAGATATCAAGCATTTAGTGCTGGATCAAAACCAGTGGGTAAAGTGAATCCCTATTCAATAAAAATTTTAGAAAAAAATAATATAAATTATGAAAAGGTTTCAAGTAAAAGCTGGGATGATTTTTCAGATACAAAGTTTGATACTATTGTTACAGTTTGTAACAATGCAGCAAATGAAACATGCCCTGTTTATCCTGGATCGCCAAATAAATTACATTGGGATCTAGAGGATCCTGCTGCTTTTAATGGAAATGATGAAGAGAAATTAAATCAATTTCAAAGAACGTTTGATCAAATTCATAAATATATTAAAAAAGAATTTATAAATAAATGAAAAATTTAGACAAATATTTCTCAGAATTTTTAGGGACATTAATTTTATTACTATCAATTGTAGGATCTGGTATGATGGGACAATCCATGACAGAAAATGAGGCAGTAATCTTATTAGCAAACTCTTTGGCCATTGGATTTACTCTTGTTTTTTTAATTATTACTTTTGGTAAGAAATCAGGTGCTCATTTTAATCCTGCGGTTACATTAGTTATGTTATTACTGAGAAAAATTAAAACACGAATAGCTTCCATTTATGTTTTAATGCAGATTATGGGTGCGTGTACAGGTGTTATAATTGCAAATATCATTTTTGGCTTTGATGCAGTGGAACTATCAACAAAATATCGAAATGGATCAAATATTTTAATATCTGAGATCATTGCAACATTTGGATTATTAATGATTATTTTATTAAATCTTAAAAATAAAATCGAGGTGGTTGCGGGTTTAGTAGGGCTTTACATTGGAGCTGCAATTTGGTTTATGTCATCAACTGCATTTGCAAACCCAGCCGTTTCGATTGCTAGAACGCTGACCAATACTTTCACTGGCATACATTATTCAAATATTATTTACTTTATTATTGCACAACTTATAGGTGCATTTTTATGTATGATTGTCCTAAAAAGAATTTACAAAATTTAACTTTATTATAAAATGATAAATATTTTTAATATAAATATGGGGGCATAAATGAAAAAAAAAATAAAAAAACAAGAGAATAAAAAACACAAAGTTTTAAAAAAAGTAAACAAACTTAAAAGTAAGATTATAGCTCAAGAAAAAAAGATTTCTAAAATTGAAGCGAAAATAGCTAAACTAGAAAAAAAGGCAGCTGAAAAAAAAAACAAAAAACTAGCTAAGTCAGCTTCTGCACAAACATTTTCAACACAATTAAATAATTAATTTTTAAGAATAAATAATTTTGAAGTCTGACTCCATTTCCCTGGACAAGGACTTTAATCTTTTTTGAACAGATTTAGTTACAATCTGACTATGTTGATTAGATACTGAAAGTACAATTGTATTCCCCTTTTTAGATAATGATAAATTATCAAGAAATATAGTTGACATTGCAGCTATACCAGAAGCCAATCTTAATGCTGCACCAACTTGTCTTGAAATCAAAATTTCATTATTTGAAAGCAAGCCTAAATAATCGCGATCTGGATAATGTTTGACAGAGCAATGTCGCCAAAACCCTGCCAAAGCTACTTTTATACGGTCACTATGACTTAGAGATAATGCAGGTGTATTTAAGATTTGTGCAAAAACAAGTTCTGCCTTTTGAAAAGCTCCAAGCCCCCAATCTATATTACTTAAAGAGCATGTTGGTTTTAATAACCTTATTGGAAAATTTTCATTATCCTTAAAAATATCTTTTATAAAATTATAGTATTTTAAATAGTTTTCTCCATAGTCGCCTGTTCTAAATGCGGAATAATCAATAAAATTATTTAGTAGATCATGCGCAGTCAACTTATATCCTGATTTGACGATCAATGTTCCTTCTCTTACGCCAGATATTGAGCACTGTAATTTTTCTGGTGCTATCATCAGCAAGAGCTGTTTTAAAATGTTTGTTGCAATAGGAATATAATTTGTTCTTGATTTAGTAATATGATCAACTTTTAAAGATCTTAGCTTTTTTTTATCATCTAAACTTAAACAAAGATCCAAAGCTTCTTCCCTGGTAATTTGATATTGATGCAAAACATTGAGTGGATATTTTTTTAAAAAAATATCTGCCTTTAGCAATGTTCTCCAAACCCCACCAACAACATATAAATTTTTAGCTTTAGTTTTTTTTAACCAACCAATGCTTGATAAGTTTTCACTAATTATTTGACTTATTTTTTTTGTTTTTTTCTTTTTTGGTCTATTAAATAATCTCAGAACACCTATGGGCAAAGAGGCTTTTTTTTCAATCAATCCATTTTTTACTTTTGCAATCTCTAAGCTTCCACCCCCAAGATCAGCTACAATACCATCAACCTTTTCAAATCCTAAGATTACTCCTAACGCGGATCGTTCAGCCTCTTGCTCACCAGTTAATATTTCTACCTGATTGTCAAAAATTTTTTCAACTACGCTTTTAAAATATGGTCCATCTTTGGCATCTCGAACAGCTGCTGTTGCAAAAATATTTATATTACTTACCCTTGAGTTACCTAAGATATTTTTAAATCTTTCTAAAACGCTTATGGAATATTCAACACCTATAGGATCTAATTTTCCTGTCAGTTCCAATGAACTACCCAGAGAACAAACCGCTTTTTCATTAAATATTGGAATTTGGGATTTTTCAAAATCTTCATATATAAGCATTCTTATTGAGTTGGAGCCAAGATCTATAACTGCTTCTTTTTTTGCTGAAAAAATTTTTTGTTTAATAACTTTTTTTAACAACATTTAAATTTTTAAATTCATTATTTCTTCTTTGATAATTGATTTGCCCTGACCAGACAAGCTTGGATTTTTCATGAAGTATTCATGTGCTGAAAATACGTCGTCACCTGCTTTTAATATTTTATAATATTTTTTATCTTTTAACTCCCAGCTCGACTTAATATCTTTAAGATTTGCCATCATGATTTGGTCTAAAACCTGGGCGTGTACTGTTTCATTTTTTATTGGCAACATAATCTCTAATCTGCGATCCAAATTTCGCGGCATTAAATCAGCTGATGAAATAAAAACTTTATTTTGTCTTGATGGCATTTCTTTACCATTCGCAAAACAGTAAATTCTTGAGTGCTCTAAAAATCTTCCTACAATACTTTTAACATAAATATTTTCTGACATATTTTTTATTCCAGGTTTTAAGCAACAAATTCCTCTGACAAATAAATGAATTTTAACACCATGTTTTGAAGCTAAATAAAATCTATCTATTATTTTAGGATCTACTAATGAATTCATTTTTGCCCAAATTTCTGCGGGCTTTCCAGATTTTGCGTTTTCAATTTCATTGTCAATTAAGTCATTTAATTTTGGTCTCAAAAATCTTGGGGCAAGTATCACATTTTCTAATTCTCCAGGATCTCCATAACCAGTTACAAAATTAAAAAACTTTTCAATATCATTTGCATAATCGGGGTCTGCACTAAATAATGACAGGTCAGTATAAATTTTTGCGTTTATGGGATGGTAGTTTCCTGTTCCTATATGAACGTATTTATTTAAGACTCCATTTTCTAACCGCACAACCAAACTAGATTTGGCATGTGTTTTTAAATGAACAAAACCATAAACAACCTGAACACCTGATCTTTCTAAAGATTTTGCTAAACTTATATTTGCTTCTTCATCAAATCTTGCTTTGATTTCAACTATTGCTGTGACTGACTTTCCGTTTTCTGCGGCAATTTTGAGAGCTTTTACAATTGGTGAGTCTAAAGTTGTTCTATACAAAGTCTGTTTAATTGCTTGAACATTTGGATCATTTACCGCCTGATTTAAAAATTCTATAACTGCATCAAAAGTTTCATAAGGATGATGTACAATCATATCCTTAGATTTAATTGCTTTAAAATAATCACCATTAAATTGATTTACTCTTTCAACTTGTCTTGAATTAAATTTTTTGAAATAGAACTCTTTTTTGCCTTGTTCAAGGATTTGTGAGATTTCGTAAGTTCCAACAAACTCCTCAATCTCATCCACTGTATCTGGGTCTGCTTTAATTTTTTTTATCAAGAATTTTTTTAAATGACGTTCAGATCCTTTCCTTAATTCCAACCTCACAATTCTGCCTCTTTTTCTTTTTTTCAAAGCTTTCTCATAGAAAACCACCAGATCTTCCGCCTCATCTTCAACTTCAATATCGCTATCTCTTGTTACACGTGCAGATATATAATTTTTGATTTCATAACCTGGAAAAAGATTTGAGCCATATGAGCTTACGGTTTCTTCTAATGATACATAATTTTTTACAGCTTCAATGTTGCTGACATTGTAAAATCGCTTTAAATTTTTAGGTAAAATAATAATTGAATAAATTGATCTTTTTTTTCCTTTTTTTTGCATTTCCATAAGCAAAAAGTGTCCTTGGTTAAAAAGAAATGGAAAGGGATGCGAAGGATCAATGGCTTGAGGTGTTAAGACTGGTGCTATATTAGTATTGAAAATATTTAAAAGATTTGATTTCTCATCCTGATTAATTTCTACAAAACTTTTAAAAAATATTCTTTGTTTTGATAAATCTTTTTTTAATTTTGACCAAATATAATTTGATTTTTTTAATAACTCGGATGATTTGATTTTTATTTTTTTCAATTGCTCCTTAGGAGATAATCCATCTATTGTTTCGTGTTTAATTTTTTCTTTAATCTGTGCATATACACCTGCCACACGAACCATATAAAATTCATCTAAGTTATTAGAGGCAATTGATAAAAATCTTAGTCTTTCAAAAAGTGGCAGATCAGTATTGCCTGCTTCGGATAATACCCTTGAATTAAATTCTAACCAGGATAGCTCCCTATTATTATATCTTTTTGTCATAAATTTTTAATTATTTAATAATATAATCTAGAAATGTTAATTTTATATGTCATGAGACACGCAAAATCTAGTTGGGAAAATCCTGATTTATCTGACTATCAAAGACCACTTAATAAAAGAGGAAGACATAATGCAAAATTGATGAAAAAAATTATGAAAAATAAGGTAATGTTTTTTGATTTTGCTTATATTTCTGGGTCTCAAAGAACAATGGAGACATTTAAATATATAAAAGATTTAAATTTAAGGAAAAAAAAAATAAAAAAAGATCATTATTTGGCTTCACCAAAAATTTTGCTCGAAACAATTCAGTCTACAAAGGATAAGTATAAAAGTATTCTAATTCTAAATCACGAACCAGCAGTAAAAAATTTAACAATGCAATTATGTTCAGATTTAAGTAATGAGGGAAAAATTTTAATCCAAAAATTTAGCACTGCAGGCATTGCAACAATTATTTTTAAAAAAAGATCTTGGTCAGAAATAAAATTTGGTGATGGTTTGCTTGATGAATTTATTAAACCTAAAGATTTTTACTAACCATCTATTGAATAGCCGACTGATCGTACAGTTCTTATCAAATCACATTGGTTATCTATATTAATAGCTTTCCTTAATCTTCTAATATGAACATCAACAGTACGAGTTTCTACATAAATATCATTACCCCAAACATGATTCAGTAACTGCTCCCTAGAGTAAACGCGTTTTGGATTTTTGATAAAAAAGTTTAACAAATTATATTCGGTCGGACCTAATTTAATTTCTTTACCGCCTCGATAAACACGTCTTGCCAAACGATCAATTTTAATATCCTTAAATATAACTATGTCTTCAGTTAAGGATGGCTTCACTCTTTTTAATAATGCTCGAATTCGTAGATTAAGCTCTTTTGTACTAAATGGTTTTGTAACGTAATCATCGGCTCCTGTCTCAAACCCTCTAATTTTATCAGACTCTTCTGCTTTTGCAGTTAACATGATTACAGGTATTGATTTCAGTTTACTGTCCTTTTTAATTTGATTACAAATTTCAATTCCTGATAAATCTGGTAGCATCCAATCAAGTAGAACTAGATCTGGATTATTTTTTTTTATAAAAGTAAGTCCGTCTTCTCCATTTTCTGATATATGAACTTTGAAACCTTCTTTTTCTAAATTATACTGAATTAAAGTCGATATTGGTTTTTCGTCTTCAACAACTATTATCGTTGCATTCATAGAAATTATTGACCAGATACTATACCTGATTCGCCTTTGGGTCTATCACCCTCTATATATTTCCCTGAAACCAAAAAATAAACTGTTTCAGCAATATTAGTTGCATGATCACCAATCCTCTCTAAATTTTTAGACATAAACATTAATTGCGAAAAAGGTGCCGCTGCGTCTTTTTTCTCCTCAATACATTTTAAAATTGAATTCATGCATATATCGACTAATCTATCTATTTCTTGATCTGCATTCCAAACTTGCTCTGCTAACTTAGTGTCGCGGTTTAAAAAAGCATCCAAAACTGTCTTTACACTCTTTTGAACTTTTTCAGAAACCAATGAAAAATTTTTATTTATTTCATGTCCAATGTTTTTATCGAGATAACGAGATCTTTTTGCAATATTTTTGGATAAATCCCCAATTCTTTCCAAATCAGAAGAAATCTTCATTGCAGAAACGGTCTCTCGTAAATCGATTGCTAGTGGCTGACGCATAGTTAATAAATTTACAACCTGTTCTTCTATACTTTTTTCTAAGTCATCAATACGGTCGTCTTTTCCAACAATTTTATCTGCAAATTCTTGATCTTGCTTGATCGCTGCCTCCGTAGCATCTTTAATTTGTTTTTCAGCTAATGAACCCATCTTTGCAATTGTATTTTTTAAGATGTTTAATTGCTCGTCATATGATTTTACAATGTGCTCACTCATAAATTTATCCAAACCTTCCTGTTATATAATCTTGTGTCATTTTATCTTCTGGATTCTTAAATATTTTTTCAGTAGAATCAAATTCTATTAATTTTCCTAAATGAAAAAAACCAGTATGTTGAGAAACTCGAGCTGCTTGAGCCATAGAATGAGTTACAATTGCAATCGTGTATAATGATTTTAACTCATCAATTAAGCTTTCGATTTTCGCTGTTGCAATTGGATCAAGCGCTGAACAAGGTTCGTCCATTAATATTACTTCTGGATTAATTGAAATAGCTCTTGCTATACAAAGTCTTTGTTGCTGTCCACCAGATAAACCTGTTCCAGGTTGATCTAAACGATCTTTAACTTCATCCCACAATGCCGCTCTTTTTAAACTTGTTTCAACAATCTCATCCATATGGGTTTTATCTTTCGCAATCCCATGAATATTTGGACCGTAGGAAATGTTTTCGTAAATACTTTTTGGGAATGGATTGGGTTTTTGGAAAACCATTCCAACCTTTTCTCTGAGTTGCACAACATCAACAGAATTGTCATAAATATCTTGACCGTCAATTTCTATATTGCCTTCAACTTTACAAATATCAATTACATCATTCATGCGATTTAAACATCTTATGAAGGTTGATTTTCCACACCCCGATGGACCAATTAAAGCAGTAACCTCTTTTTCAGCTATATTTAAATCAACATCAAATAAAGCTTGTTTTGATCCATAAAAAACTGAAACCTGTTTTGCTGTTATCTTATTTTTATTACTCATGTTGCTCCTGATTACCATTTCCTTTCAAATTTTTGCCTTGCCCATACTGCTAAGGAATTCATAATTACTAAAAATCCAATTAGCAACATAATTGTTGCTGAAGTTTTTTCTACGAACCCTCGCTCAGCAGACTCAGACCACAAATAAATTTGAACTGGCAAGGATGTTGAGGGGTCTGTTGGAACGCTTGGTACGTCTACAACAAATGCAACCATTCCTATTAATAATAATGGAGCTGTTTCACCTAAAGCTTGTGCTAATCCAATGATTGTTCCAGACAAAGTCCCTGGCATTGCAAGCGGTACAACATGATGACATACAGTTTGAACCTTTGATGCGCCAATAGCTAATGCACCCTCACGAATTGATGGAGGAACAGCTTTTAACGATGCGCGGCAAGCGATAATAATTGTTGGTAAAGTCATTAATGATAATGTCATACCTCCAACAAGTGCTGTAGATCTTGGCATCCCAAATACACCCAAAAGCATACCAAGGCCTAATAGTCCAAAAACTATTGATGGTACAGCTGCGAGGTTGTTTATGTTAATTTCGATTATATCTGTGATTACATTTTTAGGTGCAAATTCTTCAAGATAAACCGCAGCCATCAGAGCAATTGGAAATGAAATTATTAAACATATGATAATTGAAAAAAATGAACCAATTACTGCTCCAGCGACACCCGCAATTTCAGGATCTCTTGAATCTCCGCTAAACAAGAAGTAATCACTAATAGAAGACCCGATTTTTCCCTGTTCTACTAAGTTATCATATACATTTAGTTGAAAGTTATTTAATCGTCTTCTGTCTTCTGGAATATTTCTTGGAAAATTACCTTTGTGTAACTGATCTAAATCATCGGACGCGGTTAATTCAATTATAACCTTTTTTCCGAGCATTTTTGGATTTTTTAATAAATAACTTTTAATTTCATATTCATAATTTCCGCCTAATAATAATTTAACACTTTTTTCTTCCTCATCATTTTTGTACGGATACAAACTTGTTGCAGCTTTATATGTAACATCAAAAAACTCTGCTTCTTTAATTTGTTTTAATGTAGGATTTTTTATATCTTCTAATTCTAATAATTTTTTATCAAAATCGACTTCGGTCTGAATAGTTGTTTTAAAGAATGCGGTACTTCCAGTTGAAAAAACTTTAAATAACAATAAACATACAAAAAATATTGAAATACCTATTGATACTACACCGAGAAATTGAAAGCGCTTTTCAGCAGCGTATCTTTTTTTCATTCTTTGTTCTCTAATCATACTTCTCTCTATATTTTTTAACAATTCTCAATGCAATGAAATTTAAAATTAATGTAAGAACGAAAAGTGTTAAACCTAATGCAAAAGCAGATTGAGTTTTTGCACTGGTAAATTCTTGATCGCCTACTAATATCATGACAATCTGTGTTGTAATGGTTGTTGTCGAGTCTAAAGGATTGATCGTTAAATTTGCAGCTAGGCCTGCGGCCATCACAACAATCATAGTTTCGCCGACTGCCCTGGAAACTGCAAGCAGAACTGATCCAACAATTCCTGGCAATGCTGCAGGAAAAACAACTTTTTTGATTGTTTCAGATTTTGTTGCTCCCAAAGCATAAGAACCCTCTCTTAATGATTGCGGTACTGCATTAATTACATCATCAGACAAAGAGGAAACAAATGGAATAATCATGACACCCATGACTAAACCGGCTGCTAACGCACTTTCTGAAGATACTTCCAAACCTAGACTCTCTCCAACGACCCTAAAAAATGGTCCAACTGTGAGCGCTGCAAAGAAACCATAAACTACGGTTGGAACTCCAGCAAGAATTTCAATTATTGGTTTGCCCCATTTTCTTTGTCTATAATTTGCGTATTCTGCTAAGTAAATTCCAGAAAAGAGACCGACAGGAACCGCTACACACATTGCAATAAATGCGATAAAGGCTGTACCAGCAAATAATGGAACTGCCCCAAACGCTTCAGCTAAATCTTTTGCCTCCTGTGGTGTTAGGTTAGTTGGGTCACTGACAAATGCTTTTTGTGGCGACCAACCCAATCCAAAGAAAAAATCTAAAGGATTTATTTTTGTAAAAAATTGAATTGTCTCAAATAATAAAGAAAATATAATTCCAGCTGTTGTTAAAATAGCTGCAACAGATGATAAAAATAATACTGTTGTAAATATCTTCTCTACACCATCTCTTGCGTGAACATTTTTATTAATTTTATTATAAGCAAATAAGAATGTAGCAATTATTGCACAAAAGAAAAGTACTGCCTTTGCACCATGAGAAATAGATAACAAATTTTTATATGTTAACGCTCCAGATTTTATTGCTTCCGTAACTTGACCAGAAAAATTACCTTGAGCCAAGGATACAATCTGAGAATATATTAAATTTAATTCATTTTTTGTTAACTCATTTATCGATGACAATTGTAACTTGTTTTCTATTAAATTTTTTACAATAATAGGTTCTAAAATTGTCCAAAGTATTAAAATTAAAAATGCTGGAAGTGCACACCATAAAGCTTGATAATATCCATAAAAATGTGGAAGGGCCTTTGGTCTAAAAGAACCTGATGTGGCAATTTTTTTAATTCTTGATTTACCGAAAAAAAAACTTGAAATTCCAAAAAGAACTAACGAAGTTAAAAGTATTGAGTTCATCGTGTCCCCTTTTTAGAATTTAATTTCATTAAGGGCCTACATCATATAGGCCCTTAAAATTAAAGCTAGACTAGTTTAACTTGATTGTTGTTAACTTAGTTCCAGCAGTTCTTGTTTTTTTGTAAGATTTGTTATCTAGAGGTACTAATCCAATGTCAGTTAAATAACCTTTTGGACCCATAGTTCCTTTAGATGTGAACTCTTTCAAGTATTCTTTGATACCCGGTACAGTTCCAATATGAGCCTTCTTTACATAAAAGAATAAAGGTCTCGCGATTGGGTACGAATAATCTTGAATAGATGCTAAAGAAGGTTTTTTACCTTCAATTTTAGTTGCTTTGATTTTATCTTTGTTAGCTACTAAGTAAGAATAACCAAATAAACCAAACATATCTGGATCAGCAGATAGTTTATTAACGATTAAAGTATCGTTTTCACCAGCTTCTACCGCCAAACCATCTTCTCTAAGCTTTCTACAACCCTTTTTAGGTTTAATACCTTGTGCTTTGTACGCAGCTTTTGCAGCTTTCGTACAACCTTTTTTCATTACTAATGAGTTCCAAGCATCTCTAGTTCCTGATGTTGGTGGGGGTACTAAAATCTTAATACCTTTATTGGGTAAAGACTTATCAATATCACTCCATTTTTTGTAAGGGTTTTTTACCATTTTACCATCGATCTCAACATCGTGAGCTAAAGCTCTCCATAGTTGTTCTTTAGTAAAATTCATATCTTTTGCTTTCACAGAATGAGCAAAAGAAATTCCATCATTACCTACAACGATTTCAACGATATCTTTCACACCATTTTTTGCACATAGAGCTTTTTCTTTAGATTTGATTGCTCTAGAAGCATTTGTGATATCTGGATGTTTAACACCAACACCAGCGCAAAATAGTTTCATTCCTCCACCTGTACCAGTCGATTCGATAACTGGAGTTTTAAATCCAGACTTACCAAATTTTTCCGCAACGATAGTCGCGTATGGATATACTGTAGAAGAACCAACGATTTTGATTTGATCTCTTGCAGATGCAACACCTGAAATAGCAATTGCAACTAACAGAGATAATACAAAGTTTAGTTTTTTCATTTTATTATGTCCTTTTATTAAAATTAAAATGTTTTGACGATTTACTGATACGGCGTGGCACTAATATTAAACAAATATTACAGTTTTGTAAAAAAGCTCACCGAATGGTTGAGTTATGAACAATTTTTACATCGCTTTTTTCGTCAGATAAGTTGCCACTACATGAAAATGGCAATACGGCTTTTGATAACGCATATTTGTTTGTCGGTCTCAAAACAACCTCTAAGACAACTAATTTGACCAAAGCTTTTCGGTAATTTTCCTGTAGTGTCCAAGGTTGGTTGGAAGGTGGATAAAATTTTTCAACTAAATATGATGCAACTTGAGACTCAGATAGCGTTGACTCTGGCTGACTCCTTAAAAGGCTATGTCTCACATCATCGAAAATCTCTCTACATTTATTGCTCGAGCTTAAATAATCATTTTCACTTAGACCTTTACTCATTGGTATAGAAATTGAAGCTATAACTGCAGTTTTTCTCCAATTATATATAACCGACATCTCAACCTCTTCTTTTCTATCTCCTATTAAATTTTTTAATAATCTTGAAGTATATCTGCTTATAATTCGATCAATTGATCGTTCCATATCTCTTTCTAAGTTAATAATACCTAAATCTAGATAATTTAATGGACGTTGCATTAAATTTGTAACAACTTCTTTTTGATCTGACACTGAAATATTAGGAAATAAAAAAAACGACAATAGTAAAACAAAAATACTAGTTTTTTTTTTCATAAATCGGTAAATGAACTATAAACTCACTTCCCTCGTTTAGTCTACTGTTAATTTCTAAATCTCCTCTATGTTGATTAATAATGTGTTTAACTATCGCTAAACCAAGACCCGTTCCTTGAATAAGATTTTTTTTTGCATTAGCGGTTCTATAAAACCTTTCTGTCACCCGATGTATTTCATTTTTTGGTATTCCAATACCCTGATCTTTCACATGAATGCTTACTGATCCTTTTGTTAATTTATCCTCATTATTTTTTAAAAATATTTCGACCACTGAATTATCTTTTGTATATTTAATTGCATTATCATAAAGATTTTGAACTACCTCAAAAATTTTATCATAATTACCTCTTACAAAAGGTGTCGTTTTGTTTTTAATAATTTTAATATCTAACCCTTTTTTCTCAGCCATTTTATTTGGTACCTTTTGTAAACTTTCTAAAATCTCATTAACATTTACTTTTGAATTAGGCTGAACATGTTCTTGCATCTCTATACGACTTAGAGACATCAAATCGGAAATTAATATTTCCATTTTATTTGCTTGCTCTTGCATAATTTTAATAAATTTCTGTTGAGCTATTGGATCATCTTTAGCTGATGAATAAATTGTCTCTAAAAATCCTTTAATAGAAACTAATGGTGTTTTAAGTTCATGGCTAACGTTTGCAACAAAGTCAGATCTTAACCTTTCAGCTTTTTTAACATCGGTATAATCTTTTACGACTAATAAAACATTTTTCTGACTAAGCGGCACAATAGTCAGTCTAAAAAAACTATATGTTGGCAAATTAATGTCAAACTCAAGATATTGATTAATTCTTTTGTTTCTTGAAATTTCAATTTTATCCAAAAGATCAGGAACTCTGATAAAACCAGATAAATCTTTACCAATAACATCACCATAGTAATTTTTTGCAGCCTGATTTGCTGCAGAAATCGCATTAAAGGAGTTTATAAATAAAATATAATCCTCAATTTCATTGATTAATTGATTTTCTAAATCCTCAGAAGTGAATGCTTTAGAAGAATTTGTGACATTAAAATCTGCTGTATTTTTCTTTATTTTTGTTTTTTGATCTTCAATCTTGGAGGCGAAATACATTAATGTGCCATTTGATATGCACAAAATTACTAATGAAATTAGTTCTAACTTTTCAAAAAAAAACAACAGAACTAGCAAAATGAAATTAAAAATTGGAATCATTAGCATATCAACTAACTTTTAACATTATTTCGCAAAAAGTCATAATACTGAAACATTACTTTCATTTTACTGAAACCAAATCACTTTAACAACGTCCCATGTCTGCTGAACAACTAACTAAATTACCTTTTGCAAAAAAAGTTAATATTATAACCTCTGCCTTTTTTGCTCCTAAATTAAGTTATTATTTTGCTGAAAACCAAAAAGATATTAAGGCTGCACAACGACTGCGATATAAAGTTTTTTTTTCAGAACGAGATAAAAAGATTGTAAGTTTAAAATATTTTAAAAGAGATTCTGATAAATATGACCAATTCGCAGATCATTTAATAGTTACGCATCAAAACGGTAAGTTTTCTAAAACGAAAGTCGTTGGAACATATCGATTGTTAAATAGTAAATCTGCTCAACGATGTGGATTTTATTCAAAGGAAGAATTTGACATTGATCGAATGTTAAATAATCATGAGAACCAAAATCTTTTAGAATTAAGTCGTTCGTGCATTCATAAAAATTTTAGAAAAAAAAATGTATTACAATTTATGTGGAAAAAAATTCATCATTATATTTTAAATCATAATATTGATGTCTTATTTGGCATGGCAAGTTTTTTAAATGATAAACCTCAAGAAATAAAAACAGAGTTAACTTATCTTTATCAAAAATTCCTAATGGAAGAGTCAATTAGAGTTTCTGCATTAAATAAACACAAAACAGATATGAATATCGCAAATTTAGATAATGTTTCTGAACTATCAATTGTAAAAAATCTACCAACTTTAGTGAAGGCATATTTAAGATTGGGAGCTAAAATTGGTGATGGAGCTGTGATTGATTATGTAGTCAAAACAACAGATATTTTTATTTATTTACCTTACAAAAATATTAGCAAGACTTATCTTAAAAAATTTATATAAACTTTAAGAGTGAAATCATTAATAGCTTGGTTATTTGGTTTTTTGTATTTAAAAAAATTATACCAAAAACATTATAACAACTCTGAACTTAAAAATAATTTTTGGAATAAAACATTAGAACTTTTCAACATAAAATACTCGATATTAAATACTGAAAAAATTCCTAAGACTGGTCCTGTAATTATTGTATGTAACCACCCATTTGGACTAGTAGATGGATTAATTATTGCTGATACTGTTTCTAAGAAAAGGGGAGATTACCGAATACTTATTAACGACGAAATATCACAAGTTGATCTCATAAGACCTTATTTGTTTCCTCTTAAACTTGATGAAAAAAGAGAATCTATAAAGTTTAACTTAAAATCAAAAAATGATGCTATCCAATATGTTCAAAATGGCGGTGCTTTAATCATTTTTCCATCTGGTGAAGTGGCAACTAGACAAAAAATATTTGAAAAAGCAATTGAAAAGAGGTGGCAATCTATTTTAGGTGCAATAATTAGAAAAACCGAAGCAGCAATATGTCCTGTTTATTTTCATGGTGAAAATAGTTTTTTATTTCACCTATTAGGAATGATGCATTACCCGTTAAGAAGAATTCTTTTTGCGAGGGAACTAATTAATAAAAAAAATAAATTTTTTAAAGCAATATGCTTACCAACCTATCATACTTCTCAATTTATAGGTAAGGGTAACTCTGAAATTTCAAATGAGTTGAGAGAATATACCTTAAGAGGCAAAGAGTCTTTTAATAATTAGGTACACAAACTGACTCAAATATTTTAGCACATTCTTCCCAAGTATATTGTTTTGCTAATTTCCTACATTTTTGTTTATCAATTTTTAATGCTTTTAAAGCTGAAGTTTTTAAATCATCATCTAAAGTATCAATTTCTGTGCCTCCAGTAATATCAATTGGGCCAGGAACTTTATACGCAGCTATTGGTAAACCTGCTGCGAGTGCTTCTATCAATACTATACCAAACGTGTCGGTTTTGCTTGGAAAAACAAATACATCACTAGAAGCCAAGTAGTTAGAAATATCCTTATCATTTAACATTCCAGTAAAAATAACATCTGGATATTTTTTTTTAACCTCACTCATTTGTGGTCCGTCTCCAACTACTATTTTAGTTCCATCAATATCTAAATTTAAAAATGCTTTAATATTTTTTTCAATAGCGACACGTCCTACATAAATCCATACAGGACCTTTAAAATCCTTTATTTTTTCACCATTGCCGAAAACTTCATGCTTTACTCCTCTAGTCCAGACTTTAAGCTTATCAATATTAAATCCATTTGATACCAATTCATTTTTCATTGTATTAGTTGTAACAAGAATACTTTGAGAATATTTATGGAAATATCTCATAAAACGATAAGAAAAACTCACTGGAATTTTAACTCTTGCATTAACGTATTCTGGAAACTTTGTATGATATGAAGTTGTAAATTTAATATTGTGTTTAAGACAATATTTTCTTCCAAAAAAACCAAGGGGTCCTTCAGTTGAAATATGAATGACCTGGGGATTATAATCTTTAATCATTTTATTAATTTTTGGCCATGCATTTAAAGCTAATCGAATTTCGGGATAGGTTGGCATCGGGACAGTAAAAAATTCTTTAGGAGTAATATATTTTACTTCATGGCCTCTTTTTCGAAGTTGTTGTCCAAGGTTATCCATAGTGCGAACTACTCCATTCGTTTGTGGATACCAAGCGTCAGTAATAATTAAAATTTTAAGAAGACTCACTTAAATTACGACACAACCCTAATTTTATCTTGTCTAATCTCTTCGAATTGTTCCTCGACATAAGTGTCAGTCAAAATTTCTTTTCTTTTATCTAACCAGTAAATAAGTTCAAATGTCCCATCAAAATGTTCAACTAACGCTGTACAACTTTCAACCCAGTCACCACAATTTTTATATTCAATTGCTTTCATATTTTCCATTGCTGGATGATGAATATGACCACAGATCACTCCATCTGCTTTTTGTTTTTTTGCAGAATTAACAACTAATTCTTCAAATTCACTGATAAATTTTACAGCATTTTTAACTTTAAATTTTAAATATTTTGATAAGGACCAGTATTCCTTACCAAGGCGTCTTCTAAAATAATTTAAATATCTATTAAAAGCGATTAACCCCTCATAAGCAGTAGATCCTAATCTTGATAACCATTTTGCATATCTTATAATTCCATCAAATTGATCACCGTGTACCACCCAATACTTTTTTCCATTAATTCCTTCATGAATTAATTGGTTTAGAATTTCGACATTTCCAAGATTAATAGGAATAAATTTTCTTAATATCTCGTCATGATTTCCAGCAATATAAAAAACTCTTGTGCCATGTCTTGCTTTTCTTAATATTTTTTGAACAACATCATTATGTTGCTGGGGCCAATACCATTTATTTTTAATTGCCCATCCATCGACAATATCGCCGACTAAATATAAATTTTCTGAGCGAGTATATTTAATAAATTCTAAAACCATATCTGCCTGACAACCTTTTGTTCCTAAATGAATGTCTGAAATCCAGATGGATTTGTACTGTAGTAACTTTCCGTCAACTGCTTTTAATGCTGTTTTTTTTATCATAAACGAATCTCTACTTTGAGTTGAATCATAATTATGTTACAGAAGTGTTAAAATTTTTTTAAAAAAAAAATAATATATGAACAAAATAGCAATTATTTACAATCCGAATGCGGGTAGCGCAAAAATAAAAAAGCTTTTAAAAATTAAAGAGAGGCTTAGTCTTAAAAGCTCCGTTACTATTTATGATACTCAAAAACCTGGTGATGCAACTAGTATTGCTAAAAGAGAATGTAAAAACTTTGACATTATTGTAGCTGCTGGTGGAGATGGAACCATTAATGAAGTTATAAATGGAATTCAAAAAGATACTATACTAGGCATAATTCCTCTTGGGACTGCGAATATTCTTGCCATAGAAGCTGGTATCAAAAATGACATAAAATCAATTTGTAAGTCTATTGAAAAGGGCGTAACTAAAAAAATTTATATTTCAAATATTAATAATAAGAAATTTTTTTTAATGGCGGGAATTGGATATGACGGCGACATTGTACATAAAATGCATCCATCTCTTAAAAAAATGTTTGGAAAGGCAATGTTTGGTTTTTTAGGGTTGCTCGAATTTTTTAAATTAAAAAAATATAATATTAAAGTTGAGACAGAACATGAGACTGCATTTGGAAACTGGGTTTTAGTAACGAATTCAAAACATTACGCAGGGCCTTATAGCATAACAAAATCCACAAGTATTTTTGATAATAGCATTGTTTGTTATGTTTTTAACGATCTAAGTCGCCTTGGTTTTTTATATTATATTTTTCTTATTTTGTTTTACGGAGATTTAGGCAGATCTGCAAAAATAACTAAAATTATCTCAAAAAATATCAAAATCTCATCTAAGGAAAAAATAAACGTACAATGTGATGGTGAAAAATATGGGAATTTACCTATTGAGATAAATTTTTCTTCGGAGAGTGTTAATCTTTTAACCGCTTAAACAATTAAAGTAATTGCCAGTAAAACTATACCAACAATTATGAGCAATACAGGAACTGCTTTAATTAAGGGTAAATTTGAAAGGCTCATTAAAATTCTTTTGGTAATTGAGAATCTAATGAAAACGCTCCGCCTCCTCTAAACGTAATTGCGATCATAATGAGCATCCACAGTAAAGGATATTCATATCCACCTTTGATCCATAAAAAGCCGTTGGGAAGATGTATATAAAATGTAGCTACAGCAAGTATTATGACTAACTGAATAGAAAAAACTCGAGTTAAAAGCCCTAATGCTACACATATTCCTCCAACAAATTCGGCTAGACCCACGTACCAGGCAAAATATAATGCAGGTTCAATACCTACACTCTTAAAAAAACCAGCAGTCCCATCAATACCACCAAATACTTTACCGTAACCATGAGGTATCATCATGGCCCCTGCAGAAACTCTAATTAGTGGATAGGAAAAAGGTTTTAGAAGTTCATAAATTTCCTCAAATCTTCTACTGAAATATCTTGATCTCCTTGAAACTTGTATCATGGCAATAAATTTATTTCATTTTAAAAAAATTTCAAGCATATTTATTACGATTAATAAAATCTATTAATTCTTTTTGTGAAGTAGTCAAATTTCTTTTTTCGCGTAAATTATCGTAAGCTCTTCTAAGTGAATAAATTGTATCTACATTTACCACTTTCTCTTCAGACAAACCATAGTTGTATAGCTGCTTAATAAAATTGTCTTTTGTTGTGGAAATATTAAATGTAATTTTGCTTAAAACTGGAGCTAATGTTTTTAATTTTGTCGAAAAACAACAAATACTTCCATTATCGGACTCTATTAAATAAGTATCAAATTTATTTAGGTTTTTTATGCAATCCTGAATGTTTAAATGATTAATTTCAGGTGAGTCCGAAATGCATATTGTTATTTTTTTTCCAAAAATTTTACAAAGATCGTAAGCATTGCTTAAAAGTTTATTAATACTTTCTCCGTGGTAATTAATTATACTATTATCACTTAGTCCATAATCATTTAAATAAGTGTTAGTAAAACTTGTATTTATAACCACAATTTTATTATTTGATGATTTGCAATTCTTTATATTTTCAGAAGTAATTTTTAAACAGATATCATTATATTTATCTATCAGCGTGTTGTTATTTAATTCCTGTCTAATTTTAGTTTTATTCTCATTCGATTTTGGATCAGAACAAACAAAACAAATAATATTTTCGTATTTTTTATAACCCCCTCCTTTAAATATTTTGTTCTTAATTGTATTAATTGAACGTTTAATAAAACTGTCATCTTTAAAATCTTGAGATTTTATTTGTTTCGTAATTTCGTTTACTTCAATTTCTAATATTTTGCACTTATTAATAAAATTTAGTATAATGTCATCAGCATTATCGCTTTCAAATTTATTTAGCATATAAAAAAGGTTTTTATCGATCACCAGCGACAAGAGTTTATCCGGATTAATATCTAAATAATTAACTGAATTTTTTTTGATTTTACTTAAAAGTTCAAAATGTATTTTATTAATATCATCGTTTTCGTTAAGAAATATTATATTTTGGTTTTGAGCTTCTTCAACGCCAGCATTAAAAGCATTCCTTTTTGACATTTGATCTATCTTAATAATTTTTTGGGTATGATTACTCAGCTGTTCAGCACTACTAAAATCATTTTCGGTTACACAAATTATCTCTATTTCAGGAATTTTATTTTTTAAATCTTCAAAAAATTTTATATTATAATCTTTGATGGGTATGACGGCCGAAAACTTCATATTTTAAATTTTATTATTTTGACGAAAAATATATATCTTTATAGTATCCAATTGCTTCTTGTTTACTATTATCAGTGTCGGTCATTATTGCAATACCGTCAATCTTATTAACATTTAGTTTGTGAATAGTTTGAAAATCCTCTTTTACATTTGTTTTAACACTAATCCATTTATTTTGCTTGTCATCCTTCAAACTTGATAAAACATAGTCAACAGACTGCTTTGTATAAGGGCTTGTCCAAGAACTTTGCTTAATTTCATTGCTAGAAAAAACATAGTTTATTACTTTTTTTTTCCACGGTAACTTACCTGTCGATTTTATAACAAAAACCCTGAGGGCAAAGTCATGTCCTTTTTTTGATTTTTCGTTTATTCCAATTAAGCCTTTTTCTAGCTTCCAACTAATATTTAAAAAAGGTGTTTCATTTAAATCTATCTTTTTCTCTACCCCAAGTCCTGAAGCAGTTCCATTTGCTTTAGCCTTTAAATAAGCATTATTATTTTCTTTAATAATTTCATAGTTTGTTTCGCCTTTGATGCTGTGTTTTTTAAATTTTTTTAGATTTCCATCGTTAAAATTAAATATTTTTTTCTCTAAAGAAATAGAATTTGAATTAGATAAAATTAAAATTATAAATGTAAAAAATATTAAACTAGATGATCTTTTTAAGCTCATATAAGTATCTTATCTTATAACAAAGTTTGTTAAAGATATTTTTTGGCGCGCCCGGGAAGATTCGAACTCCCAACCTTTTGGTCCGTAGCCAAACGATCTATCCAGTTGATCTACGGGCGCATAGTTCAATTAAATATCACAATTAATAAATATCTGCCAATTGTCTATATTTAAGGTAATTAATTTTTAGTTATTTAATTTAGTTTTTAGTGTAATTTAAATAAATATTATAAATATATTGATGGATATAAAAAACCACCTCTTAAATTTACAGCCTTCATCAACGTTAGCCATTAATGAGAAAACAAAAGAATTAGAAAGCAAAGGTTCTAAGGTTTATAAGTTTGGTTTCGGACAGTCACCATTTCCTATACCATCAGACATAGTCGAGGAGCTTGCTTATAATGCTAGTAAGAAAGAGTATTTACCATCAAAGGGTTTATTAGAATTGCGAATAGCAATTGCAAAGAATCTTAAAAGTAAAAAATATTTGTTTGAACAAAATGACATTATTATTGGACCCGGAACAAAAGAATTAATGTTTTTACTTCAAATAGCTTTTGATGGAGAAATCATTTTACCTATTCCAAGTTGGGTTTCATATTTCCCACAGGCAATAATAAATAAAAATAAAGTTCATTTTCTTGAAACAAATTTTGAAGATAAATGGCACGTAACAGAAAATAAACTAAAAGAAATTTCAGACAAAATAGGTAATAAAAAAAAATTGATTATTATGAATTATCCTAATAATCCATCTGGTACAAATCCAAAAAAAATAGAAGAGCTATCAAATTGGCTCAAAAAAAATAATTTCATAGTTTTAGCTGACGAAATTTACAGTGATTTAAATTTTCAAGATAATTATTCATCTATTTCCCACTTTTATCCTGAAGGAACAATTGTAAGTAATGGATTAAGTAAATGGTGTGGTGCAGGAGGTTGGAGATTAGGTTTTTTTGCAATACCTAATCAATTTAAAAAATTAAATACAACAATTTCAAATTTAGCCACTGAAACATTTAGTGCTGTATCGGCACCGATACAATATGCTGCTATTAAAGCTTACAATAGTAATCAAGATGATTATCTCTCTAAATCAAAAAATATTTTGAAAAAAATTGCATTAGAAGCTTATAAAAAATTTAATACCAATAAAATTAAAGTTATCATGCCAGATGGAGGATTTTATATAATGCCAGATTTTTCGGAATTATTAAAAAACAGATTTAAAAGCTCGGTAGATATGTGTAATCAATTATTAAAAGATACAGGTGTTGCAGTGCTTCCAGGATCTGACTTTGGATTTCCAAAAGATAAATTAGTGTTTAGGCTTAGTTACGTAGATTTTGATGGAAAAAAATTTTTAAATTCAGTAAGCAAAGATGTAAACATTAATGATGAGCATTTGAAGAAATTTGCACCAAAGATTATAGAAGGTATTGATAAAATTATTAATTGGTCAAATAAAATGTCAAAATAACTATAAATTTAAGTTAAAATAGTATTAGTCAAGAATTGTATAATATAGTACTTTTCCTATTCAAAAAACAAAGGGGGATTAATGAAAAAAATAATATCTTCATTATCTAGTGCTTTAATACTTTTTGCATTCAGTTTACCTCTAAATTTTGCTGCTAAGTCAGCTGAATTTTTTACTATAGGTACTGGTGGACCAACTGGCGTTTATTTCCAAGTTGGTAACGCAATTTGCAAAATGGTTGCAAAGCTTCAATCTTCTGATCACGGTAGAAAAAAAGGTGGCGATAAAGCTTATCGTTGTTCCGCTCCATCAACAGGTGGATCTACTTACAATATAGGTCAGATACAACAAGGAGAATTCCAATTTGGAGTTGCTCAATCAGACTGGCAATATCATGCGTATAACGCAAGTAAGCCAGAAAAAGTCAAACCTTTTAAAGATTTAAGAGCAGTTTTTTCTGCTCATCCGGAACCTTTTCAAATTATTGCTAGAAAAGGGTCAAAAGTAAAAGACTGGAAATCATTAAAAGGAAAAAAAGTTAATATCGGAAACCCTGGATCGGGTCAAAGAGGAACATTTGAAGTTTTAATGGAGTCTCATGGAGTAAACAAAAGTTACTTTGGTGCTACATCTGAACTTACCTCTTCTGAACAATCTGGAGCACTTTGTGATAAAAAAATTGATGCTTATGGATATACCGTAGGTGTGCCAAATGCTGGAGTAGCTCAAGCTACGGATGGATGTGGAGCTTACATAATTGATCTTCAGACTCCTGAAGTTAAAAAATTAGTAGCTAATAATCCATTCTACGCATTTGCAACTATTCCAAAAGGTACTTACAAAACTTCTAAAAAAAATGTAACTACTTTTGGAGTTATGGCATCAGTCGTAACTAGTGCAAAAGTTTCAGATGAAATGGTTTACAACGTAGTAAGAGCAGTTTTTGAAAACTTAGACGATTTCAAAAAACAACATCCTGCTTTTGCAAATCTTGATCCAAAAAAAATGATCAAAGATGGTTTGTCTGCGCCATTACATCCTGGAGCAGTAAAATATTATAAAGAAAAAGGCTTAATGTAAGTCATTCATAAAAAAGGCCCAGTAAATCTGGGCCTTTTTTTTTGTTTCTATGAGTGATAATTCATCAACAGAAAATCAAGATTTAAAAAACTTTGAAGAAGAAAGCAGTTCTAAAAGATATTTATCAGGCTGGAACTTAAAGTTAGTAGGTATTGTTGCCATATCATGGACGTTGTTTCAATTATGGTATGCTAGTCCGTTCCCTTTTATATTTAATTTTGGTCAGTTTATAGATGTACCTGCTCGGGCTATTCATTTATGCTTTGGTTTGACATTGTGTTTCTTAATATATCCATCGAAAAAGAAATTGGTAAATAGTAGTATCAGTATAAAAGATTTCATTTTTGTTTTTCTATCAATAGTAGTGACATTGTATTTAGTTTTTGATTATGAAGGATTGGTAAATAGACAAGGTATTTTAGCAGAATTAAAAATTTTTGGCTTCAACATTCAATATGAATTAATTATTGGAGGGATTGGTATTCTCTTATTATTAGAAGCCACAAGAAGAGCGATTGGATTGCCGTTAGTAATCATCGCGATAATTTTTTTACTCTTTTCATATTTTGGAAGACAAATGCCAGAATTAATTTCTCATGCTGGTCTATCTTTAAAAAGACTTGTTGGTTATCACTGGTTAGGCGGTGAGGCTATATTTGGGATACCAATAAGTGTTTCTGTTAGTTTTATATTTTTATTTGTTCTTTTTGGAGCCATATTGGATACTGCAGGAGGGGGTAAATATTTTTTAAACTTAGCTTTCGCATTAGTGGGACGAATGAGAGGAGGCCCTGCTAAGGCAGCTATATTAGCATCAGGGTTAACAGGTATGATTTCTGGGTCCTCAGTTGCAAATACAGTTACAACTGGAACTTTTACAATACCGATTATGAAGAAAACAGGTTTGCCAGCAATTAAAGCTGGTGCAGTAGAAGTTGCAGCTTCAGTAAACGGTCAGATTATGCCTCCGATAATGGGTGCTGCTGCTTTTGTGATGGCTGAACTTTTGGGAATTCCATATTTTACTGTCGTCACGCACGCCTTCTTACCAGCAGTAATATCTTACATTGCTTTATTTTACATATCACATCTGGAATCTCTAAAATTAAATATTAAAGGGCTTCCTGAAAAGGAAGTTCCAAATTTGAAAAAAACTTTTTTTGGCGGGATACATTTTTTGATACCTATATTTATTTTAATTTATTTATTATTATTTCAACGTTGGACTGCTGCATCCTCGGTCTTTTATTCAATAATTTCTTTACTACTTATTATTATTTTCAAGCAAATTCTGGATAGAGATAAAAATAATTTAAATTTATTTAACTCTATCAAATCAGGTCTAAACCAAATACTGGCGGGCTTTGAAAAAGGAGCAATAAATATGATAAGTCTTGCTGTTGCAATTGCAACTGCTGGAATAATTGTTGGTGCTGTTTCCTCAACTGGCTTAAGTAATAATTTGATTATTATAGTCGAAGCGATTTCAGGTGGAAATATTATTTATTTGTTAGGTCTAACAGCCTTTCTTTGTATTATTTTGGGCATGGGTCTTCCAACAACAGCAAATTACCTTGTTGTAGCTGCTCTAATGGCAAACGTTGTAGTGGAAGTCGGTAATGCATCTGGCTATATATTTCCTTTGATAGCAATTCATTTATTTGTTTTTTATTACGGGTTGATGGCCGATGTTACTCCACCTGTTGGCTTAGCGTCGTATGCAGCGTCTGCGATTTCGAAAGCTGATCCGATCAAAACAGGAATTCAAGCCTTTTGGTACAGTTTAAGAACTGGAATTTTACCTATTGTTTTTATATTTAATAACGAGCTTCTCTTAATAGGTATTGAGAGCTGGTTTCATGCATTAATCGTAATGATAACATCTTTAATAGCAATATTAATTTTTACTGCAGCAAGCCAAGGATGGTTTATAAAAAAACTTAAATGGTATGAAGTTATATTATTTTTAGTGATTTCAATGAGTTTATTCCGACCCGATTATATTATGGATAAATTTTATCCTAAGTACAACTATCAAAGATTATCTATAGAAAATTTAAACAGCTTGAATATTCAAAAAGAAAAAGATTTACAAATTAAAATAACAAGAGAGACAGCCTATGGACCAAGATATAAACTTTTTGAGTTTAAAAAAAACGAATACGATAAAAATTATTCGCTTGAAGATGTTGGAATAAAATTAGCGAGCAAAAATAGTCAATTGATTATTGACACTTTGAAATGGAATGGTGAAGCAAAAAAAATGGGTATTGAGACTGGAGATATTATTAATGAAATTAAAATTGAAAATTTAAATCGCCCTAAAAAAGAAATAGTATATCCGATTTCTATTATGTTATTTTTGATATTATCTTTTTTTCATATCAGAAGAGGAAAAATTTAAAAAATAGGAAAAATAGTTTCTGCTAGTTTGCAGGATCTACATAGTTTGAATCCATATAATATAAAGTTACTTTCAACCTCTTCACAAGTATTTCCACATTTTTCACAAATTGATATTTTTTTTAAAATATCAGAATTTTTATTAGTATTTTTAATCATAGTAAAATTTAGTAAATTTATATATTACATTAGTTTATTAAAATATAAAATATATGAACTGGATAGCAGCAACCATCATAGCAGCCTTTTTTCAAAACTTAAGGTTTTCACTACAAAAAAATTTAAATAAAAACATATCTACAGTAGCATCAACATATGTAAGATTTATATTTGCTTTACCATTCGCAGCAATTTTATTTTTTTATTTTTTTAGCGATTATGACTTAATAAAATCATTTTTAGAAAACGATAAATTTATGTTTTTTGCTGTTTTAGCTTCTGTAAATCAAATAATATTTACATTTGTTCTACTATATTTATTCCAATTTTCAAATTTCGTAATTGGCACATCATTAAGTAAAACTGAAGTAATTCAAATTGTTTTGTTAGAGTTTTTAATATTAGGAGATAAATTGAGTCCTATTGTTGTTATGGGAATTTTAATCTCTACAATTGGAATAATTATTTTTAGTGTTAAAGATGTGAAATTATTTTTTAAAGGACTAACCTCAAAAACCACATTGGTTGGTCTTTTAAGTGGCTTCCTACTAGGTTTAAGTGTAGTTCTTTTTAGGGGCGCTGCACTAAGTTTAGATAATATACAATCAAATTTTGATAAAGCGTTAATCACATTGTTTTTTGGACTTTGTATTCAATCTCTTATCTTAACAGTCTATTTGGTGATATTTGAAAAGAAACAATTCAAAAAATTATCACAAAATAAATTTCAGTGTTTATCAGCAGGTTTATGTGGTTTTTTCGCAACTTTATCTTGGTTTTATGCATTCACTTTGATTCAGGGATCTATGGTAAGAGCTATTGGTCAGATTGAGCTATTGTTTAGTTATTTTTCTTCAAAATATTTTTTTAAAGAAAAAACAAATAAAATAGAATTATTTGGAATCTTGGTATTTGTAAGTGGAGTTATAATAATTTTATTAAACAGATAATTTTGGTGTGCTTTAATTTAACTAACAGGGGACAGAAATGAGCAAATTAAAGCACACATTCCAACTCCTATAAATATTCGCTAATGAAGACCAGATAAAAAAAATTTATTAACAATTATTTATCGCCTTAAATTGCAGTTTTTAAAGAGTTTTTGATATATTCTTCTCTTAATTGACTTGTAAATTTACCAGGTTTTCCGTCTTTAATTTGCTTCCCGTTGATGTTGACTACAGGTGTAACAAAGGTTGTAGCGCTAGTAATAAAGGCTTCATCAGCTGTTATAGCATCATCTAATGTAAAACCCTTGTAACTAATTTTATAACCAAGTAATTTTGCACAATTGATAACTGATTGCCTTGTAATACCATTCAAAATTAATTCATCCGCTTCTCTCGTTAATATATTTCCTGATTTTATTATCCAAGCGTTATTTGAGGTCCCTTCAGATATATATCCATCACGCAACATCCAGGCATCATCGAATCCTTTTTCGGATGCCTGTGCTTTAGCAAAAGATGGATATAACAATTGAGTTGTTTTAATATCGCATCTTTTCCATCTTTTATCTTCTACTGTCATAACTCGAATACCATTAGCAACTTCATCGTTTTTCAAAAGTTTTTTTTCTTGTGTAAAAGCAGCTACAGTTAAATCAATATTTTTTGGAGGAAAATTAAAGCTTCTATCTGCGACACCTCTGCTGACATGCAAGTATATAATACCCTCTTTTAATTCATTTTTTACAATTAAATCTTTATGAAATTTTTTTATAGAGTCATGATTTAACATTTTTGGAAATTTTAATTCAGACATTGATCTATCCAGTCTTTTCATGTGATTATCAAAATCTATCATTTTTCCATCAAGTACTGTTGTGACCTCATATACGGAATCACTGAAAAGAAACGACCTATCAAAAATTGAAATCTTAGCATCTTTTTCATCACTAAAATGACCATTCAAATAAACAATTCTATTCATTTACAACTTTCTTGTCGTATTCTTTTTCACTTAAAAAACTATTTAGGTCATTTATATTAAGGACTTTTCTTTGATTATAGTTTGTATTCATATTTGGAAAGTCAGTTCTATAATGCGTCCCTCTACTTTCTTTTCTCAGTTTAGCAGCAAATGTTATTAATCTTGAAACTAACAGCATATCTTTTAATTTTGCAGATAAGTTTTTAGCTTCCCTTTCAATTTTGTCAAATTCAACAAAAGCATTATTTAAAGTCTTATCTGATCTTTCAACACCTACAAATTTATTCATTGTAGATCTTAATTGCCAAATATATTTTTTAGCTCTTACTTTACTTATAGTTTTTTCTTTTGGTAAGTAATTTTTAATGTTTATTGATCTGATAGCATAGTTTTTAATAGGTAATGAATTAATCTTTCTTGCTATTCGAATGGCATAAACGAAAGCTTCCAAAAGAGAATTGCTAGCTAATCGATTCGCCCCGTGTGCTCCAGTTGAACTTGTTTCGCCACACGCCCACAATCCATTAATAGAAGTCATTCCGTCCATGTTTACTTTAGTTCCCCCCATATGATAATGAGCAGCAGGTATTATGGGTATTAATTCTTTTTCAACATTAATATTTGCATTTTTTAAATATTTATCAGCTGTTGGAAATAATTTTTTAAATGTATTTGAATTAAATTTTCTACAATCTAAAAATGTGGAATGACCTTGCATTTTAAGATCATGTATTGCTCTTGAAACAATGTCTCTTGGAGCTAGATCAGATAAGGCGTGAATTTTTTTCATAAACCTATTGTTATTTTCATCTACCAAAGTTGCGCCCTCCCCTCTAATTGCCTCTGTAAGAAGTGGATTGGGATCTACACCTATATCAAGTGCTGTTGGATGAAACTGCACAAATTCTAAATCTACCAGTTCTGCACCTGCTGTGGCTGCTAATGATATACCTTCTCCATAAACATCTCTCGGATTTGTGGTGTATGCATAAATACTTCCAATGCCGCCTGTAGCTAAAATGACATTTGGAGCTTGAAAAAAAACAATGTTATCTACTATTTGATCTTGATGAATATGACCGATCACTCCAGTACACTCATTGTTATTATTTTTTGTAATATGATCGATTGAAACATTCTCAACGAATGTAATATGACCAAGTTTTCTTGCATAATTAATTAATTTTTCTACAATAAATTTACCTGATTGATCGCCGTTAACTTTTAAAACTCTTCTCTGAGAGTGGGCTGCTTCTTTTGATAAAGATAATTCTCCTTTTTCCCTATCAAATATAACTCCTATTTTTTCTAAAAAATTAACTACACTTACTGCTTTCTCAGTTATTTCTTTAACAGAATTTTCATCACTCAATCCTGCACTTACTTTAATTGTATCTTCAAAATGTTTTTGTGGCGAATCCTCCTCACTTACTGCCGCGGCTATTCCACCTTGAGCCCAAGCACTTGAGGACATCTCTCCAAGTTTGCGCTTGGTAACAAGAGTTACTTTCCTTGGATACAAGGATATTGCGACAGTAAGTCCAGATATTCCAGACCCAACAATAACAACATCTGATTTATAAATACTTTCCATAATTTATTTATTTATATATATAGCAACGTTCAATGAAAACACTTTTAACATTTTTATTACTAATTAGTCTAACAAATACGGTATTTGCCGCAGGCAGTGATAGTGATGACACAGTTGTAAAACCAAAAAATTACTCAAAAGTAAAAAAATTAATTAAAAAAGAAAAATATAGTGAAGCTATAGAAAAATTAGAAGAAATACTTTCTACAAAGAAGTTTCAAAATGATCCCGATATTATAAATTTATATGCATTTAGTTTAAGAAAAAATAACAACTTTGAAAAATCTGAAAAACAATACAAAATTGCGTTGGATATAGATCCTAAACATAAAGGAGCTTTAGAGTATTTAGGAGAACTATACGTTAATACTGGTAAAATAGAGCAGGCTAATCAAATTCTAGCAAAATTAGCAGGTTGCAAATGTAAAGAATATTCAAGATTAGAAGGTTATATCTCTGGTAAAAAATATAAAAAATTATTTTAAGTAGTTCACCACGGTAGCTCCGTACCGTCCCAATTAAAAAATTTTCCACTTTCTGATGTCTTTAATTCTTTTATGATTGTAATTAAATGAGCAGCAGATTCTTCAGGTGTCTGTATTTTAAGATTACTTTTCTGAAAAGGTTTTGATAATTTAGATTTAACTGTACCTGGATGAAGAGCTATAAAGATCGAATTTTTATTTTTAATTTTCATTTCAATTGAAGCTGTTTTTATTAATTGATTAAGAGCTGCCTTTGAAGCTCTATAAGAGTACCATCCACCAAATCCATTATCTGATATTGAACCAACTTTTGCGGACAATGTAGCAAACACAGATTTCTGCTCACTATCTAATAATGGAGCAAAGTGTTTAATCAATAAGGACGGACCAATTGTATTGATTAAAAAATTTTTCTGCGCAAATTTTAAATTAATATTTTTTAAAGTCTTCTCTGGCATTTGATTATTTTCTTCATCATGTAAAATTCCAGTAGCATCAAATAAAATTGAAATAGCTTTTTTTTTATTTTTTATAAATTCAGCTGCATTTTTAATTGTTTGCTCATCATTAAAGTCAATTGATGGGTTGGTCCTTCTACCAATTTTAATAATTTCTTTGAAACCTAAACTTCTAATTTGTTCAGAAATTGCTCCTCCAATTGAGCCTGTGCCGCCAATAACAACTGCTAAATTTTCTGTATTCATAAATATTTTAACAAGCCACAAAATAATTGTGGCTTGTTTTTAAAAGTTATGCACTAAGTGCTTGGTCTATATCTGCAATAATATCGTCTGGATGCTCAATTCCAATTGATAGTCTCACATACCCAGGTGTTACTCCAGCAGCTATTTGGTCTTTTTCAGATAGCTGAGAGTGAGTCGTGCTTGCAGGATGTATTGCTAGTGATCTTGCATCACCTATATTTGCTACATGATAAAGCATCTTTAAATTATCGATAAACTTTTTACCTGCTTCAAGACCTCCCTTTAATTCAAAACCGATTAGAGCACCATTGCCGCCATTAAAGTATTTTTTTGCTCTTTGTCCAACCTCACCTTTATGTAATGTTGAATAAATAACTTTTTGAACCTTATCGTGTTTCGATAAAAAGTCTTTAACCTTCTCAGCATTTGAACAATGTTGTTTCATTCTTAATGTAACAGTCTCAAGTCCTTGAATGATTTGAAATGCATTGAAAGGGCTAATTGCTGATCCAAGATCTCGAAGTAAAACTACTCTTGCTCTTATTATATATGGAATATTTGCTCCAGTAAGCTGAGGAACAGCATCACCCCATACGGCACCATGGTATGACGGATCTGGTTCCCAAATATTTGGATGTCTTTTTTTATTTTTTGACCAGTCAAATTTTCCGGAATCAACGATTATTCCTCCAATACTGGTACCATGACCGCCAATAAATTTTGTTAATGAATGCATAACAATTGCTGCACCGTGTTCTATTGGTTTGCAGATCACAGGGCACGCAGTATTATCCATAATTAGCGGTATCCCTTTACTTTTTCCAATTTCAGCAACTTCACTAATAGGAAAAACTCTAAGAGAAGGGTTGGGTAAAGTTTCAGCATAATATGCTCTAGTTTTATCGTCACTTACCTTCTCAAAATTTTTTGGATCAACTGGATCAGCATAACGAACCTCAATACCCATTTGTTTTAAGGTATTATTGAATAAGTTTACAGTTCCACCGTATAGATCGGTTGATGCCACTATATTATCTCCGGCATTACAAAGATTTTGAACCGTAAAAGCTGATGCTGCTTGACCTGAACTTACACACAGTCCAGCAACTCCACCTTCTAATGCAGCCACTCTTTCCTCTAATACATTAGTAGTTGGGTTCATAATTCTGGTGTAAATATTTCCAAACTCCTTCAATCCAAATAAATTTCCTGCATGCTCAGCAGAATTAAACTGATATGAAGTAGTTTGATGTATTGGTACTGCAACAGAAGTTTGACTTTCGTCTCTCCTGAACGTACCACCATGAAGACCAATGGTCTCTGGGTTTTGACTATTTGTTGTCATTTTTTACTCCTTAGTTAATTATCATTTTTCTGTCCGAAATG
>CABYDT010000002.1 GCA_902517865.1 uncultured Pelagibacteraceae bacterium
TTATTTACCTTCTCCTATTAAAAAAGGTGTAAGAAACGTAACATCTAATATTTCGCATACTGTAACCATCCCAAATAATTTACTACAAGGCAACATACAAGGTGCATTAAATGAAACTGGAAGATTTGCCATAAACACTACTTTTGGAATTTTAGGTATTTTTGATCCTGCATCAAAACTTGGATTAAAAAAGAATGAACCAGAAGATTATGGCCAAACATTAGGGTCTTATGGTGTTGGACCTGGTTGTTATGTTATGTTACCTGTTTTTGGACCATCAACTGTTAGAGATGCACTTGGTGTGGTAGGTAATACAATTTTAGATCCGTTTTATTTAAGTACTGTAGGCGATAGAAATATGTTATTGGATAATAATCTTGGAGACAGAACTTACTATATAGAGGAAGGGTTTGAAAAAGTTGATTTCAGGGCAAGAAACTTGGAAACTTTTGATGATTTAGAAAAAAATTCAATTGATTTATATAGCACTGTAAGAAGTTTATATTTGCAAAGAAGAGCAAATTTAATAAATAATGGCGTTTCCTCTGACGATGATGAATGGAAAGATTTTAAATAATAAATTTTAATGAGAAAAATTGTTATTCCATTCTTTATATTATTTTTTTTAAATTATATTCAAGCTTCGTGGTCTTTTGAAAAGTTAGATGCTGAAAAATTTGTAATAGATACAACTTCAAGAGCAAAGTCTATAATACTTGATAAAAATAAAAATTTAAAAGATAAAAAATACTTAGTAGAAAATTTAGCTATAGAAGTTGTGGACGTAGACGGTTTAGGAAGATTTTGTATAGGTAATAATATAAATAGTTTAAATGAGAAGCAAAAAATATTATATAAAAAAAAATTTAGGGTTTTTTTTTCTAAAAATATATCGAGTAGACTCCAAAGTTATTCTGATCAAGATATTCAAATTATAGGATCTGAAAAAAGGAGTAAAAATTATGTTTTAGTAAAATCTAAAATAATATCTAAAAAAGAAAAGCAGGAAATCCGAATTGATTGGAGAGTATTTTTAGTTAATGATAAGTTATTAATTAGAGACTTGGTAGTTGAAGGATTGAGTCTAGCTAAAACACAAAGAGAAGAATTCTCATCAGTTTTTGCTAATAAAGGATTTGATGGATTAATATCATTGTTAGATAGTTTTATAGAAAAAAATTAAGATTTTCGATATCCTTTTTGAAGAATAAATAAGCCTAAAATTATTAGTACTAAAGAATAAAACATATTAAAGGTAAAGTTTTCATCTAAAAAAAACCAACTAAAATATAAACCAAATATCGGTATCAAAAAAGAAACCTGGGACATAAAAACTAATCCATTATCAAAAATAAGTTTAGCTCTCATCATAAATGCTATAGCAGTGCTAACAATACCAAGATAAATTATGCTTAATGTACTTTCGTATTTAACAGATGAAAAATCTAATTTATATAATTCATAAAATAAAAGTGGAAATAGAATTATTGCACCCCAAATCATAGAAAGTGATGCGATTGTTTCATTGTTATATTTTTTATTTTTTTCTATTAATACCCCTCCTATAATATAACTTAATGAAGCTGACATAACGTAAAGAATTGATTTAATATTTGTTAATTTACTTATATAAACCTGATCGTAAACCAATACTACAATGCTTAAAAAGCCGATAATGGAGCCAAAAAGTTTATATTTATTAAACTTATCCTTAGTAAAGATATGTCCAAATATGATTGCATAAAAAGGACCCGCTGACATAAGTAATGCTGCTAGACCGCTACTCATACCGTCTATTCCAAATGCGATTAAAGAAAAAGGCAAAACATAATTTATTAAGCCAATAAAAAAGAAAATATAGAATTTTTTTGAATATAGCAGTGTTAAGTCAACTTTCTTTAGCAACAAACTGTAAATTATGATTAAAAATATAGCTGCAAAAAAAAGTCTCCCGCCTGAAAGTGTAAATATATCAAAGCTTTTTAAAGTAATTTTATAATTAAAAAATGCAGAACCCCAGATGGCACTTAAAATTATCAATAAAGAAAAACTATATTTGTTTGGTTTATTCATTTAGGTGGTGGGCCCGGAGGGATTTGAACCCCCGACAACCCCGTTATGAGCGGGGGGCTCTAACCAACTGAGCTACAGGCCCTTTGTTTTCTTTTACACTAATAATCTAAAAAAAAAAGAATTTTCTAATTGTCTAGAAAACTTTTTAATTGTCTTGATCTGCTAGGGTGTTTTAATTTTCTTAATGCTTTAGCCTCGATCTGTCTTATTCGTTCTCTTGTAACTGAAAACTGCTGACCTACTTCCTCTAATGTGTGATCTGTGTTCATTCCTATACCAAATCTCATTCTCAATACTCTTTCTTCTCTAGGTGTTAGGGTTGCTAAAACTTTTGTTGTAGAACTCTTTAGTGCAGTTTGTACTGCCGCATCAACTGGTATCAATGCATTTGTATCTTCTATGAAGTCTCCTAAACTACTATCCTCCTCGTCTCCTACTGGAGTCTCAAGTGATACAGGTTCTTTTGCAATTTTTAAAACTTTCCTAACTTTTTCTAATGGCATTGCTAATTTTTTTGATAATTCTTCAGGAGTTGGTTCTCTTCCAAATTCACTCATCATTTGTCTTTGTGTCCGAACTATTTTATTTATAGTCTCAATCATATGCACAGGTATTCTTATTGTTCTGGCTTGGTCTGCTATTGATCGTGTAATTGCCTGTCTAATCCACCAAGTTGCATATGTAGAAAACTTGTAACCTCTTCTATATTCAAATTTATCAACTGCTTTCATCAAACCAATATTACCCTCCTGAATTAAATCAAGAAATTGCAAACCTCTATTGGTATATTTTTTAGCTATAGAGATTACTAATCTTAAATTAGCTTCAATCATTTCTTTTTTAGCTATTCTACTTTCCCTCTCGCCTTTTTTTATTTTATTTACAAGTATTTTAAAATCAGAAATAGACATTCCGATTTCTTTACTTAGTTGAATCAATTTTTCCTTAAGTGAATTAAATAATTTTTTTTCCGATTTAAAAAACCTTTGCCATGTTTTATCTTCACTTAAGAAGTTTTCAAAATTAGGATTGAGCTCATTTCCAACATAAAATTTGATAAAATCTTCACGACTTATTCCATACTTTGTTGCGGCTCGCATTAGTTCTCCATCGAAAGAAAGTGCTTTTTTGTTTTGTGTATAGTTTAAATTTACAAGGTCTTCCTGAGTTGTTTGATTAAACTGCAAGCCCAACATTTCTTCCATTATTTCTTTTTTGATTTTTTCGTAATTTTTTTTCTTACTTTCACTATAAACTTCATTTTTTAAGACCGCCTCGAGTTTTTCTTTTTGATAAGACGTAAGCTTCTTATAGTTTTTTGTGATTTTATTAAATGTTTCCAGTATTTTTGGTTTAAGTTCAATCTCTAAAGATGCTAGTGATATATTATACTCGTCTTCTTCGTCAGATTCATTCTCATTATTTTCATTTTCATTGTCGTTTTTATTATTTTCATCAGTATCTTTTTTTTTAGTTTCATTGTTTAACTTCATATTTTTCTTGTTTTTTTCTTTTATAGTTTTAGCTAACTTTTCATCGTCCAAGAAGTTTGTATCTAAATCGATTATATCCCTAACTAACATCTCATTGTTTATTAGTTTTTTTTCCCACTCAAAAATTTTATTTGCAGTTATAGGGCTCTCTGACAATGAGCTAACCATTACGTACTTTCCAGACTCAATTCTTTTTGCTATGGCTATTTCACCCTCTCTAGAAAGTAATTCTACTCCTCCCATTTCTCTCAAATACATTCTAATAGGATCGTCACTTCTCTCGGGTGATTTGGATGATTTAGAGTTGTCTTGTTCTTTTTTCTTAATTTTAAAATCTGATTTTTGTTTAACTAAAGTTATTGCAAGGTCAAATAAGTGTAATACAGCCTTTTCAAGGCTTTCAATATTACTATTTCTTTTACCTAAAGATTTTTGTAGTTCATCGTGAGTTATAAATCCTCTATTAACTCCTTTGTCTACAAGTCTTTCGAATGATTTTGATATTAATTTTTCCACAGTAGCTCGCGCAATTTATATTTTTTTATAAAAAAATAAAGTTAAATTTATCTAAGAAATATTGTGTTTTTTAGCTTTTCTTAGATCTTCTAGTGTTTCATTATCCATAGAATCAATAAGCTTATTCTCAATAGTTTTTAGTTTTAGTTTTAATTTGAGTTTTGAAATTTTATTTAGTTCCTCTAAAAATATTTGATTGAATTCATCCTCTTTCAATTTATTAGTTAATATATTATTTGTTGAGTTATTCACTATTTTTTCAATAACAGCTGAATTGTTTAGTTTTAAAGAACTTAAAAAAGCTTGTTTGGAGTCAAATTTATTTGAACTTAATAGATCGATGAAATTACGGATAAATTCATTTAGATACTCATTGATAAATTCAATACTAGAAATTTCTTCAATCTTATTCTCACTAAATTCAGGGTAATTTATTAATATATTTAAAAATGACAATTCTCTAATTTCAGACTCTGGCATGCTTAACTTAAAACTAGTATTAATCAATTTTTGAGATGCAGATGTGTTTTTATGATTTTTAATTACATCATTGAAAATTTTATTTTTAAAGTAAGATCTATAAAATTTTTTTAAATCTTTATCTACAATATTATCGCACAATTCCATTAATTTTCTTTCAAAGAAAGCAAGATCATTAGGGTCTTTTGAATTTATTTCTTGTAAAAAATAGTCAAAAATAAAATCTGACACTTTTCTTTTAGTTCGAATTAATTCATTTAATCCATCCAATTTATATTTATTAATAAAATCATCGGGATCTAAATTATCTTTTAAAATTATGACAAAAGCATCTTTTCCAGGTATTGCATTAATGAAAATTTTTTCTGCAGCTCTATAACTAGCCAAATAACCACTTTGATCGCCATCAAAACATATAATAATGTTTTTGTAATTTTTCCAAGCCAGTTTGATTTGCGAAAGTGTTATTGCCGTTCCTAATATTCCAGCAACGTTAGCCGCACCTTTATCATAAAAATTTATAACATCCATATATCCTTCAACTAAAAATATGCTGTTATACTTTTCAAAATATTTTCTAGAAATATTATAATTATATAAATTTTCTCCCTTTTTATAAAATGCAGTCTCCGGTGTATTAATATATTTTGCAAAAGTTTTTTTATCAATCGCCCTACCACCGCAACCGATATATTCATTGAAATAATTTTTTATCGGGAAAATAATTCTATTATAAAATCTTGTAATTACTTTATCATCGTTATTTTTTTTAAAAAATAAACCTGTTTCTAAAATTTCATTTTCTTTAAAATTACTTGCTTTTAATTTATTAAAAATATCTAAATTATTTTCGCTAAATCCTAACTTAAACAAGTCTAACGTTTCCTTTTTTATACCTCTATCAATTAAATATTTGTAGTGAGTCTTGGCGTATTTTGTCTTTAGTAATAAATTGCAATGTTCAAAATAAATATTAAATATTTCTTGTACTTTCTTTTTTTTATCTTCAAATATAATATCTTGCTTTGAAAACGTAAATTCTTTTAAACCAGCTTTTTTGGCTAAGTATCTTACGGCTTCACCAAAACTTAAATTTTCTGTTTTGATAATAAAATCAAATATATTTCCATGTTCTCCGCTACTAAAACAGTGGTAAAACTCTTTTTCATCGTTAACTGTAAATGAAGGTGTTTTTTCATTTTTAAATGGCGACAGACCAACAAACTCTTTTCCCCTTTTTTTTAATTTTACTTTGCTGCTAACAATATCAGAAACTTTTAACCGTTGTTTAATTTCTTCAAGGTATGATTTGGGATATTTCATATTTATTTTAATTTTTCTTTTAAAATTTTTCCAGCAATCGACAAATCAACCGAGCCTTTGTACTTTGATTTAATTGCTGCCATAACTTTGCCCATGTCTTTTAAAGAGCTGGCTTTTAAATCATTTATTGCTTGGTCACAAATTTTTGTAATTTCTACTTCACTTAATTGATCTGGCAAATATTCTTGTATTATTTTTAATTCATTTGTTTCTTTGTCTACGAGGTCTTGTCGTCCACCTTGTTTATATAATTCAATCGATTCTCTCCTTTGTTTTACCATTTTATTTAATATTAAAATCATATCTTCGTCAGTTATATCTTTTTTGTCCTGAGTACGCTTCTCAATTTCTTTTTGTTTTTTTTGAGATATTATTGACCTTAATGTAAGAGTGCGATCCTTATCTTTATTTTTAAGTGCCTCTGTCAATGATTTATCGATTTTATCAACTATTTTCATTTTTATTTTATTTACTTTCTTGACGAGTTTAAGACTTTTTCATATCTTCCGCCAAAGTTTTTTTTACTTAATTGATTCTTAACCTATGAGTTGTATACTTGATTTATAAGGAAAAAAGCGACCCGCAAAATATTTTATTCACTCAACCCACAGGTATTTTAATTTTAGAAAATGGATTGATGTTTGAAGGTCATGGAATAGGCCATAAAGGTTATTCCGTTGGCGAGGTGTGCTTTAATACATCTATGACTGGTTACCAAGAAATTATGACTGATCCGTCTTATTCAGATCAAATTATCAACTTTACTTTTCCTCATATTGGAAATGTTGGTACAAATTTAGAGGATATTGAGTGTGAAGATGTATGGTTGAAGGGTGTAATTTTTAATAAAGAAATAACTTCACCTTCAAATTATAGATCCCTTGAAAATCTTAATAAGTGGCTACAAACTAACAAAATTGTAGGTTTGTGCGGAGTTGATACAAGAGAGATTACAAATCTAATAAGAGCCAATGGAGCATTAAAAGGTACGATTGTAAATCAAATTAAAAAAATTGACAAAAAGTTTTATTTAAAAAAATCAAGAAACTGGTCTGGGTTAAAAGGTTTAGACTTAGCATCTAAAGTTTCTGCAAAACAAATCTATAAATGGAATAATCAGGCTCTTTGGGAGAAAAAAATTGGATATAAAATTAATAATACATTTAAATACCATATAGTTGCTATCGATTTTGGTATAAAAAAAAATATATTAAGAAATTTTTCAAATTTAAATACTAGAATAACTGTTGTGCCAATTAATACAAATTTTGAAACAATAGTTGCTCTAAAACCCGATGGGATTTTTTTGTCGAATGGACCAGGTGATCCAGCCGCTACATCTAAAATTGTGAATCCTACAATTAAACAAATTTTAATTAATAAAATTCCGGTTTTTGGTATTTGTCTTGGTCATCAATTATTAGCTCATGCTCTAAATTGTAAAACAAAAAAAATGCATCAGGGTCACAGAGGAGCAAATCATCCTGTTAAAAATATAAAAACTTCCACAGTTGAAATCACATCTCAAAACCATGGATTTGAAGTTATTAGAAAAAGTATACCAAAAGATGTGGAAGTTACTCATGTATCTTTATTTGATAATTCTATAGAAGGTATATCGTATAAAAAAAGTATTGCATTTTCAGTACAATATCATCCAGAAGCAAGTCCTGGGCCTCACGATAGTAATTACTTATTTAGTCAATTTATAAATTTAATTAAACAAAATGCCAAAAAGAGATGATATAAAAAAAATTTTAATCATAGGTGCTGGGCCAATAGTAATTGGTCAAGCTTGCGAATTTGATTATTCTGGATCACAGGCATGCAAAGCTTTAAAGGAAGAGGGCTACAAAGTTATATTAATTAATTCTAACCCTGCAACAATTATGACTGATCCTAATGTTGCAGATAAAACTTATATCGAGCCAATCACCTCAGAAATATTAGAGGAAATTATAAAAATTGAAAAACCAAATGCAATACTGCCTACCATGGGGGGACAAACAGGCCTTAATGCTGCGATTAAATTAGAACATGAGGGTATTTTAAATAAATATAATGTTGAACTCATAGGGGCAAACTCAACAGCGATTCAAAACGCGGAGAATAGACAGCTATTTAAAAAAAATATGAGTGAGATAGGACTGGAGTCACCTAAATCTAAAATTTGCAATACTTTAGAAGAGTCAAAAAACATACTTAATGATATCGGATTACCTTTAATAATTAGACCATCGTTTACGCTTGGTGGCTCAGGAGGTGGTGTTGCTAAAACGGAAAAAGAATATTTTCAAATTGTAAAAAATGGCCTTGCTTTATCGCCAACATCTGAAGTGCTTATTGAAGAGTCTTTAGCAGGTTGGAAAGAGTTTGAAATGGAAGTTGTTAGAGATAAGAAAGATAATTGTATAATAATTTGTTCTATTGAAAATCTAGATCCAATGGGCATTCATACAGGTGATTCAATAACTGTGGCTCCTGCATTAACATTAACTGACAAAGAATATCAGATTATGAGAAATGCCTCTATGAATTGCTTAAGAAAAATAGGAGTGGAAACTGGAGGATCGAATGTTCAATTTGCAATAAATCCTGAAGATGGACGAATGGTAATTATTGAGATGAATCCAAGAGTGTCAAGATCATCAGCCCTTGCGTCTAAAGCAACTGGTTTTCCAATAGCTAAAATTGCTGCTAAATTGGCAGTTGGATACACATTAGATGAAATAACAAATGATATAACAAGAAGTACACCTGCATCTTTTGAACCAACAATTGATTATATCGTTACAAAAATTCCTAGGTTTGCATTTGAAAAATTTAAAAATACAAAACCAACACTAGGAACTGCAATGAAATCAGTTGGTGAAACTATGGCCATTGGAAGAAATTTTAAAGAGTCTATTCAGAAGGCATTGTGTTCACTGGAAATAGGATTAGATGGTTTTGATAACATAGATATCAATGAGAATGATTTAACAGAAAAACTAAAAGAAAACACGCCGCAAAAAATACTTTATGTTGCTCAAGCATTAAGACAAAAATTTAGTTTGAAAACCATATATAATCTAACAAAAATTGATCCTTGGTTTTTGGAACAAATTAAGGAAATTGTTAATATTGAAAAAAATATTAAAAATATAAATATATTTAAAAATAAAAATCTTTTAAAGGAGATAAAATCCCAAGGTTTTAGCGATAAAAGAATCGCTTATTTAAGAAAAGATAAAATTGAGAATATTCAAAATAAAAGAAAAAAATTAAAAGTTCATACTGTTTTTAAAAAAGTAGATACATGCGCTGCAGAGTTTAAATCACTTACCCCTTATATGTATTCAACTTATGATACAGGGTTTTCTAATATTGGTCAGTGCGAATCTAACCCTACAAACAAGAAAAAGGTAGTAATAATTGGAGGTGGTCCTAACAGAATTGGACAAGGTATTGAATTTGACTATTGTTGTTGTCAAGCAAGTTACGCTTTAAAAGAAATTGGTTTCGAAACAATCATGGTTAATTGCAACCCAGAAACAGTATCAACAGATTATGATACAAGTGATAGGTTGTACTTTGAGCCATTAAGAAAAGAAAATGTTCTGGAGATATTAAGAAAAGAGAAAAAAAAAGGAAAATTAAAAGGGGTAATTGTTCAATTTGGTGGTCAAACCCCTATTAAACTTGCAAAGTCAATTCACGAAGGAGGATTTCCAATATTAGGTACACAATTAAACTCTATTGATTTGGCAGAGGATAGAGAGAGATTTAGCAAATTACTGAAAAAAATAAAACTAAAACAAGCGGACAACGGGATAGCTAATTCTAAAGTGGATGCAATGAGAATAGCTAAAAAAATTAATTTTCCATTAGTCATCAGACCCTCTTACGTTTTAGGAGGCAGAGCTATGGAAATAATTCATGATAATAATCAATTAGAAAAATATATCAATGAAGCAGTGAAAGTTTCAGGAAAAAGCCCTGTTCTAATCGACAAATTTTTAGAGGGTGCAATTGAGCTAGACGTAGATGCAATATGCGATGGTAAAGAAGTTTTTGTAGCAGGAATTATGCAGCACATAGAGGAAGCTGGAATACATTCTGGTGATTCTGCATGTTGCATTCCTCCTTTTTCTTTAAGCAAAAAAATTATAGAAAAAATAAACTTTCAAACAAAAATTTTAGCTCTTAATCTTGGTGTAATAGGACTAATAAATATTCAGTTTGCAATACAAAAAGATGAAATATTCGTTCTTGAGGTAAATCCTAGGGCAAGTAGAACAGTACCTTTTGTATCAAAGGCACTAAATATTCCAATTGCTAAAATTGCTACCAAAGTTATGGCTGGCCAAAAAATTAAAAAACTTCGACTTAAAAATAAAAAAACCAAGGTATTTGCAATTAAAGAGGCTGTCTTTCCTTTTAACAAATTTCCTGAAGTTGACACAATTCTTGGTCCTGAAATGAAATCTACAGGTGAGTCAATGGGTATTGATAAAGATTTTGGCATTGCATTTGCAAAAAGTCAGGTATCAGCTGGTAATTCATTACCTAAAAATGGCAGTGCATTTATTTCCGTGAAAGACGATGACAAACCGTTAATTTTGAATTTTGCCAAAAAATTAAAAGATTTAGGATTTGATATTTATGGAACTGGCAAAACTGCAGATAAATTAAATGAGAATGGAATAATTTGCACAAAAATAAATAAAGTTAGAGAGGGGTCGCCCCATATAGTTGAGCTACTAGAAAATAAAAAAATTGCATTAGTAATTAATACATCGTCAGGTTTAAAATCAATTACGGACTCGCAATCTATAAGAAGGACAGCTTTAAATAATAATATTCCTTATTTTACAACTATATCAGGTGCAATAGCATGCACAGAAGCAATAGAGGCTTTAGTAAAAAAAAGAATGAGCGTTTTTCCGATACAAAATATTTAAAGTTACTTTTCTACAGGCCAATCTGTTTTGAAGGTGACATAGTTTACTTGAATACATCTTCTATCTTTTTTAATTTCTTTTTTTTCCATACCATGCCAACTTTTTTCATCACTACTAAAAAAATACCCATAATTATTTTTATAAGGAACGGTTTTTACTTTCTCCATATTTTCATTGTAAAAATCTGTTCCTAACTGCTCAGATTCGTCAAACCTATTTACAAAAAGCATACAAGATAACAATTTTTCTTTTATATCACAATGCGGTTTAAGCCAGAAGCCTTTTCTATCGCAACATATTTCTACTCTAACAAAACTTTTCGATAAATCTTTACCTATTAATTTTCCAACATAAGTATATGTCTCTTTTTTTTGAAGTTCTTTTGCAAGTTTTGTTAATTGAGGAAACTCGTCAGAATTATTTTTATCTAAAAAACATCTAAATTTTAATGCTTTTCCACCATTTGTAATACCTTCTCTAAATTTACCCTCGCCTCCATCAATTGCCCTGGTACCATCATAATTTATTTCGTATTTTGTTGGGTCATCTAATTCTGCATTATAAATTTCATCAATCATTTCCTCAGTTAATGGTTCCTTAAATTCCCAATATTTAAATGGGTCTGAAGAATTTTTTGATTTATTTTTAATTGAGTTTAAAAAATTCATTAATTTAAATTTCTTTTTTTATAATATCTGCAATTCTCTTACTTTCAAATAATTTCTCATATGTCCATACTTTTTCAACATTTTTTAAGGATTTTATAATGCCCATGTCCTCAAATAATTTAAAAAATCTTTTAAATCTATAATCATTTTTAATAGGCGTTAAGTGGGCAATATATATAGGTTTTCCGGTTATCGATGCTTCTGAAATCATAGAAATAGAATCTGAAGTGACTATTAATATTTCACTATTTGATAATGTGCTTATGTATTTGGACTTATTTAAAGAAGTATCAATTTCTATATTATTTTTATTTTCAAATTTCTGCTTAATTAATTTTAATGTACTTTCAGGTGTTCTTCGGGACGAAACAATTCTCATCTTATTGTTATTATTTGCTAGCTTGTCTATAGCTTCGCTTATTATATTTATAATTTCCTGGTCATCGAAAGCGTAATATTTATTAGGGCCCCCTAAAATTATACTTACATCTATTTTTTTATTTTTGTCTTGTGAGTTGGCTATTTCGGTTTCAGTAATATAGTGTAATGCACCTCTGCTTCTTATAACTGATTTACCCTCCAAATTATTATCGTGCTCAGGCAATATTACAAAATCAAATAAATTAGTTGAGACTTTAGGATCTTGTATGTGGATATTAATAATTTTTTTTTTGTATTTATCTTTTAAAAAATTTTTTAGATAAATATTTGCAATAACGCTTTTTCTTCCACATGAAATAATAAAATCGGGTAAATTCTCAGGATTAATATTTGAAATTATTTCTTTAAAATTAAAAGTATAACTTGAAATTGGTAAAAATTTAGGTGGCAAAAATTTAATAAAATTGTTCATCTTTATAAATTTGTGTACAAATTCTGTTTTAAGTGAGGTAGCTAGGCCTTCGACTTGACTTATCATGCCATGCGCACCTTCTGTGAGTAACAAAGATTTTAAATTATTCATAAGTGTTATATAAGATAAATTAATTTATAAACATAGTATTTAGAAATGAGTCAAAATAAAGAACATCAAACTAAAGTATTAATAATTGGTTCTGGACCAGCTGGATATACTGCAGCTGTGTATGCGGCTAGAGCAATGCTAAAACCAATAATGGTTGCAGGTTTCGAACCAGGCGGACAATTAACTACAACTACCGACGTCGAAAATTACCCTGGTTTTTCGAAAGTGATACAAGGTCCATGGCTAATGGATGAGATGAAAAAACAAGCAGAAGCGGTTGGAACAATATTTATTAACGATGTTATAAAAAAAGTTGATACCTCAAATAAACCTTTTGTATCTGAAACTGAGAATGGAAAAGTTTTTAAAAGTGATAGCATAATAATTGCAACTGGCGCTCAAGCAAGATGGCTTAAAATACCCAACGAGGAAAAGTTTAGAGGTTTTGGAATAAGTGCTTGTGCTACGTGTGACGGTTTCTTCTATAAAGATAAAAAGGTTGCGGTAGTTGGTGGTGGTAATGCTGCAGTTGAAGAGGCATTATTCTTAACTAAATTTGCATCAAGTGTAACATTAATTCATAGAAGAGATAATTTGCGAGCTGAAAAAATGTTACAGGAAAAACTTAAGAGTAATAAAAAAATTAATATTATTTGGGATACTATAGTTGAAAAGGCGAATGGTGAAGATAATCCTAAAAGTTTAAATTCAATTACGATTAAAAATAAAAAGAGTGGTGAAGTGAAAGATTTTAAAATTGATGGGTTATTCGTTGCAATTGGACATGACCCAGCAACAAAAATTTTTAAAGATAAAATAAATATGGATAATGAAGGTTATATTTTAACAAAGCCGGACTCGACAAGCACAAATGTACCAGGAGTATTTGCTGCCGGTGATGTAAAGGACAAAATATACAGACAAGCAGTTACAGCTGCTGGTATGGGTTGTATGGCTGCGCTCGAGGCAGAGAAATATTTAAGTGAGACTAAATAATTTCACTGCAAAATTTTGTGATCCTATCTATTGCCTTTTTTAATTCATCGTCAGATGCAGCATATGAAATTCTAAAATACCCATCTAATCCAAATGCGGACCCTTGTACTACTGCAACACCGTGAGATTCTAAAAGCTTTGTAACAAAATCTTTATCGTTTTTTATCAACCCAAGTTTTTTATGTTTTTTACCTATAAGTTTCTTGCAACTTGGAAAAACATAAAATGCTCCTTGTGGTTTAATGCACTCGATCCCATTTATTTTATTTAACATTTCAACAATAAAATCTCTTCTTTTTTTAAAAACTTTTTTTCTTGTTTGAATAAATCCCTGATCTCCTTTTAATGCTTCAACGGCAGCTGCCTGACTTATTGAAGATGGATTAGTTGTGGATTGTGATTGTAGTTTCGCCATACCTTTGATTATTTCTTCTGGGCCACCAGCATAACCAATCCTCCAACCAGTCATTGCGTAGGATTTGCTCACACCATTTACAGTTAATGTTCTATCAAAAATTTTATTATTCTGAGCTGGTGTATAAAAATTAAACTCATCATAAATTATATGTTCGTAAATATCATCGCTCATTACTAAAATTTTAGGGTGCTTTACAAGCACATCTACTAATTCATTTATTTCCTGTTCTGAATAACATGACCCAGTTGGATTACCTGGGGAATTTATTATCAACCACTTAGTTCTTTGAGTTATATTTTTTTTAAGACTTTTAGCTGTTAGTTTAAAGTTATCTTCTTCTCCACATTCAATAATTTTTGGTATTCCACCAGCTAACAAAACAATATCTGGATAAGATACCCAAAAAGGTGAAGGGATTATTATTTCGTCCCCACTATTTATTGTAGCCAAAAAAGCATTATAGATAACTTGTTTTCCACCAGCTCCTACTGAAATTTGGTTTTTTTCGTATGTTAAATTATTTTCTTTCTTAAACTTAGATACAATGGCATTTTTTAAATCCACTGTTCCATCCACAGCTGTATACTTGGTTTGTCCATTTTTAATTGCTTCTATTGCGGCACTTTTGACATTGTCTGGTGTATCAAAATCAGGTTCGCCTGATCCTAATGATATAATATCCGCTCCTTTTGCCTTAAGTTCTCTTGCTTTTTGTGTTACAGAAATTGTCGGGGAAGGTTTTATTCTTTCTAATGATTTTGATAAAATACTCATAAATTTATGACAATATTACAATCTTTTAATACAGCAGAAAAGAAAACTTCTAAAGGGTTTTTTAATAAAAAACTCGAAGGTGGTAAAAAATTTAAAATTACTAATAATTTTAAGCCTGCTGGTGATCAACCTTCAGCTATTGATCAATTAAAAAAGGGATTAAATAATCTTGATAGAAGTCAAGTTTTATTGGGAGTTACAGGATCCGGAAAAACATTTACGATGGCTAAAATTATTGAGGATTTGAATAGACCTGCATTGATACTAGCTCCAAATAAAACCTTAGCAGCACAATTGTACGGGGAAATGAAAAATTTTTTTTCAGGAAATTCAGTGGAGTACTTTGTATCATACTATGATTATTACACGCCTGAAGCCTATGTCCCACGTTCAGATACTTATATTGAAAAAGAGTCCTCAATTAATGAACAAATCGATAGGATGAGACATTCTGCGACAAGATCTTTATTAGAAAAAGACGATGTTATTATTGTATCAAGTGTATCATGTATCTATGGGCTTGGCTCAGCCGAGTCGTATAGTAAAATGACATTCACTTTTACGCGTAATGAAAAATATAAAAGGGAAGATGTTATAAAAGGGTTAATAGAGCTTCAATACAAAAGAAATGATCAAAACTTTCAAAGAGGTACTTTCAGAGTCAGAGGAGAAAACATTGAAATTTTTCCGTCTCATTTGGAAGACAGGGCTTGGAAACTTTTGATTGAGGATGAAAAACTAGTAGAAATAAAAGAATTTGATCCGTTAACTGGAGAAAAAACTGAAAATTTATCAATTGTTAAGCTTTATGCAAATAGTCATTACATAACTCCGAGACCAACAGTTAAACAAGCAATTAAAGAAATTAGAGATGAGCTAAGTATTAGAATTAAAACTTTTACAGAGGAAAAAAAATTATTAGAAGCGCAAAGAATTGAGGAAAGGACACGATTTGATTTAGAAATGATCGAAGCTACTGGGACATGTTCTGGAATTGAAAATTACTCCAGATTTCTTTCTGGAAGAAAAAAAGGCGAACCACCTCCTACACTATTTGAGTACTTGCCAGACAATTGCATTGTCTTTGTAGATGAAAGTCACGTTACTGTGCCTCAATTAAATGGTATGTATAAAGGCGACTTTACAAGAAAAAAAACTCTTTCAGATTATGGATTTAGACTACCATCGTGTATGGATAACCGTCCATTAAAATTTGAAGAATGGAATTTGATGAGACCACAAACAGTGTTTGTTTCTGCTACGCCGGGTGAATGGGAATTGAATGAGACAAAGGGAGTTTTTGCAGAACAGATTATTAGACCTACAGGTTTAATAGATCCCATAGTGGAAATTAGAAAAGCAAAAAACCAAGTTGATGATTTATTAAATGAGTGTCTGAATATTTCAAAAAAAAATCAAAGAGTATTGGCAACAACGCTTACAAAAAAAATGGCAGAAGATTTAACTGAATACCTTGATGAGAATGGTGTGAAAGTTAGATATATGCATTCAGATATCGACACACTTGAAAGAATAGAAATTATAAGAGATTTAAGACTTGGTGTATTTGATGTGTTAGTCGGAATAAATTTATTAAGAGAAGGTTTAGATATTCCTGAGTGTGCTCTTGTTGCAATATTAGATGCAGATAAAGAAGGTTTTCTAAGATCAGAAACCTCTTTGGTTCAAACAATTGGGAGAGCAGCTAGAAATATTGATGGAAAAGTAATTTTATATGCTGATAAAGAAACTAAAAGTATAAAAAAAGCTATAGATGAAACAAATAGAAGAAGAGAAAAGCAAATTTTTTATAATAAGAAAAATAAAATTAGTGCACAAAGTGTACAAAAAGAAATCTCTGATATTTTAGAAAGTGTTTATGAAAAAGATTATCTAAATACTGATAAATTTGTTAAGCCTGGTCATAATTTAAAAAAACATATCAAATCATTAAAAAAAGACATGCAAACATCAGCTGACAATTTGGAGTTTGAACAAGCTGCAAAGATCAGGGACGAAATAAGGAAATTAGAGAGTTCTGATCTTGGATTAACTGTAAATTCTTCAATAAAGAAATACAAAAAAGATAATATTGGTAGATCTACACAGGGTCGAGCTGGTATGAAAAGTGGAAAAAGATATAAAAAGTAAAAATGAAAAATATATTAATTACAGGAAGCTCAAAAAGAATAGGAGCAGAATTCGTCAAATTTTTTTTATTCATTAACTTTAATATTTCTTTTTCTCCATGTTATTCTTTGACCGCTATCTAGAGAAATTACTTCACCTGTCACCGAAGGCGTATTAAAAAAAATCGAGTTATAATTGTAAAGGGTGACTTGAGCAGTGAAAAAGGTGCTAATAAAATTTTTTCTGAGTCAAAAAAAAAACTGGGTAAAATTACTCATTTGATCAATTGTGCCTCTGTATTTGAAAACGATGATATTAAAAATTTTAATTCATCTAAATGGAATATGAATATAAATGTAAATCTAAAAGCTCCTTACATTCTAATGTCTGAATTTTCTAAACAAAAATTTAATAAAAAGGATCAAGGGAATATTATAAATGTTATTGACCAAAGAGTATTTAATCTAACACCATTTTTTTTTAGCTATACATTAAGTAAAGTAGCGTTATATAATTTAACAATTACCTCAGCTATGAGGTTAGCTCCCAATATAAGAGTTAATTGTATTGCGCCTGGTCCCGTAATTAAAAATTTAAGGCAAAACGAGAATCAATTTAAAAAACAATATATGAATACTTTGCTTAAAACCAAAGTAAATCCCTTGGAATTATGTGAAGCAGCTCAATTTTTTTTTAATACGCCTTCGGTGACAGGTGAAGTAATTTCTCTAGATAGCGGTCAAAGAATAACATGGAGAAAAAGAAATATTAAAGTTAATGAATAAAAAAAATAAAATAATTCAATTCAATAAGAGTAGTCTTAAAGAAGTTAGGAAAATTGTAATTAAAGACTTAATTATAAATACTAAATTTGGATACTATGAAAAAGAAAAGAAGAAAAACCAAAGGCTGAGGTTTAATATAGAAATAGAAGTCTTCATGTTACCCATAGATGATAAATCAATAAAAAATATAATTGATTACGACAAAATTATCAAAATCATAGAGATAATTTTAAGTAAACATATAAATTTTTTGGAAACCTTATCAGAAGAAATATGTAGTGAAGTTCTTAAAGACCAAAGAGTAAAAAATATAAATCTACAAATTGACAAATTAGACATAATTGAAAAAACAAGTTCTGTAGGAGTAAAAACTTATAAAGAAAGAATTAGATGAATAATTTAGAAAGTGGAAAAAAATTATTTAGAAATAAATCTAGAATAGCATCAAATTCGCCTGGAATTTATCAAATTTTAGACGATAAAAATAAAGTTATTTATGTTGGTAAAGCTAAGAACCTGCCAAAAAGACTTCAAAATTATTCTACAAAATCATTATTACCGATCAGGACAGAGCGCATGATATCTGCTTCGAAAAACATTGAATTAATCACAACCAGAAACGAGTCAGAAGCGTTATTATTAGAGGCAAATTTAATAAAAAAATTTAAACCACGCTATAATGTTTTGTTAAAAGACGACAAATCATTTCCATATATTCAAATCACTAATCATAATTTTCCACAGTTAACTAAATTTAGAGGTAAGCATAATGATAAGGATATATTTTTCGGTCCATTTGCATCCATAGCGTCTGCAAATTGGACAATAAAAATGTTGCAGAAAGTTTTTCAAATAAGAGTGTGCGATGATCACACTTTTAAAAATAGGAAAAGACCCTGTATTCTATACCAAATAAAAAGATGTGCGGGCCCATGTACGGCGGAAATTAGTGGAAAAGAATATTCCAATCTAGTCAATCAATGTTTAGATTTTTTAAGAGGTAAATCGAGACAAATACAAAAAAAACTTTCATTCGATATGGATATTGCAAGTAAAAATCAAAATTATGAAAAAGCTGCAATTTTAAGGGACAGGATTAAATCCTTAACATTTATTCAATCTTCACAGCATATTAGTAAGAAAAATTTTAATAATGCTGATCTTATTGTCTCCTATAGGAAAGAAGATAATACTTGTATTAGTGTTTCTTTTTTTAGATCCAAACAAAATTGGGGTAGTCAATTTTTTTATCCGTCTCACGAAAAAGAAGATAACGAGACTAAGGTTATAAGTTCTTTCATAACACAGTTTTATGAAAATAAGGAACCACCTTCAGAGATAATTACTAATATTGAACCGGAAAACAAACAATTAATTATAAAAGCTTTCAATACAAAATTTCGAAAAAAAATAAATCTTAAGACTGGAAAAAACAATTCAATGATTTCAAATGCTTTAAAAAATGCAAGTGAGAATCTAAACAATAAGTTATTTCATAGCAAAAAAAATATTGAATTTTTAGAATCTTTGTCTGAAACATTTAAATTACAATTCATACCAAATTTTATTGAAGTTTATGATAATAGCCACATGCAAGGTTCAGATAGCACGGGAGCTTTAATAACTTTTGGAGAAGAAGGCTTTATAAAAAATAGATATAGAAAATTTAATATTAAAGATAAAAATATAAAGGGAAATGATGATTACGGCATGATGAAAGAAGTTTTAAAAAGAAGATTTTCAAAAATAGCTAAGGGAGATGATAACTTTACACCCGATTTATTATTAATTGACGGAGGAAAGGGGCAATTTTCTGTAGTAAAAAATACTTTAAATGAATTAGGTTTTTATGAAATAAAAGTAATAGCAATGTCAAAAGGAAAAGACAGAAATAAGGGTAACGAAAAATTTATTTTAGATGGTAAAATTGTTTCATTAAAAAATAATGATCCTATTTTGTTTTTTTTACAAAGACTTAGAGATGAAGCACATAGGTTTGCTATAACAACCCATAGAAAAAAAAGAAGCAAAAATATATCTAAATCGCAATTAGATTTAATTGAAGGCATTGGTAGATCAAGAAAAAAATCATTATTAAATCATTTCGGGTCTGTAAAAGCAATAGAGGGTGCGAGCTTAGAAGAAATCGAAAAAGTTGAAGGTGTAAATAAAAGCTCAGCTCTTAAAATTTATAATTTTTTTCACAAGTCAAAAAATTTAATATGATTTTTAAAATACCAAATATATTAACTATTGGGCGATTAATAATGGTGCCCGTTTTAGTTTTTTTCTTTTATTTACCTGGACAATTTGGTGACTGGCTTACGTGTGGTGTTTTTATTTTAGCTAGTTTTACAGATTTTGTTGATGGTTTTTTAGCAAGACTTTTAAAACAACAAACAAAATTAGGTGAATTATTAGATCCTGTTGCTGACAAAATTCTTGTTGTAACAGCATTAGTGTTGTTGGTGATGAATAATGTAATACAAGACCTTTCAGTAATTGCTGCAATTATAATAATTTGTAGAGAGATACTAGTTTCTGGCTTAAGAGAATACCTCGCTAAGTTTAAACTTAGAATGCCAGTCTCACAACTTGCAAAAATTAAAACTTTTTTACAAATGTTCTCAATTTCAATTCTTTTAGCCGGAAACTCAGGAAATGAGCTTTTATTTGGTTATGGTTTGCAAATTGGAATTATTCTATTATGGGGATCAGCAATTCTAACTTTGTACACAGGTTACGATTATTTAAAAAAAGGAATTGATCACGCTATTGACTGATTTAGGACTTTTTTTCTTCTCACTAAACTACTGTAATTATCCCATAACCGATTAATTACTTTTGGTATCTTAAAATTAACATTATCAATTTTGGACACTGGTGTAACTTCAGCGGCTGTGCCAGTTAAAAAACAACCACTAAAGTTTTTTAATTCATCTAATTTTATCTTTCTTTCTATAACTTTAATATTGAGTTTTTTTGCCAGATCAATAATTGTTCTACGTGTAATACCATCTAAAAAATTATCAGCTATTGGCGTGTGAAGCTCGCTCTCAGATTTATCAACAAAGAAAATGTTAGCCCCGGTTGCTTCTGCTATATCTCCCTTATAATCCAGCATTAAAGAGTCATTAAAACCTTTTTTTTCAGCTTCGTGTTTGGAAAGCGTACAAATCATGTATAATCCTGAAGCTTTTGTATCCCAAGGTATTGTTTTAGGATCTGGTCTTCTCCATTTTGATATATCTAATGATATTCCTTGTTCCTTGATTTTTGGATCAAAATACGATCCCCACTCCCACGCAGCGACAGCAAAATGAATTTTATTTTTTTGTGCAGAAATTGCCATCATCTCACTACCTCTCCATGCTATAGGTCTTACATAACCATTTTCAATTTTTTGAATTTTTATAATTTCTTTACACGCATTATCAATTTCATCTGCGGAATAAGGGATTTTGAATCCCATTCTATCCGCGGAGTGAATCAATCTTTCAGTATGCTCTCTTAGTTTGAATATCGAACCATTATAAATTCTTTCACCTTCAAAAACACAACTAGCGTAATGTAAACCGTGACTTAAAATATGTAGATTGGCGTCTTTCCAATCAACAGTATTTCCGTTATACCAAATTTTTCCTTGTCTTTTGTCATAAGGTACATTTTCCATAAGAATAAATTATATATTAAATTATATATGAATATTATATAAGTCAATAATACTGACCAATTTAATAAATGATACAAGATTACTTATATTTAAAAGAAAAAAATATTAAAGAAGTTCTAGAATTAATACTAGAAAGCTATGTGATGACGTCGTTTGATACGGATTTAGTACTAAAAAGAAATAATTTCGGCAGAGCTCATCAAAGATTAATTATTCTAATAGATAATAACCCTGGAATAACTGTGTCAGAGATACTCGAAAAATTAAAAATAACAAAACAAAGTTTAAGTAGAACTTTACAAGATTTAATAAAAAAAAATATTGTCGATCAAAAAAAGGGAGAGGAAGATGGAAGAGAAAAACTATTATTTTTAGGATCAAAAGGTAATGAGTTAAGTAAAGAGCTTTTTGAGACACAAAAAAAAAGAATACTACACGCTTTTAAAAATTCTTCACCTGAGGATGTGTTGAGTTTCAAAAATGTTTTAATTAAAATTATAAAATAATGACAAACAAATTAGATAAAAAACATATATTAGTTGTTGATGATGACCAAAAAATTAAGGAACTAATAAGTCAATATTTAATTGAACAAGACTTCATAGTAACGACTGCGGAAAGTTCAGCTGAAGCTAAAGATAGAATGGAATTATTTTCATTTGATTTAATTGTTTTAGATATAATGATGCCTGGGCAAGACGGTCTTGATCTGACAAGAGAAATAAGATTAAAAAGCGATCAACCTATAATTTTATTAACGGCTAAAGGTGATCCGTCTGATCGAATTAAAGGATTAGAATTAGGAGCTGACGATTATGTTCCAAAACCTTTTGAGCCTAAAGAACTACTGTTAAGAATAAAAAACATTTTAAACAAAATTAAAAAACTTAAAGAAGTTAATGAAGTAATTAATTTCGGTGAGACAAAGTTATATATTAAAAAAATGATAATTAAAAACAAACAAAAAATTTATAAAATAAATACATCTGAAAAAAAATTATTAGAACAAATGATATTATCTGCTGGTAAGGTATTTGATAGAAATGATATATCAAAATTAATAAATTTAAAAAAAGAACGCGCGGTAGATGTAATGATTACAAGATTAAGACAAAAAATTGAGCCTGATCCTAAAAATCCTGTTTATCTACAAACAGTTAGGGGTAATGGTTACGTGTTATGGTCTGACTAATGTTAAAGAAATTTTTACCCAAAACTTTATTTTTAAGATACTTTTTAATAATTCTAACACCTATAATAATATTGCAGATTTTATTATCAGTAGTTTTTTTTGATAGTTTATGGATTAAAACAAATAAAGGTCTGGTTAATTCGTTAACTGAAGAAATAAACACTGTTATAAGCTTTTATAATAGAAAAAAAAGTGATGTTGAATTTGAGAATGTTAGAAGTTTAATTTCAAAAAACTCATCATTTCAAATAATTTTAAAAAAGGACTCAACACTTCCAAAAAAGAATAATTATCAAAAATTTAGTTTTTATGACCGTCTAATTAATGAGCAACTAAAAGAAAAAATAAAATTACAATATTGGTTTAATACTAGATCAGATAGAGACAATGTAGAAATTCAAGTAAAAATAAAAAATGATATTTTATCATTTATTGTTCCAAAATCCAGAATAAGAAACTCATCGGGTAGAATATTTATTTTGTGGATAACGGTTCCAGGTATTATACTTTTATTAATCTCAGTGCTTTTTTTGAGGAATCAAATCAGACCTATTACTAATCTAGCTTTGTCAGCAGAAAAGTTTGGTAAAGGACAATACGTTGCTCCTAATAAACCATCTGGACCTATTGAAATTAGAAAAGCAACTGTTGAATTTGAAAAAATGAAAGCGCGAATTTTGCGACATATTAGTCAACGAACTACAATGTTGTCTGGCATCAGTCATGACCTAAAAACACCATTAACAAGACTTAAATTACAAATTGAAATTCTTAATAAAGATAGAAAGCTTGATGGAATTAAAGAGGATATTAACGAAATGGAAAAAATGATTTCTGAGTATTTGGATTATTCGAATTCAGAGTCTAATACTGAAAATACAAAATTTAATTTAAATAAATTATTATTTGAAGTCGTTAAAAAATTTAATAACGATAAGATTAATCTTAAAAGTGAGGATAATTTACAAATGGTTGGAAAAAAACATCTCCTAAGACGATGTTTTAGCAATTTGATTGATAATGGAACAAAGTATGCTGAAAACGTTAGTATAACAGCATATAAAAATAACCGCCAACTTGAAATTTTATTTGATGATGATGGTCCTGGCATACCTGAGAGTGAGCACGAAAGAGTTATGAGACCATTCTACAAATTAGATAAGAGTAGAAATCTTAAAGATGGAAGCGTAGGTCTAGGATTGTCTATAGTCCAAGATATTATAAATTCTCATGGAGGCAAGGTAATGCTAGAGAATAAGAAAAAAGGATTACGAGTAAAATTACAATTTCCCAATTAATGTTTATTAATAATTTAAATCCAGTATTTATCGATATAGGTTTTTTAGAAATTCGCTGGTATTCTCTTGCTTATATTTTTGGATTAATTTTCGCAATCATATATAGCAAATTCTTAATAAGAAAATTACAACTAAACTTCGATATAAATATAATCGATAATTTCATACCATACTCAATATTAGGAATTATTTTGGGTGGTCGCTTAGGATACGTCTTATTTTATAATCCAGTCTATTATCTAGAAAATTACAGTGAAATTTTTAAAATTTGGCAAGGAGGTATGTCATTTCATGGAGGTTTAATTGGTATAATTATTGTATCAATTATGTTTTGTAATAAAAACAAAATTAATTTTTTAAATTTTTCAGACATTCTATCCGTTCTAACTCCGTGCGGCCTTTTTTTAGGAAGAGTTGCTAACTTTATAAATTCAGAATTAATTGGTAAACCTACTGAATTACCTTGGTCAGTAGTATTTATAAAAATCGATAATGTGCCAAGACATCCTTCACAAATCTATGAAGCAATTCTTGAGGGTATTGTATTATTTATAATTCTAAATATTGTTTTTAAAAATAAATATTTAAAAAAAGGAATAACTTCAGCTTTTTTTTTAATTTTATATGGCTTATTCAGGTTAATAGCTGAACAATTTAGAGAGCCCGACAATCATTTGGGTTTTATAGTTTTTAATTTAAGTCTAGGTTCAATTTTAAGTATCCTTATGCTAATTTTTGGATTGATAATGTATAATCGCTTAAAATGAATTCAAATAAACTTACAAAAAATAAAATAACTTTAGATAGGTATATAAACCTTGTAATGTATAGCAAGAAAACCGGTTACTATGAGAAGGACAAAGTTTTTGGTCGGAAAGGAGATTTTGTTACCTCGCCTTATATATCAAGTATTTTTGGGGAAATAATATCTATTTGGATTACGCATCATTTTACAAAAAGAAATGTTTATAATTTTAATATTTTTGAAATTGGTGCAGGTGAAGGATTATTAGCGCTCGATATAATAAATACAATTCATAAATTTAAAAGTCTAAATATAAATTTCAAATATTTTATTTATGAAAAGAGTAAATTTTATAAAAAAAAACAAAAAATCAAATTAAAGGGTAAAAATATAGTATGGGTTAATGACTTGTCTAATTTTAAAAAAAAAAATTGTATTATTCTCAGTAATGAATTAATTGATGCCTTCCCTGTTAAACATCTTATGAAAGAAAATAATGTTTGGTATGAAAAATATGTAAGATATAACCAGGAAATAAAAAATTTTTATTTAGAAAATATTAAAATTAACAAAGACCACGAAATATATAAAAAAAGTTATTATCCTATGAATAAATTAAATTTCATTGAATACGAACCTGATTTAGAAAATTTTTTAAAAAAAGTATCTAATTTAGTCAAATATTGTAAAAACAACATTTTTATTACCTTTGATTACGGCTATAATTCAATAGAATTTAAAAACACTCTTCAGGCTATAAATAAACACAAAAAAGTTAAAATTTTTAATGATATAGGTAATTCAGACATTACTCACTTGGTAAACTTTTATTACATAAAAGAAATTTTTAAGCTTAATAAGGTCAGCAATATTACTTACCAATCTCAATCAAATTTTTTAATAAATGGAGGTATAAAATTTAGATTGCAAAGAATATTAAAAATTCTTAAAAACAATAAGTCAAAACAAAAATTGAAGATGTCGGTAAAAAGATTAATCTCTAAAGATCAAATGGGGTCATTATTTAAAGTATTTACAGCTAAAATTTAATAAATGTTCTTTAGATCAAACAAATTTAAAAGAAAAAATATCTCCCATTGGTTTTTTACTAGAAAAGGTGGAGTTTCAAAAGGTATTTATAAGTCGCTCAATTTAGGAATAGGGTCGAAAGATAACAAGGCTAATATTATAAAAAATATCAATATAGTAAAAAAAAAAACAAATCTTAAAAAAATTTACACTGTAAAACAAATCCATAGTAATAAAATTTTAGAATTAACTAAGAATTATAAAAACCAAAGACTAAGTTGTGCAGATGGTATTTTTACAAATAAAAGTGATATCGGAATTGGAATTCTTACTGCTGATTGTGCACCAATACTTTTTGTAGATAATAATTCCGAATATATTTGTTGCATACATTCAGGTTGGAAAGGGGCTTATAAAAATATTATTATGAAAGCAATAGCTTGTTATAAAAGAAAAAATATTGCTGCAATAAATATAATAGCTGTGGTTGGTCCATGTATAGGTTTTAATAGTTATGAAGTATCAAAAGATTTTAAAAGAAAAATTTATTTGAAATTTAAAAACTCGAGACCTTGTTTTAAGAAAAAAAATAAAAAAATATATTTTAATTTAAGAAAATTTATTATTCAAAGATTAGTCGATTCGGGTCTAAAACTCAAAAATATAAGTCATATCAACAAAGATACCTACATGCTTAAACAATTTTTTTTCAGCTTTAGATTGTCTACGCATAAAAATGAATTAGACTATGGAAGAAACTTATCCATAATCACTAAAAAATAATTTGAAAGGAGTATTAAATAAACTATAAGAATTGTATGAAGCTTTTATCAGGAAGTTGTAACGAGAAACTGAGTCAAGAAATTTCAAAAAACCTTAAGACTAAACTATCTGACATAAAAATAATTAGGTTTGCTGATAGCGAAGTATATTGTGAAATAAAAGAAAATATGAGAGGAAAAGATGTTTTTTTAATACAAGGAACATCTTACCCAGCTAATTATAATATCATGGAGCTGTTAATTTGTGTTGATGCAATAAGAAGAGCGTCTGCAAAAAGTATTACAGCTGTTCTTCCATATTATGCATATGCAAGACAAGATAGAAAAGTTTCACCAAGATCACCTATTAGCGCCAAGCTATTAGCAAACCTTTTAACACAAGCTGGCGTTAATAGAGTATTAACGATGGATTTGCACGCAAATCAAATTCAAGGATTTTTTGATATTCCTGTAGATAATTTGTTTGCTGCTCCAATTTTTGTTAGGCACATAAAAAAAAATATTAAAAATAAAAATATTGTTTGTGTATCGCCCGATGTTGGGGGTGTTGAAAGAGCTAGAGCGATTGGTAAAAGACTAAAAGCAGATTTAGCAATAATTGATAAAAGAAGATCTGGTCCAGGTAAATCTGAAGTAATGAATGTAATTGGAAATGTTAAAAACAAAGTATGTATTATATTAGATGATTTAGTAGATAGTGGAGGAACAATTGTAAACGCAGCTAAAGTCTTAAAAAGCAAGGGAGCTATAGATGTCTATGCTTATGTTGTTCATGGAGTTCTAACTGGTAAAGCTATTGAAAAAATAAATAATTCAAAAATCAAAAAATTTATTATTACTAATTCTATTGAAAATAACGGTAAAATAAAAAAATCTAAAAAATTTGAGACTGTTTCAGTGGCAAATTTATTTGCGAACGCAATTTATAGTATTTCATCATCTAAATCTGTATCCAAACTCTTTAAATAAGATATATTTTTAATTTAATATCTTGTTTTTATTTCAATCCTAATATAAAAACCGTTGTTCATGATCAAAAGCTTACAAACACTGGATGTTAACTTAAGACAAACCAAAACAAAATCTGATCTAGCAAAACTTAGATCAAGTGGATTTGTTCCAGGAATATTATATGGGGATATCGATAAAAATATTTCACTGAGTATAAAAAAGACTTCTTTGGAAAAATTTCTAAACTCATCAAACTTTATGAGCACAGTTATAAATCTGTCATTAGAAGGCAAAAGTTATAAAGTTTTGCCTAGAGATATTGAATTTGATAGTCTGTCAAATCAACCATTACACGTAGACTTTCAAACTTTAAGTTCAAATACAAAAGTGCAAGTTTGGATTCCTGTAAAGTTTTTAAATGAAGAAAAATGTCCAGGACTAAAAAAGGGAGGTGTTCTTAACATAGTGAGAAGAAAAGTAGAGCTTAATTGTCCCGCAGATAATATACCATCAGAATTGAGAGTAGATCTTTTAGAAAAAGATATTGGTGAAAGTATTAAAATTTCAGCGATAAAACTTCCAGAAAATGTAAGACCTACTATTTTAGATAGAGATTTTACAATTGCTTCGGTAGCCGCACCAACAATTGTTGCAGAACCAGAAACACCTGCTGAAGCTTCAACTGATGAAGCTGCAGCTGCAGATGGAGCGGAAGCTCAACCTGCTGAGGGTGAAGCACCAAAAACTGATGGCAAAACAACAAAAGCTGATCCTAAAAAAGAAGATAAAAAACCAGCTGATAGCGCTAAAAGCACGGATAAAAAGAAATAATTAAATGCTATTGTTTGTAGGTCTTGGTAATCCTGATCCTAAACATAAAAATAATCGTCACAATATTGGATTTATGTTGATCGATGCATTAAATAAAAAATTTAACTTTTCAAAACAAAAGCCAAAATTTAAAGGTTTATTGACAAGCGGAGAAATTAATAGTCATAAAATTATATTAGTAAAACCATTAACATTTATGAATAATTCAGGTGTATGTTTAAGAGAAATTCAAGATTATTATAAAATTGAAAAGAAAAATATTTTTGTATTTCATGATGATTTAGATTTGGAGCTTGGAAAAATTAGATGTAAAAATGGTGGCTCAAGTGGTGGACATAACGGTATTAAATCAATAACAACCATTTTAGGAGAGGATTTTAATAGAATAAGAATTGGAATAGATCATCCAGGAAATAAAAATTATGTAGATCAGCATGTACTTAATGACTTTTCCGGAGAAGAAAAAAACATAATCGAAGAGTCTATTTCAAAAATATTAGATAACGTTTATCTGCTTTTTGAAAATAAACTCGATGATTTTTCAAGTAAGACTAACAATTAATGAGCTTTAAATGTGGAATAGTTGGATTACCAAATGTAGGTAAATCAACAACTTTTAATGCATTAACTAAATCCAAAAATGCACAAATTGCAAACTTTCCTTTTTGCACAATTGAACCAAACGTAGGTATTGTTGCTATTCCAGATGATAGATTAAATAAAATTTCAAGTATTTCAAATTCTAAAAAAACTATAAATAGTATAATAACCTTTGTAGATATAGCTGGACTAGTTAAAGGTGCCTCTGGTGGGGAGGGACTCGGTAATAAATTTTTGTCTCATATAAGAGAAGTTGATATGATAGTACATTTAGTAAGGTGCTTTGAGGATAACAATATTCAAAATGTAAATGCTACAATTGATCCGTTAAGAGATATCGAAATGATTGAGACAGAATTAATGTTATCTGATTTAGAGTCTCTAGAAAAACGTCTAGATAAAAAAAATAAAAATAAAATTAAAAATGAGGAAGAAAAGAATTTTATTAATTATATTTATAATAATTTAGAAAAAGGTATTAACCCATCTAGTTTAATAAAAACTTATGGAAAAAGAATGGTAAGAAGCTCATGTTTACTATCTCTCAAACCGAAAATTGTAGTATGTAACGTTGGGGAAAATGATATAGGCAAAAATAACGCTCATATTGATAAAATTTTAAACAAATACGATCGTGATAACGTTATAGAGATATCTGCAGATATAGAAAGGCAAATAACTGAACTAAATGATGAAGAAGCTGAAAGCTTTAAATCAGCATTGAATATTAAAGAATCAGGTTTAGATAAACTAATCAAAGCTAGCTTTTCAACATTAAGACTAAATACTTATTTTACTTCAGGGGAAAAAGAATCAAGATCCTGGACGATTGAACAAAATACCACTGCACCAGATGCTGCGGAGGTTATACATAGTGATTTTAAAAAAGGTTTTATTAAAGCTGAAGTCATGTCTTACGAGGATTTTGTAAAGTTCAAAGGAGAAACAGGTTGTAAAGAGAATGGTAAATATAGAATTGAGGGTAAAGATTATATTGTGAAAGACGGCGATATCCTACACTTTAGGTTCAATACGTAGCCAAATTTTCTTTTTAATTATAAAACCTAAAATAGTTAAAATTAGCAAGTAAACAACCGCTTTAAATCCAGTTTTTTTTCTTTCTTCTAAATGTGGTTCAGCTGCCCAAGTTAAAAATGCAACTACATCCTTTGAAATTTGTTCTTCAGTCGCTTGGGTTCCATCTGTATATTCAACTGATCCATCGTTTATAGGCTTTGGCATTCTAATTTTATTGCCGATCATATATTTATTATAGTATACACCCTCTTCTAAAGAAATGCCTTCGGGTACATCTTCCGTGTAGCCCATTAGTACAGAATAAACATAATCTGCTCCACCTTTTCTTGCTTTCACTAGAACAGACATATCAGGAGGGTACGCCCCACCATTTGCAACTCTAGCGGCATTAGCATTAGGATAAGGATTGACGAATTTATCAGACGGTCTTGCAGGTCTCATAAACATTTCTCCCTCTTGATTGGGTCCATCTTGGATTTCATATTGACTTGCTATAGCCTTAACCTCTTGTTTAGTAAATTCAGGTCCACCTTTTTCTCCAAGATTTCTGTAACTTAGGTAACTCATAGAATGACAGGATGCACAAACTTCTTTATAAACCTGATATCCTCTTTGTAGGGATGCTCTATCAAATTTTCCAAAAAACCCGTCAAATGTCCAATTTGGTTCTAGTAGTTTAGTTTTGTTCTCAGCAGAATTTAAGGGGCTTGTAAAAATTAAAGCTATTATTAAGGTTTTTAAAATATTTTTCATCCTGTAAAATTGAATGTTTTAATCTTTCCCTTTTTTTTCCAGTCCATGTATTCATTTATACTTTGAGGCATTGGAAGAGGTTTTTCATACATTGAAACTAATGGAGCTAGTATTATAAAAAAAGCAAACCAATATATAGTTCCTATTCTACCTAAAACTAAATAAATACCCTCAGCAGGCATCGCGCCTACGTACATTAACAAGAAAAAGTCTAATACAAATAAAAATACACATTGTTTCCAAATTGGTCTAAATACGCTTGATCTCACTTTGCTGAAATCCAACCAAGGTAATAATCCTAATATTGCTATACTGCTAACCATCGCAATAACACCCATTAGCTTATCTGGAATTGCCCTTAAAATTGCATAGAAAGGAAGAAAGTACCACTCAGGAACTATATGTGCAGGTGTTACCATTGGATTTGCAGGAATGTAATTATCTGGATGGCCAAGATAATTAGGTGCAAACATCATCACAGCAACAAATATTAAAATAAAAACCAACATTCCAACTAAGTCCTTGCTTGTTGTAAAAGGAGAAAATGAAACAGTGTCTCTCGTATCTTTAGGTTCTATACCTGAAGGGTTGTTTGATCCGACAATATGCAATGCTATAACGTGAAATACTACAATGCCTACAATTAAAAATGCTATTAACCAATGAAGAACATAAAATCTATTTAAAGCGGCATCTCCTACTGAATAGTCGCCCCATAACCAAGTTACTATACCCTCTCCTACTATTGGAATAGCTGAAAATAAATTTGTAATTACTGTTGCGCCCCAATAGCTCATTTGTCCCCATGGTAATGTATAGCCAAGAAAAGCGGTAGCAATCATCAAAAAGAATATTGTTATACCTAATAGCCACATAAGTTGTCTTGGTTCTTTATAAGAGCCATAATAAAGAGATCTAAATATGTGAAGGTAAACTGCAATAAAAAAGAAAGATGCAAGATTCATATGTGCGTATCTGATTAACCATCCAAAATTTACATCTCGCATAATTTTTTCTACTGAATCAAAAGCTTCATCTGCTGATGGTTTGTAATGCATTCCTAAGGCTAAACCTGTGATAATTAAAAATATAAGACATATCATCAAAATTCCACCAAAACTCCAAAAGTAATTCAATGTCTTAGGAACTTGAAAATCTAAATATTCATGTTTAAAAATTCTAAATATGGGTAGTCTATTATCTATCCAGCCAATAACCCCTGTGTATGGAGAGCCACCTACTTTATTGGTATGAACAGGACTAAATTCTTCATTTTTTTTATCTGAATACTCGCTCATAATTTATCCTATAATTATTTTATCCTCTCCAACAAACTTATATTTTGGTACCTCCAAATTTGTGGGAGCAGGACCCTTTCTAATTCTTCCAGAGGTATCATAATGCGAGCCGTGACAAGGACAAAACCAACCACCATATTCCCCTTTGCCGTTTATTGGAACGCATCCTAAATGAGTACAAATACCAACTACAACTAACCACTCATCTTTTATTACTCTTTTTTTATCGTTCTCAGGATGAGGCAATTCCTTTAAACTGATATTTCTTGCTTTTGTTATTTCATCCTCAGTTCTTCTTTTAATAAATACTGGTTTACCTCTCCACATAACTGTAATTTCTTTACCCTCTTCAACTTTGCTGATATCAACCTCTATTGTAGACAAAGCTTTTACAGAAGAGTCAGGGTTCATTTGACTCACAATTGGCCAAACGGAAGCTCCTGCACCTAATACGCCTAATGTTGCGGTTAAGGTGTAAATAAAGTCTCTTCTAGTAGGTTTAGAATTGTTATTGTTTTTATCCATTGTTATGATTTAACATATATAGTGAAAAATACTTAAATTATTACTAACAGAATGACGCAGAAAAAGATAAATATTGCATTATATCAACCAGATATTCCACAAAATACAGCCGCAATAATCAGGGTAGCGGCATGTTTAAATACAAGACTTAATATCATTAAGCCTATAGGCTTTATATTTGATGAAAAAAAAATTGAGCGGATTTATATGGATTACATTAAACATTGTGAAATTAAATTTTTTGACTCAATTGAAGAATTTTTTGTAAAAAATATTACAAGACGTATTATACTTTTTACAACAAAAGCTGCTGTATCCTACGCTAAATTTCAATATAAAGAAAATGATATATTACTTTTTGGTAATGAAACTCATGGTGTATCAAATAATTTATATAAAACCTTAAAAAATCAAGTAAGAATTCCCATGAATAATAAAACCAGATCTTTAAATCTTGTATCATCAGTTTCAATAGGTACATCAGAGGCGCTAAGACAATTAAATGTATAAAAATAAAAAAGAAATAGAAAAATGGTTTAAGTATTTAAGAGACTTAATTTGTAATGAATTTGAAAAATTTGAAAAAAATACAAAATTTAAAAAAAAGAAATGGAGACGAAAAAAACTATCCAGCGGAGGCGGTGAAATTTCTATTTTACGGGATGGTAAAGTCTTTGAAAAGGTTGGAGTAAACATATCAACCGTATTTGGAATTTTTGATAGAAAATTTTCAAAACAAATCCCGGGAACATCAAAAAGTAGAAGATTTTGGGCTTCGGGCATTTCGGTAGTAATACATCCCAAAAACCCAAATATCCCTTCTTTACATTTTAACACGAGGTACATTGAGACTGGAAAAAAATGGTTTGGTGGTGGTATTGACATGACACCTAATATGAAAAATTTAAAACAAAAAAAGAATTTTCATATGACATTAAAAAAAATGTGTGATTTTTATGATAAGAAATATTATAAAAATTTTAAAATGAATTGCGATAAATATTTTTACTTACCACATAGAAACGAGCCTCGCGGTGATGGCGGAATTTTTTTTGATTATTTAGATAAAGATTTAAGTAAAAATTTTAGTTTTACAAAAGATGTCGGCTTAACCTTTTTAATAATATCCAGGCAATTAATAAAAAAAAATTTAAAAAAACAGTGGAATAAAAAATTAAAAAATCTACAATTGATTAAAAGAGCTAAATACGCTGAATTTAATTTATTATATGATAGAGGAACAAAATTTGGTTTAAATACTGATGGTAATGTTGAGGCAATTTTTATGTCTCTTCCACCTTCTCTTAAATGGTAATATGGACAAAGAACCAATAACAATATCTGGTCTAAAACAAATTAAAGATGAGTTAACCGAACGAAAAAATGTAATAAGACCAAAAATTGTTAATGCTATTTCTGAAGCAAGATCTCACGGTGACTTAAAAGAAAACGCTGAATACCACGCAGCTAAAGAAGAGCAAGGACTTAATGAAAAAAGGATACGCGAAATTGAAAACACAATAGCTAGAGCAGAAGTAATTGATATAACTAAAATTTCATCTGAAGACAAAATTATTTTTGGGTCAACCATCGAAGTACAAGATCTAGAAAATAAAAAAAAAAATACTTATAAAATCGTTGGCAAAGATGAAGCTAACATAAATAAAGGTTTAATTTTTTACAAATCTCCATTGGCAAAAGGATTTATCGGAAAAAGTAAAAATGATTGTGTAACGATTGAGACGCCGTCCGGAGAGAAAAATTTTGAAATTTTAAATATAAAATATATTTAGTATTATTTATATATTTCGATTGCGTCTTCTATATCTTTATCAGTTATTGAGAAGTTGTTTGATATCCAACGATGTTTTAAAAACGAAATCGCTTTTCCCAAATTTGGTCCCTCTTTAATACCCCCACTTATCAGAATTGAAGAATCAAAATTAAAAACTGGAGAGTCAAACTGTCGTAAATTATTGTATTTTTTTAAATATTCCTCATATGAATAATCATTGTTTACTAAATATTGAAATTGTATGTAATCTTTTAATGTAGATTTAGGATAACTAATCAGTTTTTTTTCAAGTTCATCAAAGCTTTCAATTAACGATCCAATATTATTTTGATAATTTTTTTGTATATTTGTTAATCTATCTTTTATTTTATTGGATAAATTGAATTCTTTAATAAATTTTTTATAATGATCACTCGTATCAATTATTAACAAAGCAAGTAATATTATATAATCAAAAGAAATATCTATTGTTTTATTTGATTTTCCAAAGTCAAGACGTTCAAAATATTTTATACCTTTATAAACATAAGAAAAAAAGTCTTTACAAAATTTATTATTAAACAAAATATATGCTCTACCACTTAATAAAATTTTACTTAATTCTTGTATTAATCTTTCTTTAGATAAGTTTAATATTCCTTGTTCATGCTTAACAATGCTATTTAAAACATAATCATCGTGATTCTCTTTTGAATAAATTGCAAAAAACCTAAAATATCTTAGTGCTCTCAAATAATCTTCTTTTATTTTTTGTGATGGGTCTGAGATAAATCTAACTTTTCCATTTTTTAAATCGCTCATGCCATTAAATGGATCAATATAATTATTAAAATCATAATAAATTGAATTAATTGTGAAATCTCTTCTTAGTGCATCTTGTTTCCAATCAGTGGTAAATAAAACATCGGATTGTCTCCCCTTTTGATTTATATCTTTTCTTAAAGTTGTAATCTCAAATTTGTATTTGTTAATATAGGCAGTAATTAATCCATAGTTTTTATTATCATCATTAATAGAAATATTCTCTTTAGATAATAAATCTTCAACTTGATCTGGCAAAAGCGATGTCGCAAGATCTATATCTTTTATCTCCCTTGATAAAATTTGATCTCTAACGCATCCTCCAATAAATCTACATACGACTTTATCCTGTTTTTTATTTAGAATGTCGTATAACCGAACTGCTTCTGATATTTCTTTTAAATTTTTAGTCATTACTTGGCTGGGGCTCTAGGATTCGAACCTAGGATGACGGTACCAAAAACCGTTGCCTTACCGCTTGGCTAAGCCCCAATAATAAAACTAATTAATTGTTTTGACTGATGCTGTCCAATAATTTTTATACTTTCTTTTAAAGGTTTTTCTTGCATTTAAAAGTGATTTTTTGTCACCAAAAATACCGAAACATGCCGAACCACTACCAGTTATGTTATAATATTTGCATTTATTTATTTTGCTGAATAATTTTAGGATACCTGGTATTTCAGGTGTTAACCTTGAAGAAGCTTCTAATAAATCGTTTTTTAGTAAGTTGTACTTTAATTTTTTTTTACTCAAAATTTTGTTAATTTTTAGTGCAGAAGAAAAAGTCTTATTTTTTTTATATATTGATTTAGATAAACTTATTTTATTTGGATAAATAACTAGTAATCTTAGTCTTGGACCAAATTTGACCTTTTTAAATTTTTCACCATAATTAAATATTAACTTTGGCTTGGTATCAATGAATAAAGAGCAATCTTTTCCAATCGATGATAAGAGTTTTAAGGTTTTTTGCTTTGAAATTTTTAAATTAAATTTTTTAATTAAATAATTTAATAAAGTCGTGGCATTTGAAGATGATCCTCCTAGCCCTGCCCCAATTGGTATATTTTTGTAAATTGTAATTTTGAAATATTTATTATTTAATATTTTTTTTTGCCTTAAAAGTTTTAAAATTTTTGTAATAGAGTTATTCTTAGATATTTTTTTTACATTCGTCCCTTTAAATATAATTTTATCTTGTTTTTGGCTGCTTTCTTGAATTTTTATCCTATCTGTTAAGTTAATTTGAAGAACAAATGAATGAATCAAATGAAGTTTTGTTTTTTTTTTTAATATATTTAGAAAAATATTTATTTTAGAGTAACTTTTTAAAATACTTTTTTTTTTATAGACCATTTGTTATTTTGTATTCAATCTTTTTTCTAATTTTATCGTCTATAGTTTCTAATTTTAAAGCATTTTTCCAAACGTAGCGTGCTTGAAGTTTTTTATCTAAACGCCATAAAACATCACCATAATGATCGTAAATTTCGGCCTCGTAAGGTGACTTTTCATAAGCAAGTTTTAGTAGCCTCTCTGCCTCAACATAATCATTTGTTAAAAAATATGCCCAACCTAGAGAGTCAATTATGTATCCAAGTTTCCAATTACTAAGTTTGTTTGCTTGTTGCAGCATTTTTTTTGCACGTGGAATATTTTTTTTTCTCTCCAACCAACTATAAGCCAAATAATTAATAACTCGATATTGTTTTGAGGATATTTTAAGAGATTTTAAAAAGTTTTTTTCTGCTAAATTCCATTTGTCTAATCTTTCATAGCATATACCTTTGTAATAATAGAAATCCCATGATAAGCTTTTATTTTGATCTAAATTCTCTGCCATTAAATAATACTTTATCGCCTTCTTATAGTTTTTTTTGTATCTATAAAAATTTGCGATATCAAAATATTTTGAAAAAAGGAAATTTGTTTTTTTGTTTAATACCTTCTCTAATTCTTCAATTTCAATTAAGTCGTTAAGAACTAGCTGATAATTAACATACCACTTATATTCTGAACCAACATTTTGAATTTGATTAAATACTTTAAAATTTATTCTCTCTTTATTATTTTTAATATCTTGCTCAAAAGCCAGTAGATAATTGCTAGCAAAATTAGGGTTCAGATAATTTGAAAGTGCAAGCAATAATTGTGATACTTGAGTTTCGTTCCTATCAAAATAAAAACCTGAAAATAAATATAATACCTCCGCTAAATTATCTTCAAATTCTTTGCCATTAAAATAATATAAAAATTTATTTTTTTGTTTTAAGTTTAGATTGACAATCAGTTGTTTTAAAAAAATACTATTATTATTGTCTTTAAATGAATTTTGTAGAATTGTTTTACCTATAGAAAATTTTCCTTTTTTTATTTTTTGCATTGCTATAATCGCATGATATCTGTGTAAGGATTTATTTTTGAGTATTTCGGCTTCGTAAAAACTTTTATCGTTTTGATTACCTAGATAATTTGAAATTAAAAAATTATTAATTAAGTCAATTTGAATGCTATTTGATTTATGATTAAGTTTATTTTGTATATCGGACTTTAATATTGTCCATCTCTTTAATGAAAATATTAATTCATCGTATAATGGATCAATATTATTATATGAACTAATAACTTTTTGTGCTTCTGCGTATTTTTTGCTTTTGATTAATTTAGTAAAAATAATTAAATTATATGGAAATCTAGATTTTAGTTTTGGGTTTAAATCTAATATATGCTTATAGGCCTTATTTACATCGCCATTAATAGTAAGAGCTATTACATACTGCAAGTTGAATAATTGATGTTTGTTTTTTAATTCTTCAATTCCTGATAAATACTTTTGAGAATTTAAAAAGTCATTTCTTTTATTTAGAATTGTTCCATATAAATAATTTGTCATATATTTTGATGACTTTAAACGCTCATTTTTACCATCGAAAATATTGGCGTATGATATTTCAGTGGATAAAAATAAAAAAAATGTAATGAGAAATATTTTTATTTTTAATAATATATTCATATGAATGAAAAACTAATATCTGACTATTATCATTTTACAGAGTTATATGATAGATTAATATATAGAAAAAAAATTGGAATACAAAAAAATTTTACCATTCAAGAACTCAAAATTAAGATAAATAATTTAAGTAATATTTATAATAAAAATGCAGAACAAATGGTGTTCGCGGATGGTAATCCAAAATCTAATTTAATGATTATTGGCGAGGCGCCAGGTGCTAATGAAGAAAAATTTCATAGACCTTTTGTAGGTGAAGCTGGAAAACTTTTAGACAAAATGCTTTCAGCGATAAACCTAAATAGGGACAGTGTTTACATTACTAACGTAATTAATTATCGACCTCCAGATAATAGAAAACCTACATCTGATGAAATAAATTTATTTCTTCCTTATTTAAAAGAGCATATACAGTTAATTAATCCGAGGTTAATACTATTACTGGGTTCGACTGCTTTAGAGGCTTTTTTTAATAAAGAATACTCTATAACCAAAATTAGGGGTACTTGGCTTAAGATTAAAATTAAGAATAAAGAATTTAATTGCTTACCGTCTTTTCACCCGGCCTTTTTATTAAGACAACCTGAGCAAAAAAAACAGTCTTGGACTGATTTACAAATTATTAGAGATAGCTTGAAAGAAATTGAAAAGGCGTGAAACTAATGAAAAAAACTGAATATTACGAAAATAGTATCGGTATAGATGAAGTTGGTCGAGGTTGCTTAGCCGGTCCAGTAGTTGCTGCAGCTGTCGTATTACCAAAAAACTTTGAAAAATTTATTTTGAAAGACTCAAAAAAATTAAGTTTTAAACAAAGGCAAGAAGCATTTAAAAAAATTCGAAAAGACTCCGTCTATGCTTTAGGAATAGTTAGCGAGGTTCAAATAGATAGAATTAATATTTTAAATGCAACATTTCAGGCAATGAATAAAGCTTTGAAACAGATAGAAAATTTTAAAAGATTTAAAGTTTTTGTAGATGGACCTTACTCATTTGATAAGAGCAATAGAAACATAGTACCAATAGTAGGTGGTGATACAAAAATACCATCAATTATGGCTGCTTCCATAGTCGCAAAATGCTTTAGAGACAATTATATGATGAAAATATCAAAAAATTATCCAAGTTATAAATGGGAAAAAAATTTTGGCTATGGTACGAAAGAACATTTAAAAAATATCACCAAACATGGAGTCTGTAAGCATCATAGAAAATCATTCTCACCAATACACAACATATTGAGTAATAATAAAATATAAATCTAAATCAATATAATCCCATTTGACTTTAAGAGCACAATGGAGTCTATTCTAGCCTCGGTTGAATTTAAAAATTATGAATGACCATAACATTATTTGCGGTGACAGCCTAAAAATTTTAACGAAAATTAAATCTTCATCAGTAGATTTAATTTTTGCCGATCCACCTTATAATCTTCAACTCAAATCAAAATTAAATCGTCCAGATAATTCGACTGTTAATGCTGTAAACGACAACTGGGATAAGTTTAAAAATTTTGAAGACTACGATAAGTTCTGCAAGTCATGGTTAAAAGAATGCAAAAGGATATTAAAGAAAGATGGAGCTATTTGGGTAATTGGAACTTACCATAATATTTTTAGAGTTGGAAAAATAATGCAAGATCTTGGATTTTGGGTTTTAAACGACATTATTTGGAATAAAAAAAATCCTATGCCAAATTTTAAAGGAACTAGATTTACAAATGCACATGAAACACTTATCTGGGCAGCAAAGAATGAAAAGTCAAAATATATATTTAATTATTTGTCTTTGAAAACTTTTAATGATGACAAACAATTAAGATCGGATTGGGACATAGCTATATGTAATGGTCGCGAGAGATTAATGATAAATAATAAAAAGGCTCATTCAACCCAAAAACCAGAGGCATTGCTCAACAGAATTATTTTAGCTTCATCAAACCAGAAAGATTTAATATTAGACCCATTCATGGGCTCAGGAACAACAGGTGCAATTGCAAAAAAACTCAATAGAAAATTTATTGGAATTGAAAAAGAAAAAAAATATTATCAAATTGCGAAAAAAAGAATTCTTTCAACAGAACAGTTAAGTGAAAATTATTTAGAAACAATTCCAAATAAAAGAAAGGAAAAAAGAGTTCCTTTTGGTTATTTGGTTGAAAGTGGGCTGGTCGAACCAGGATTAAGTCTGTTTGATATAAGAAAAAAACATTTAGCAAAAGTTATGGCTGATGGAAGTATAAAATGTAAACAACTAAAAGGCTCGATACATAAAGTTGGTGCAGAAATTGAAGGTTTGCCAAGTTGTAATGGCTGGTCTTATTGGCACTTTAACGTTGAAGGTAAACTATTGCCGATAGATGTTTTAAGAAAAAAAGTAAGACAAAGTATTTTATAATTTAAAATTAAAAATATCCTTATTAAGAAAACTAGAGAATATTTTTGAGTTTGAAAATGTTTTTAAAAAATTATTTCTAATAAATTTTAGTAAAGTATTTCTTAAGTGATAAATAAATATAGTCATCTCTGATTTTTTTATTATTCTTTTAATTCTACCTAATCTTTGATTAACGAAATTTTTTTGATTTAAATTATTCTTCTCTAATAGTTTGAATAAAACATAAGCATCTTCTATAGCCTGAGAAGCCCCTTGTGCTCTAGATGGTATAAAACCGTGCGAGGAGTCACCTAAGCAAAAAATATTCTTATAACCAAAAAAAATATTTTTAACTTTATATATTGGCCAAACACTAATACTCTTTGTTTTGTCTATAAAATTAAATTTTTCCGAGTATTTTTCTTTAAACATCTCATGCAAATATTGATTAGTATCATCATAACTTTCGCTACTCATTAGGAGGTTTTGACGATTTTTTATAATCCACACATAGTTATATTGTGAAATTTCAAAATTATTTATTTTATAATTAACTAAGTGTTCGTTTTCTCCTAACCATAAATTTATGTTACTTGAGTTATCATTTTTTAGATCATACGTTCCTCTTAATGCATATAAACCTGAAAAACTAATTGATTGGTTTGCTATATTTTTTTTTAGCTTAGAAAAAATGCCATCACATAAAAAAATATAATCAAAAAATTTTTTGTTATTTTTAAAAATTATCTCATTACTTTTTGAGTCGATATCTTTAATTTCTTCGTAAACTATGTTTTCAGATAATTTAAAGTACTGGAAAATATTTTTTAAAAATAAAGATCTATTGATAGATATATATTTCTGTTTTTTATTAAATTTAAGTAAAATTTCAGAAAATAATTCGCCTGAATACAAATCATGTACTTTGAGTTTTTCTATACTCAAGAATTCTTCTTTTTTAAATATTTCCGAAAAATTTATTAAATCCAATATTTGGGTAGAATTGGGTGACAATTGTAACCCATTAATATTATTAAATAACTGATTCCTTTTTTCAAAAATAGAAATATTAACATTAAGATATTTTTTTAATAATGCCCCTAAAATAATACCAGAAACACCCGCTCCCACTATTGCAATATTTAATTTCATTTAATTGCTTCCATTATCTTTTTCACAAAACTACTCTGAAATTTTTTTTCCAACTGGTTTTTATTAACATACATATAATCTTTTATGAGCTTTTTATTTGTAGTGCTGGCCGAATATAAAAAAAGGTTACAATTTTGATTTGATATAGGTATCTTTATTTTTTTTATATATTTTAAATTATTAAATTTAAATTTTTTTATTGAATTTTTAATAGAGTATTTTTTAACAAATATCGGAAAATTAATAAATTCTTTTAAAGGTCCTAATTCATGTTTATAAGTCATTAAATATTTATTTTTTTTCTTAGAAACGATTACAAAGTAGTTTTTATTGTTAATTTTTTTAAATTTCTTTTTTATGTTTAATTTACCTTTTTTATAAGTCTGACATTCGTTTGATATAGGGCATTTTGTGCATAACGGATTGTTTGGTTTGCATATCAATGCTCCAAACTCCATAAGACCTTGCATCAATTCAGAATTATTTTTATTAATTATTAAAGATTCTACTTTTGTCTTTAATTTATTTAAAAAGTTCTTGCTACTATTTAAAAGGAAAATTCTGCTAACTAATCTTTTAATATTTCCATCAATTCCCAAAAAAGGCTTATCGTATGCAATTGCTAAAATAGCTTTTGCTGTATAATCGCCAACTCCAGGTAAGGTGATTAATCCCTTATAATTTGAAGGAATTATTCCTTTATGCTTTTGACAAATAATTTTTGATGTGGCATGCAAATTTTTCGCTCGTCTATAAAAACCCAATCCCTGCCATGATTTTAATATTCTCGTATTGCTTGTTTTGGATAAAGATTGAATGTTTTTATATTTTTTATAAAATGCATTAAAAAACGGAATAACTGTATTTACTTGCGTTTGTTGTAACATAAACTCACTTACTAAAACTTTATATTGTCTATCTTTTAAGTTCTTGTAATTTCTCCAAGGTAAATTACGCTGATATTTACAGTACCAACTAATAATTTTTTTTGATATTGATTTAGACATAATGAATTACTTTAAAAATAATAAATCATTTCGTATTTTAAAACCAATTAAATCGCTATTACCGGACAATATAAAAAAAATAATTAAAAATGATAAAAGATTTAACAATAATTTAAATAGCCTGAAAAGAGATTGGAGAAATATTATTGAAAATGAAGTTATAAAAAATTGTGAACCAACAAAAATTAATAAAAATCACAATGGTTACTGTTTACATCTTCAAGTTGAAAAAAGTATGATTTTAGAGGTTGATTATTTAAGAGATGAATTAATTAATAAAATTAATTCATTTTATGGCTTTAACTATATTCAGCAAATTATGATAAACACAGTAGAATCAAATAAAAACGATATAATTACAAAATCAAATTTAACAAATAAAAATAATTTGGATAAAATAAAGCAAATAAAAAATGAAAAATTAAGGAGTATACTAGAAAATTTTGACAAAAAAAAATAAAATAATGAGGATAATTTACAGTACACTATTAATTTTTTTTCTTAGTAGTAATGTGGGAGCTCAAGATTTTTCTAATTTATCTTTTGGAAATAGTTCAGCTAAAGTAAAGTTAAAAATATATTCATCTCTAACGTGTCCATATTGTGCTGAATTTCATATGAACACATTGCCAAAATTACTAGATGGTTACGTTTCAAAAAATATGGTGCACATTGAAATTATGGATTTTCCATTAGATTATGCAGCGTTAAATGCAGCAAAAATTCAAAAATGTCTAAGTATAGATCGACAAGAAGAATATCTAAATAATATTTATAGCAATCAATCTAAGTGGTCCAACGCCAAAACTCTTGAGAAAATAAATGAAAATTTAAAAAGCATTTTTTTGGAATATAATTCAAATAGCTCAAAATTTGAAGAATGCCTAAAAAATAAAAAAATAGAGAATCACGTTTTACAGGATAGAATAGATGCACAAAAAAAGTATAAGATAGATTCCACTCCGTCAGTTGTAATTAATGAAAAAAAATATAGTGGATCTCTTAAATTTGAAGATCTAAGAAATGCAATCAACAAATTATTATAATGAAATTTAAACAGATCGATATAAATTGTTTTAAATCTTTCCCAGAATTTACATCTTTTCCGATTGAAAATGGGTTAACGGGTATCGTTGGTCCTAATGGATGTGGGAAATCAAATGTAGTTGAGGCTTTAAAGTGGGTTATGGGAGAAACTTCAGCTAAAAGCTTAAGAGGAACCGGTATGGAAGATGTTATATTTAATGGCACCTCCGACAGACCCTCTAAAAATTTTTGTGAAGTTACACTAAAACTCGAGGATGATAAAAAAAACAAAGCGACTAGTGGTTCAGAGGAAATTGAGGTTAAGAGAAAACTCGAAAAAGATAAAGGGTCTAAATACTTTTTAAATGGCAGAGAAGTAAGGGCAAAAGATATTCATATATTGTTTGCGGACTTATCAACTGGACCGCATTCTCCATCTATGGTCAGTCAAGGAAGAATAGGAAATCTCATAACTGCAAAACCTACAGATCGAAGAGCGATTTTAGAAGAAGCAGCTGGCATTGGGGGTCTACATGCTAGAAGACACGAGGCTGAGCTAAGGCTTTCAGCAGCAGAAAATAATCTTAGTAAAGCTGACGACATAATGAAACAAACTGAAAATCAGCTAAAAAATTTGCAAAAACAAGCGGCTGAAGCATCAAAATATAAACTTATTTCAGAAGAAATTAAAAGGAAAGACGCTGGTTTAATTTATCTTGGTTTTTTAAATATAGAAAAAGAAATTCAGCAAAATAAAGAAGCATTAAATGAAATTGAAGATGAAATCAGTGCAATAAATATCGACAAGAATTACAACTTGGAAAATCTTAAAAAGCTTGAAAACGAAATAAAGCCAACAAGAGATAAATCCGAAGAGCAGAATACAAAATTACAAAAAATATTATTGGAAGCAGATAAAATAAATGAAGAGGAAAAAAGAATAAAAGAAACGATAGATAATATTAAAGTCGAAAATAAAAATATAGCTAATGATGTTACCAGAGAAAATGAGATTATTCTAAAATCGGGTAATAATGAAGATAGATTAAAATCAGAAAGGGAAGAGCTGTTAGAAATTGAGAAAAATTATTACGAAATCGAAAAACAATCAACAGATGATTATAAAAAAGCATTAAATAAGTTAAGTCAATTGCAAATTAAAATAAAAGATTTTTTTGAGACTGTTATTTTATATTTAAAAAACAAAGACGAGGTTAATACAGATAAAATTAGAAACGAATTTAATACTCATCTTTCTGACATAGCTGACCAACAAGAAATTTATGCAACAAGATTTGGGAAATATGATTTAGTAAAACAAGAGTCTATTAAAAGGAAAGAAAGATTATTAAATATTGAAAAAGAAGTAAAAAACTGGAGGGATTTAAAAGAAAACTCAAATATAAAACTGATAGATTTAAAAAATAAAATGAAATTAAATGAGTCAAAATTAGAAATTGAAGAAATTAAACCCAAAGAAATAGCTGAAAAGAAAGGTTCATATACTCAAAATATTAAAAACATAAAAGAGATATTAGACCAATACAAAATTGAATTAACAAATAAGGAAACTACAATAGTTAGTATAAACGAAAATCTAAATAAAATTAATAATTTAATATTAGAGAAGACAGAAAAAAGAGTAAGATTCCAAACAATAATAGAAGGTTTAAAGAGCAGAATAAGAGAAACAGAGCAAAAATGTTTAATAGATTTTAAAATAGAGATACAGAGCATTCCAGAATATTCAAAAATAGATGGCTTAAATGGCAAGAATTATGACGACTTACAAAATGAAATCATAGATCTAAAAAAAAAGAGAGATCAGATGGGTGCTGTGAATTTAAGGGCAGATAATGAAACAAAAGATTTAAAAGATAAAATCGATAAAATGATGAAAGATCGGACAGATTTAGTTCACGGTATTCAAAAACTAAAAGGTAGTATTAATGATTTAAATCAAAGGGGTCGTGAAAGGTTACTTGAAGCATTTGAAAAAGTAAGCAGAAAGTTTAATGATGTTTATACAAAACTTTTCTCTGGCGGATCAGCAAGATTAGAGATGGTTGAGTCAGATGATCCATTAGAAGCAGGATTAGAATTATTAGTGAGTCCCCCTGGAAAAAAATTACAATCTATCACTCTTCTTTCTGGTGGAGAACAAGCCTTGACGGCTTTAGCTTTAATATTTGCAGTTTTTTTAATAAACCCTTCACCTATTTGTGTTTTAGATGAAGTAGATGCTCCATTAGATGACGCTAACGTTACTAGATTTTGTGGTTTACTAGATGAGCTAACGACTTTAACTGACACAAAATTTATAATTATTACTCATCATGCCCTCACAATGTCACGTATGAACAGGTTATTTGGTGTGACTATGTCTGAAAGAGGCGTGAGTCAGCTTGTATCCGTTAATTTAGATAAAGCAGAGGAATTAGTTGCATAAAAAAGATCAATCGTATGGATATTGAAGATTTAAAAAAAAAAATTAAAAAAGCAACTAGCAATAAAAAATCTGATTTCCAAAATCGGGGTAATGCTTTTGGAATTGCCATGAGATTAGGCACTGAATTCGTAGCTGCGGTATTTGTCGCAAGCTTTATAGGTTTTTACCTGGATAAATGGCTAGAAACTACACCATTTTTAATGATTATTTTCTTTTTCATTGGTGCTGGAACTGGCATTTTAAATGTTGTGAGATCATCGAAAATGATTAATAAAGACTAATTTTATGGCAACTAATCCGATGGAACAATTCGAGGTAAAAACGATAGGACCTAAAATTATTTTAGGTAACATAGACATATCATTCACAAATTCAGCTTTATTTATGGTTATAGTAGTAACATTAATTACAATATTTTTTACTGTCTCGACACAAAAGAAGTCCCTAATACCGGGCAAATTACAATTATTAGCAGAGATGATATATGAATTTGTTGCGAAAATGATTAGCGATACCGCTGGTCAGGATGCGCGACCTTATTTTCCTTTTATTTTAACTTTGTTTCTATTTGTTTTATTTTCTAACATGATTGGAATGATACCTTATACATTTACAGTCACCAGTCACATTGTTGTAACATTTGCGCTTGCTATTGTAATTTTTTTTGGTGTTACAATAATAGGTTTTTTGAAACATGGTATTAAATATTTAGAATTATTCGTACCTAGCGGGGTGCCAAAATTATTATTACCATTAATAATTGTTATAGAAGTTATTTCTTATCTGAGTAGACCAATTAGTCTTTCAGTGAGATTATTTGCTAACATGATGGCAGGTCATACCATGTTAAAAGTATTTGGAGGTTTTGTGGTTAGCCTCGGACTTGTTGGCGGTTGGCTTCCATTAGGATTTTCTGTAGCATTGACTGGCCTTGAAATACTTGTTGCATTTCTTCAAGCTTATGTTTTTGCTATTTTAACATGCATTTATTTAAACGATGCATTACATTTACACCATTAACAAAGGAGGAAAAAATGGAACTTGAAGCAGCAAAAATGATAGGAGCTGGACTGGCCGCTATAGCACTAGCAGGGGCAGGAGTAGGAATAGGTACCATATTCGGTAACTATCTAGCAGCGGCAATCAGAAATCCATCAGCAGCTCAAAAACAATTTCCAAATTTATTACTAGGCTTTGCTTTAGCTGAAGCAACTGGTTTATTTGGACTTGTTATTGCTTTGATTATTTTATTTGCATTTTAAAAAAATGAAATATTTAATCATATTGTTAATGTCCGTCTCTGCTGCCAATGCGGCAGAGAAAGCGGGTATGCCACAGCTTGATGCTGCTGGTTGGGGACCTCAAATTTTCTGGTTATTCTTAACTTTCACAATTTTATATATTGTGGTTTGGAAGATAGTTGTTCCAAGATTATCAGATAGTATTGAACAAAGAAATGACTATATTTCTGATAATCTTGAAGATGCAAAAAAAATAGCAAATGATGCTGAAAATTTAAATAAATCATACGAAACTACATTAGCGAATACAAGAAATGAGGCCGCAAAGATTATAATTAATAATAAAAAGAACCTTAATGAAAAACTTTTGAAGGAAAAAAATCAATTAGAAGCAAAATTACAAAAAAAAATAGAAGATATAGAAAAAGAAATTTCTAAAATGAAAAATAATTCAATAAACGACATTAAGAATATTGCCGGTGTTTTGTCAGGAAATATCATTTACGATGTTACGGGTGAAAAAATATCAGACGATAAAATTAAAAAAATTATAGATAAATTAATTACTAATCAAAATCTAGGATTAAAATAAATGTTTGATGCAACTTTCTGGGTAGCTATATCTTTTTTAATATTCATAGCATTATTAATTTATAAAAAAGTTCCAGGCTTAATTAATAAAGTACTTGATGATAAGATATCCGAAATTAAAAAAAAGGTTGAAGAGTCAGAGAAATTAAAAACTGATAGTGAAAAATTGTTATCAACTTATCAAGCTAAGCTAAATGACTCAAAAAAAGAGTGCGATTTAATACTTCAAAATGCTAAAATAAATTCAGATAAAGATTCTAAAGAATTAACAGAAAAATTTAAAAATAACTTAATGAGTCGTGAAAGAAGTGTTGAAGAAAAAATTACAAATCTAAAGAATGAAGCCTTAAAGGAAATTGAACTTAAGGCCGCAATGTTATCTGCGGATGCAGTTAGGGAAATAATGAAAAATGAAATAGATGAAAAAAAGAGAGCAGATATAAATTTTACATCTGTTAAACAATCAATAAATAAAATAAATTCTTAAGTATTTATTAAAATCTATTAATGACCAAAAATATTATTGTTATTGGCTCAGGTTTTGGAGGAATTGCAGCTGCCTTGCGTGCAAAAAGCAAGGGTTATGATGTTACCTTAATAGAAAAGCATGCCGATTTAGGTGGTAGAGCAAGAGTTTTTAAAAGAAATAAATTTATTTATGACGGCGGTCCTACTGTAATAACTGCTCCATACTTAATATATGAATTATTTGATCTTTTTGGCAAAGACTACAAAAAATATATTGAAATAAAACCATTACCAATTTGGTATAGATTTGTTTTCGAAGATAATACCCATTTTGATTATTCAGATAATGAGGAAAGAATGCAGAAACAGATCGAGCAAATAAACAAAGACGATTATGTTGGGTACAAGAAATTATTAAAATTTACTGAAAAAATTTTTGAAAAAGGCTTTACCGAATTATCACAAGTTCCCTTTAACAATCCACTATTTATGCTTAAGCAATTGCCTTCTTTGCTTAAATTGAAAAGTTATAAATCATTATTTTCTTTAGTATCATCGTTCATAAAGGATGAAAAATTAAGAAGAGTATTCAGTATGCATCCACTTCTTGTAGGTGGTAACCCTTTTACGACAACCTCGATTTATGGTCTAATTTTATATTTAGAAAAAAAATGGGGTATTCATTATTCCATGGGCGGTACGGGCAAAATTATAGAGGCTTTGGAAAAATTGATGAATGAAGTTAACATTAAAATTATTAAAAATAATGAAGTTATAAAAATATTAAATGAAGGTAAAAATATAAAAGGAGTAAAACTTAAAAATAATCAAGTGATCAAAACACAAAATATAATATGTAACGCTGACCCACCATTTGTTTACGAAAAATTATTTGAAAAAAAAGAAACAAATATATTTTTTAATATAAAAAGAAGTAGAATGGATTACTCTATGGGGTTATTTGTGATGTATTTTGGAACTAAAAAAAAATATGAAAGTATTCAACATCATACAATCAAATTTGGTAAAAAGTATAAAGAACACTTAGAAGATATATTTGAGAACAAAAAATTAAACCAAGATATAAGCTACTATTTACATAGACCATCGGCAACAGATAGTTCAATGTGCCCAGATAATCACGATTGTTTTTATGTATTGGTACCTGTACCAAATAACTCGTCGTCTATAAATTGGTCAACTGAAGGAGAAAAAATGAGAGACTTAATAGTCAACAAAATGGAAAAGGATTTGATGCCGGAATTAAGAAAAAATATAGTTGAAGATTTTTACTTGACCCCAGATTATTTTGAAAAAGAATTGAATACTAAATACGGATCGGGTTTCTCGATTCAGCCAAAATTTTCACAATCCGCTTATTTTAGATATCACAATCAATCTGAAATTTATAAAAACTTGTATTTCGTTGGTGCAGGCACTCATCCTGGTGCTGGTGTACCTGGTGTGCTTTCGTCAGCAAAAGTTTTAGATAAAATTTTGTAATGGAAACCCAAAATTATCTTTCAGTGTACGCTAAGTCTTTTAATTGGGCTGGTTTTTTTTTGCCAAAAAATATACTAATCAAATGCTCCGTATTATATGACTTTTGTAGAACCTTAGATAATATTGCCGATCAAAATAATTCATTGGAGAAAAAAAAAGAAGAATTTATAAAATTTAAAGAAGAATTTTCATCTAAAAGTAAAAATAATATTATAATTTCAAATATGATTGATCTTATAAGAAGTGAAAATATAAATAGTAGTATCGTTTATGACTTATTTGATGGCATAGAGTCAGATATTAAAGCTAATGTTAAAATTAAATCCTATAAAGAATTATTAATATATTGTTACAGAGTTGCTGGGACTGTTGGATTGATGATGGCAAAAATTATGAAAGTAAAAAATCGAGACTCATTAAAATCCGCTATTAACCTTGGAATAGCTATGCAATTGACCAACATTTCCAGGGATGTAATTGAAGACAAAAATAACGATAGAGAGTACATTGAATCAAATTTCCTAATTTTGAAGAATACAATCCAGAAAGCAGATAATTTTTACGAAAGTTCATTTTACGCTATTAAAGATATTCCATTAATTTGCAGATTTTCAATTATAGTTGCAAGGAGAGTTTATAGAGAAATTGGAAGAAAAATTTTAAAAATAAGTGATTTTGAAAATTATAAATGCTCAGGGAAAATTTACTTAAATAATTTCGAAAAACTTATACAAACATTTTTTAGTTTAGGTGATATATTTAAATTAATGTTTACAACCAAAAATACAAATTTAACGGTTATTGATCATTCTTTAATAAACGAAGATATAAATTTAAATGAAAGATTTTGATTACATCATTATTGGCGGCGGGTGTTCAGGTCTATCGCTAGCTTTTGAATTAAATAAGAACAATCAATTAATTGACAAAACTTTAGCAATTATTGAAAAACGATCTACATACTACAGAGATCGAACTTGGTCGTTTTGGAGAGTGAAACGACACAATTTTGAAGATTGTGTTATTAAAAATTGGACAAATTTTACTGTAAATAATTCAAATGAAACACGCAATTTTACTGATACGAAATTTCCGTACCAAAGTATTAATAGCGAGTTATTTTATAAAAAAATCATTAAGACGTTAAAAAAAAACAATAATATTAAATTTTATAAAAATATAAATGAAATTAATATTAATGGAGCAATAATATTTAATAGTGTCTTTGATCATAATATACAAAAACAAAATAAATTATGGCAGCATTTTCATGGTGTTGAAATAGAAGTTGAAAATAATACTTTTGATGAGACAACATTTAATTTGATGGACTTCGATTGTGATCAGAAAAATAGTGTTCATTTTTTTTATACATTACCTTTTACAGCCAAGAAAGCACTTATTGAAACAACATGGTTATCTGAAATGAAGGATGAGTCGGAAAAAAAATATAAAGAACAGATTAATGATTATATTACTAAAAAATATAAGATTAATAATTTTACAATAAATTATTCTGAGGAAGGAGCTATTCCACTTTTTTTTCCTCCAATTAATAAAATATCTGATATAATTAACATTGGGTCTGCAGGTGGAATGACCAGATTGAGTACAGGATATACTTTTTTAAATATTCAAGAACAGAGCAAATATATTAGTAAAAATTTAAGCAATATTAAAAAAGCTAAAAAATACCAAATTCCAATTAAGTATAAAATTCTAGATAAAATTTTTTTGAGAGTTTTAAAAAAATACCCATATAAAATGAATAATATTTTTCTTAAAATTTTTAAAGCGCCTACTACCATGGTCATAAAATTTCTATCTAATACTAGTAATATTATGGAAGATTTAACTGTAATAATTAAGATGCCAAAAATAATATTTATAAAAGAGATATTTAAATAGAATGAATTTAAAAAAAATTAATAATACATATTCAATATTTTTATTTTTATTTTCTATTTTCTTCTCGTTAATAATAGAAATATTTAGTATTAGTCCGAGTTATATATTTTGTTTTTTCCTTATTTCAATAATTGGTATTTCACATGGTGCACTAGATAATTTTAAAGGAAAAAAACTATTTAATTACTACGGTATAAAAAACTATAATTTGTTTTACATAATTTATATTTTAATTTCTTTTACTGTAATATTTTGCTGGGTATTATTTCCCGTTGTATCCCTATGTTTATTTTTATTAGTTGCATCACACCATTTTGGTAGAGAAGATTCTAGTCATGAACGGATAAAAAATTCAAAGATTATCGATTTTTATTTTCTTTTAAAAGGTTCTGCAATAATTTTAGCACCGCTATATTTTCACGAAAATGAGGTTTTACAAATTTTCAATATATTGGGTGTTGTTATTAGAGATTTTAATAACAGCTTAATTTTTGGACTTTTGATTTTGAGTGGACTATCTTGCATGCTAATTACAAAAAAATTTTATATGTCAATTTTAGACTATTTGACAATCTGTATTATTAATTATTTTTTGGATCCATTTATAGCATTTACAATTTATTTTTGTTTTCTTCACTCTGTGAGGCACTCGTTATCTTTAATAAAAGAACTAGACAATGTGCAATTTAAAAAAGGTTTTGAGCTATTCTTAAAAAAAGCTTTACCATTAACATTTATTACAGCTTTAATTTTTATAATCAGCGTTTATCTGCTCAATAATATTTACACTTTGGATCAATCTATTTTAAAAGTAATATTTATAGGATTGGCGTCATTAACGTTTCCGCATATATTGCTTGAGTACCTAATTGAGAAAAATGAAAAAAAATCTTAAAATTTTTTTAGCATCACCAAGAGGATTTTGCGCAGGTGTTGACCGAGCTGTAGAAATTGTGAATAAATCATTGTTCAAGTTTGGTTCGCCTGTATATGTGAGACATGAAATCGTTCATAATAAACATGTTGTGGAAGAATTAAGAAAAAAAGGAGCAATATTTGTTAACGAATTATCTGAGATAAATGACAAAAGTCGACCAGTAATTTTTTCTGCTCACGGTGTTTCAAAAAAAGTTATAGAAGAAGCAAAAATTGAAAAGCTATTTTTTGTAGATGCAACTTGTCCATTGGTATCAAAAGTTCATAGAGAGGCTGAAATGTTGTATAAAAAGGAATATAAGATCTTGCTAATCGGACATAAAGGTCATCCTGAAGTAATTGGAACTATGGGTCAATTACCAGTTGGCAGTGTTGAACTTATAGAAAAAAAAGAAGATATTTTAAATTTGAGGATTAGCAATGAAGACAAGGTTGCTTACATTACTCAAACAACTCTTTCAATAGATGATACTTCTGAAATAGTAAATGCATTAAAAACAAGATTCCCAAAAATTAAAGAACCAATTAAAAGTGATATATGCTATGCAACAACTAATAGGCAAAATGCAGTTAAGCAAATAGCACACAAATGTGACTTGTTTATTGTTATAGGTAGTAGAAGTTCTTCTAATTCAAAAAGACTTGTAGAAGTTGCCAAGAAAAGTGGTTGCAAAGAAAGCTTATTATTGCACAGTGAAGAGATATTGCCCATAGAGAAAATTATGAAGGCTGAAAATCTTGGTATTTCTTCGGGTGCATCAGCTCCAGAAATTTTAGTAGAAAAAATGATAGAAGAAATAAAAAATTTAAGGTCTGTTAAGATTGAAGAATTTAAGACGGTGGATGAGAATGTGTCTTTTAAATTACCATCTGAATTAAGATAATGGCTGTTTATACCTATTTAAATAAAAAAGATATTCAAGAGATTACAAGAGCATTTAATTTAGGAAAATTAATAAAATATAATGGCATTAAAGAAGGTATTGAGAATACTAATTATTTCATCCAAACAAATAAAAAAAAAGTCATTCTAACTATTTTTGAAAAAAGGGTTAAGGCGAGTGACGTACCCTATTTTGTAAAATATATGCTAGCATTAAATAAAGAAAGAATTAAATGCCCTCTACCACTTAAAAATAAAAAAAATAATTTTATATTTAAAGTTAAAGGTAAATCATCAATAATTGTTAGTTTTCTAAATGGCAAAGCAAAAAATAATATAAATTTTAAAGATTGTAAAATAATAGGAAATGAACTCGCTAAACTACATAAGGCATCAAAAAAAATAAAATATAAAAGGAAAAATTCTCTTGGGTATAAAGAATGGTTAAAAATTTACAAAAAAACAAAAAATCCAAATAAAAATGAAATATATAATTATTTTGATACGTACAAAAAAAATATACCAAAGAATTTGCCTATGGGATTAATACACGGTGATATTTTTCCTGATAATATTTTTTATTATAAAAATAAATTTAATGGATTTATAGATTTTTATTTTTCCTTCTACGGATCATATGTATATGAAATTGCGATTGCAGTTAATTCAATGTGTTTTACTAAGGGATATTTCGATGAAAAAAAATATAATTTTTTTATTAAAGGCTATCAGTCTATAAGAAACCTATCGAAACTAGAGTTAAATTCTTTGCCAATTATGTGTTTAGGTGCTTCAATTAGATTTTATGTTACTAGGTTATACGATTTAAAGTTCACACCTAAAAATGCTAAAGTTAAAAGAAAGGATCCAAATGAATATCTTTATAAAATGAGATATTTTTATACAAAACTTTAAAATTAATTTATGAAGAAACTAACAATTTATACTGATGGCGCTTGTTCCGGAAATCCTGGTAAAGGAGGCTGGGCTGCTATCTTAATAGTTGGGGATAATAAAAAAAATTTGAGTGGAGCAGAATATAAGACTACAAATAACAGAATGGAACTTACTGCTGTAATTCAAAGCTTACAATCTTTAGATGATTATAATGATTTTGAAATCGAGATAAATACTGACTCTAAATATGTTAAAGATGGAATAGAGATTTGGATAAACAAATGGAAAGAAAATGGTTGGAAAACCGCAAATAAAAAAGAGGTAAAAAATCAGGATTTGTGGAAAAATTTAGATAATATAATTCAAGGAAAAAAAATAAAATGGAATTGGGTCAAAGGTCACTCAAATAATGAACTTAATAACGAAGTAGATAAACTAGCAAGAGAATCTATGCTCTAAACTAAGGCTAAATTTAAATCTTGCTTAAAATATAATTTTTTATTGAATTAATGTCATTTTCAATGACCTCAAATTTTTCTTCGCTGCTATTAATATTTAAAAAGTTTGGGAAATCTATTTCCTTATTAAGTGATTTTTTTATTGCTATAGGAAACTTACAATGATGGGCAGTTTCGAGAACAAATATTTGTTTATTCTTGTAGTCTTGATAGTTTGAAATTTTAAGAGCAGTTGCGGTATGAGGGTCTACAATTATTTGGTTATAATCATAGAAATCTTTGATAATTTTGCATGTTTCACTGTCATCACAACAAGTTGCATCAAAATCTTCTCTAATTTTGTTAAGAATATTCTTTTCTATATTAAATAATCCTTTAAATTTTAAATCATCCATTATTGTTTTTATTTTATTTTCATCTTTTTTAAAATAATCATACAGAACTCTCTCAAAGTTACTTGATACTTGTATATCCATGCTAGGTGATAGAGACTCATTTACTTTTTCAGGTTTATATTCGCCACTATTAATACATCTCTCAAGAATATTATTTTTATTTGTTGCTATAACCAACTTTTTAATGGGTAGGCCCATTTTTTTTGCAACATAGCCAGCATAAATATCTCCAAAGTTTCCAGTCGGAACAGAAAAAATTAAATCATTGTTAGACTTAGCAAAGTGTGCGTATACAAAGAAATAATAAGTAGTTTGAGCAACTATTCTTGCCCAATTTATTGAATTTACGCCTGACATGTTTATTTTTTTTGAAAATATACTATCAACAAACATCTCTTTGACTAAATTTTGACAATCATCAAAGTTTCCATTTATTGCTATATTAAATACATTCGTTGAGGCTGTAGTTGTCATTAATTTACGTTGAACATCTGATATTTTATTATTAGGATGTAAAACAAAAATATTTATTTTTTCATTATCTTTAAAAGCATTTATGGCAGCGGCACCTGTGTCGCCAGATGTAGCTGTGATAATATTAATTTTCTTTTTGTTTTTAATTAAAAGATTATTATACATTTGTCCTAAAACTTGCATTGCAATATCTTTAAATGCCAGAGTTGGACCATGGAATAGTTGTACTAAATTTATATTTTTATACCTTTTAACATCTACAATTTTTTGACATCTAAAATTTTTGTATGCATTATTTATTATTTGGTTTAATTCGTCTTTTTTAAAAGTTTCACCTGTATACTTTGAAAATATAAATTCAGAAATTTCTTGAAATGATAATTTTGAAAATTTTAAAATTTCATGCTTACTTAATTTATAAAAATCTTCTGGTATAAATAAACCCCCATCATCAGCAAGACCTTTGAAAAAAATTTCTTCAAATGAATATTTTATATTAGAATTTCTAGTGCTGACGTACTTCATGTTTTTTTCTATAAATTATAAAGGCTACTAAAATAATAAAACATAAGGAATACCAGGTTAAAGCATACTGTAAATGATTATTTCTTATTTTAATGTTGTTATTTTTATATAAGTTTAATGATTTAAAAACATTACCTGTCTCATGTAAGTAAAAATTACTAAATTGTTTATTGTATTTTTCTGATAATACTTTTGAATTTATAAAATAATAAAATTCTTTCTCATGGTTTTCTGGTGTAAATAAGTTCTTTTTTTGAAAATTAAATACAACTCCTTCAAAATCATACTTATTATTTTGAAAACCTTTAATTTCCTTTATAATTTTAGGTGACCAGCCAGCTTTTATCATTATATTTTCATCTTTAACTAATAATGGATAATATATATCAAATCCGTATGACCCATTTACGCCCAATTTATAAACGCTTATTGGTTCCCCAATAATAGTTCCATTAAACTTAATTTTATCAAATTCTTTTATATTTGCTGAAATCTGAATTGGCGAAGAATTAAAAGAATTTGAAATATTGGCTATTAGATTCGTTTTCCAAGATAATCTTTTTAATTGCCACGATCCAAGAGAAAATAATAGTAGTATTATAAATATTACAAATAGATTGAATAAATTTTTTTTAAGCAATTATTAACTGCCCCAAATATAAATAGCAGCAAATAAAAAAAGCCAAACTACGTCTACAAAATGCCAATACCATGCCGCAGCTTCAAAACCAAAATGATGATCAGGGGTATAGTGATTTGCCCTGGCCCTAAACCAACAAACAAATAAAAATATAGTACCAACCAAAACATGAAACCCATGAAATCCTGTAGCCATATAAAATGTGGAGCCGTAAATTCCAGAAGTGATTTTGAATGAAGCTGCCATATACTCGTATGCTTGAAACATTGTAAAAATCGCTCCTAAAATAACAGTCAAAATAAGTCCTTGCTTTAGTCCTTGTCTGTCATTTTCAAGTAAAGCATGATGTGCCCAGGTCACTGTTGTTCCTGATAACAACAAAATTAAAGTATTAATTAAAGGAATGTGCCATGGATCTAAAGTTTGAATTCCTTTTGGTGGCCAAATTCCTCCGATAATCTGGTCTGGAAATAAACTTGCATCGAAATAAGCCCAAAACCAAGCAACAAAAAACATTACTTCTGATGCTATAAATAAGGTCATTCCATATCTCATTCCAATTTGAACAATAGGTGTGTGATCACCTTTTTCATGTGCTTCTATAATGACATCCCTAAACCACATGTAAGCACCATAAGTCGTTATTGCTAAACCAACGATCATCATCCACATATTTTTTGTTCTAAAATAATAAACCGCCCCAACTGCTAAAATTAAAGAAGCAATCGAGCAAAAGATAGGCCATGGGCTCGGCTCTACTAAATGATAATCATGTTTTTTTTCTGTTGATGCCATAATTTATTTCTTGAACTTATCTACTTCAAATAATGTATAAGATAAAGTGATATCCTTAATATTTTTTGTTGCTGGGTCATTTAAAATCTCTGGATCTATATAATACGATAAATTATATTTTTTCTTATCCAGGCTTTTGATTGACTGCTTTTCAAAACAAAAACACTCTAACTTGTTAAAATATTTTCCTGCAGAAGGCGGACTTACATTAAATGTAGAAACAACCTTTAATTGTTCTGTACTTTCGTTATTTATTTGAAACTTAATATTACTTGATTCACCTATTTTAATTTCTTCTCTGTTTTTTAAAACTTTGAAGGAAATGGGTAAATTACCTGATACATTTGTATCAAATCTCATACTTACAATTTCAGGCATAATTATAGATGGCCTCTCTTTTGAGAATTGCGTAGTTCCACCAAAACCAGTAACTCTACAAAAAAGATCGTACAATGGCACTGATGCAAACGATAAACCTAGCATTAGAAAAAATATTAATACTAATAGTTTTGGATTTATTTTTACAGATTTATTCATCATAATGGCCTATTTAATATTCCATTGCTCATATTGTACAGAGTAAAAAAGAATAAAAATATAATTAATGCTACAAGTAGCAATGCCGTTATTATATTTTTATTTTTTTTCTTCATTATAATAGAAAATAGTTATCTAACAAAATCGTTGAAAAAATAAAAAAAAGATAAAATATAGAGAAAATAAAAACCTTATTTGCAATAAAATTTGAATTTTTTTTATCTTTTTCCCTTAATAGTTTGTACGACAAGTATATATAACTAGTCCCAAAACATAATACTGTAAAGAAATTTATATAACTCGCGAAGCCAAATACAAATGGTAACAGTGTAATTGGGAACAGTATTATTGAGTAAATAAAAATATTTTTTTTTGTATAATCTTCTCCTGCAATTACAGAAAGCATTGGTATATTGGCTTTCTTATAATCTTCATTTTTGTATAAACTTAATGCCCAAAAATGAGAGGGTGTCCAAAAAAATATAATCAAAAAAAGTATGATTGGTTCAATTGATATGTTATTGGTTGCAATTGTCCACCCGATTACTGGTGGAAATGCACCAGCCGCACCACCAATCACAATATTTTGTGCGGTTTTTCTTTTTAACCAAACTGTATAAACAAAATAGTAGAATAAAATTGTTATAGTTAAAACAACTGCTGAAAGAAGATTAGAAAAAAAATATAACCCAGTAATAGAAATTACTGATAAAATAATTCCAAACAATAAAGCTGCATTAGTTGAAATTTTTCCAAGCGGAAGAGGCCTTAAACATGTTCTGCTCATGACTTTATCTATCTCCGATTCATACCACATATTTAATGCTCCAGCGGCTCCTGCTCCAACCGCAACAAAAAACAAACTAAAACATGAGTCAATTAAACTAATTTTATTTGGAGAAATTACTAAACCAACTAATGCAGTAAATATTACCAATGACATTACTCTTGGTTTCATTAATTCATAAAATGACTTGATTATGAGTTTAATATCTATTTTTTTTAGAGAAAAATCAGATGTATTTACCGGCATTTTTATTACTTAATTTGTGGTAGTTCATTAAACTGGTGGAATGGAGGTGGTGAACTTAGTGTCCACTCCAATGTTGTTGCGCCTTCACCCCAAGGATTATTACCAACTTGCTTTGCTCTTACAAAAGCATGAATGATTACTATAAAAAATATAACTACTCCAAATGCCGACATGTAAGACCCAATTGAAGATATGTAATTCCATCCCGCGAAAGCGTCAGGATAATCTGCATATCTTCTTGGCATTCCTGCTAAACCTAAAAAATGCTGCGGAAAAAATATCAAATTTACACCAATAAATGTAATCCAAAAATGTAACTTACCTAAAAACTCTGAGTACTCATACCCAGACATTTTGCTAAACCAATAATAAAAACCTCCAAAAATTGAAAAAACAGCCCCGAGTGACAATACATAATGGAAGTGTGCAACCACGTAATATGTATCATGTAGTGAGGTATCTATTCCCGCGTTTGCTAACACAACGCCAGTGACACCACCAACAGTAAATAAAAATATAAAGCCTATTGACCACAGCATTGGAGTTGTAAATCTAATCGAGCCACCCCACATCGTTGCAATCCATGAAAATATTTTGATTCCTGTTGGAACCGCAATAACCATTGTTGCAAATGTAAAGTAAGCTCTCGTGTCAGCACCCATACCGACAGTGTACATGTGATGAGCCCAAACTATGAAACCAACAGCTCCAATTGAGACCATTGCATAAGCCATTCCTAAGTAACCAAAAACAGGTTTTTTTGAAAATGTAGCAACAATAGTACTTACAATTCCAAATCCTGGTAATATTAAAATATAAACTTCTGGATGCCCAAAGAACCAAAATAAATGTTGAAAGAGCACCGGGTCTCCTCCTCCCTCTGGAGCAAAAAAAGATGTCCCAAAGTTTCTGTCTGTGAGTAACATTGTGATTGCACCTGCTAATACTGGAACCGCAAGAAGTAATAAAAAAGCTGTAACTAACAACGACCAAACAAACAAAGGCATTTTGTGCAGTGTCATGCCAGGAGCTCTCATGTTAAATATAGTAGTAATAAAATTTATTGCACCTAAAATTGAAGACGCACCTGCTATATGCAAACTAAAGATTGCTAAATCCATTGCAGGACCAGGTTGACCAGCTTTTGAAGATAATGGAGGATAGATTGTCCAACCACCCCCAACACCTGTTTGACCTGGTGGACCCTCAACAAAAATTGAAGAAATTAAAAGTATTAGTGATGCAGGTAATAACCAAAAAGAAATATTATTCATTCTTGGAAAAGCCATATCAGGAGCTCCAATCATAATCGGTACAAACCAGTTTCCAAAACCTCCTATCATTGCTGGCATCACCATAAAGAAAATCATAATCAAACCATGACCCGTCACTAAAACGTTATATAAATGATAATCTCCACCAAGAATTCCATCACCTGGATGCATTAACTCTGCTCTCATCAAAACAGAAAATACAGTACCAATGACTCCAGCTATAATTGCAAAAATTAAATACATTGTTCCAATGTCTTTGTGGTTGGTAGAATAAGCCCATCTCTTCCATCCAGTTGGATGATGCTCGTCTTTTGAATGATCTGCTGTTCCAGTATAAGATGACATTAATTTTTTTCTTTCATGTTATAAGTTATTAAACTTTTATCTGGATATTTAGCATATTTTTTTTTAGCTAATTCAATCCACTCTAAATATTTTTCTTCAGAAACAACTCTTACAGTAATTGGCATAAATGCATGTTTAATTCCGCATAACTCTGAGCATTGTCCATAATAAACTCCCTCTTTGTCAGCTTTAAACCATGTTTCATTAATTCTGCCTGGAACTGCATCTCTTTTAACTCCAAACGCTGGTATTGCCCATGCATGAAGAACATCATTTGATGTTATTAAAACTTTTACAATTTTATTTACAGGTACAACTACTTCAGTATCGGTAGCAAGTAACCTTGGTTGACCAGGTTTTAAATCTTTGTCTTCAATCATTAATGACTCAAAATATATATTTTGGTCAGGATACTCATATCCCCAATACCATTGGTAACCTATGGCTTTAACTGTGACATCTGCTTTGGGTATTATATCTTGCTTATATAATAGTTTAAAAGATGGTATTGCGATTACAATTAAAATCAAACACGGAATTAAAGTCCATACAATTTCAATAAAAGTATTATGAGTAGTTTTTGATGGATTAGGATTTTTGCTCTCTCTAAATTTGATACACACATAAAACAGTAAAAATAAAACAAATACACTAATTGCAGTAATTATTGGCATTAAAATATAATCGTGCATAAATACTACGTCATTCATTATTGAAGTAACGCTTTCTTGAAACCCTAGTTGCCAATTTTTAGGCTCCGATGAATACAAAAGACTTGTAGAAGTCATATAAAAAATAACTGTATGTAAAAAGGTCCTCATCGCAAGAGATTTATAACAAAATCTAAAATAATTACCTTTGCGACACATTGGCTTAAATTTGTCGAGTTAAATAGTTGAAAATACTAATTGCAGATATGGCTGCTGTTTCTGAGCGTAAAATTGACTTTCCAAGCGAGAATTTTACAGCGTTTTTACAATTGTTGATTGCTTTCATCTCCTCCTCATCAAAATCACCTTCGGGTCCTATCAAAATAAAAAGGTTTTTACTCGAATCAAAATGATCCTTAAAAACTAGCTCATCTGAACAATTAATATCTCCAACAAATAATAGGCTATTATCATCACATGAAATTTTATCAATAAAACTATTAAATTTTACTGGGTTTTCAATTTGTGGAATTTTAACTTGATCAGATTGCTCAATTGTTTCAATTATAATTTTTTTTAACCTTGGTATGTTAAGATCTCTGTTGATAGTTCTGTTTGATATTAATGGATGAAAAGATTTAATACCTAACTCTGTTGCCTTTTGCATGAGAACATCAAGTTTAATTTTTTTAGGAGGGCAAAATGCTAATGACAATTTATAGTTATTAGTTATGTTTTTTGTTTTATCTAGAATTTTTATCTCAATATTGTCTTTTGTAATTTTCACAATCTGACAATTATATTCTCCATCATTTTCGTTAAAAAGTGATAAAAAATTTCCTTCATCGAGCCTCATTACATTTTTTATGTAATGAGACTGTTTTTTTTCTAATAAAATTTGTGAAGATATTATTAATTTTTGAGAACAATATATTCTTGTATTTTTCTTCATATGAGTGTTTTATCATTAATCATATGAAAATTAAAAATATTAAAGTATGTGCTTTTGATGCATATGGGACTTGTTTTGATGTGAATTCAGCTGCCGAGAACGTTGCACCAAAGATTGGAGAAAATTGGCTTTCATTCTCAAATACCTGGAGAACTTCGCAGTTAGAATATACATGGCTTAGATCTTTAATGAAAAAGCATGTTGATTTTTGGAAGATTACAGAAGACTCTCTTGATTATGCTATGACGATACACAAAATTGATAAATCTTTAAGAGATGAATTGCTAAATCTTTATAAGACCTTAAACCCTTATCCCGAATTAAAAGATTGTTTAGAAAAATTAAAACAAAAAAATATTAAAACCTGTATATTATCAAATGGTACACCCGACCTAATAAATCACCTGGTATCAAACGCCAATGTTAAAAATTTATTTGATGAAATATTGTCGATAGAACAAGTTAAAATTTATAAACCTGATCCAAAGGTTTATGAAATGACCACTAAAAAATTTAACTGTAAACCATCTGAAGTTTGTTTTATGAGTGCAAATAATTGGGACATTGTTGGTGGCGGAGTTTTTGGTTATCAATGTGTTTGGGTAAATAGAAATAACAGAGTATTTGACGAATTGGGATTTCATCCTACGAACACAATAAAAAACTTAACAGAGCTAAATAATTTAGTTTAATGAAAAATTATATTTATCTAATGAGGCTTGATAAGCCTACTGGTTTTTTATTGCTATTTTGGCCATGTAGCTGGGGTATGGCTTATAATTTAAATTATTTACAAATTAGTTATCAGTGGTTTTACTTTTTATTTTTATTTTTTATAGGATCGATATTAATGAGAAGTGCGGGATGTATATATAATGACATTGTTGATAAAGAAATTGATAAAAAAGTTGAGCGTACTAAAAATAGACCATTAGCTAGTGGTAAAGTTAGTTTAAGAAATGCTTGGATTTTGATTTTAACATTATGTTTTTTATCCCTGATAATTTTATTTCAATTTAATATCAAAACTATATTTTTTAGTTTATCTATAATTTTTATAGTTTTACTATATCCATTCGCGAAAAGATTTACATATTGGCCGCAATTAATTTTAGGGGTAGTATTTAATTTTGGAATTCTTTTATCTTGGTTAAGTTTAAATGAGAGTTTTATAACTGGTATCATATTACTATATTTATCTGGAATTTTTTGGACTGTTGGATACGACACAATATACGCGCTTCAAGATATCGTTGATGATAAAAAAATTGGAGTAAAATCCTTAGCGCTTTTGCTTGATAAAAAAATATATCAATTCTTGTATTTAATTTATACAGTGCAAATACTTCTGGTAATTTCTTCTTTATTGCTAGCAAATAATTTTAGTGAAATTCTATTTCTTTTATCGATACCGTATTTGCTAATATTGAGAAAGATATACCTTATGAGAAATTCGAAAAATTATCTCGAAGTATTTCAATATAACAATTATTTTGGCTTTTTAATTCTTTTGATCTTATTATCAGTCGGAATTTTTAATTAAAATAGGCTATTTATTTAATTATTTTTTTGGTAAGAAATAATTATTGTTAAATCAAAAAACAGCCATTTTTATATTCGAATTAGTCAAAAACAAATATGAATAAAATAGATTTATTAAAAAGAATATTTAGAACACAAATAAGAAAGTATTTTAAACAAATTGTAATTATATTCCTATTTATTATTTTAAGTGCAATGGCTACAACTGCCGTTGCATGGTTACTAGATCCAGCAATCAAAAAAATATTTATAGAAAAGGACAAGGTAATGCTTTATGTCATACCAGTTGCAATAATTTGTGCATTCGCGATTAAATCATTGTCTGTATTTGTGGTTAGGATTAAAACAATTAAAATTGCTTATAGTGTAATCAAAAATATACAAATTTTGTTAGGTGAAAAAATACTCCAAGCCGATACCTCTTTTTTGACTAGTAAACATTCTGGTAAATTTATATCTAATTTCATTACTGATACATTAACTTTATCAAATGTATTAAACGGCATAGCTGTAAATGCAGTGAAGGAAGGGGTTACCTTAATATTTCTTTTAGGTTTAATGTTTTATCAAAATTGGAAATTAAGTTTGCTTGCAATTACACTAATACCGCTAGCAGCTTTATTTTCCAGAAAAATAGGCAAGAGGATGGGGAAAGCCGTGACTACCTATTTGTCAATGAGTGAAGTCTTTATGAAATATTTGTCAGAAATTTTAAAAGCCACACAAGTTATTAAAATTTTTCAAAAGGAGAAAGATGAGCTTAAAAATCTGTCGAGTGTTATCAGTTCAAGAACTGATACAATAATAAAGATGGAGAGAACACGTCTAGGAGCTGGACCAATTATGGAAACAATAACGGGTTTTGCAATTGCTATTGTTGTTTTTACGGGTGGACTTCAAAGTATTGCTGGCCAAATAGAAATAGGTCAATTTTTTTCTTTTCTTACAGCTTTGATGCTTGCATATCAACCTGTAAGAGCTCTAGCTAGCGTGAATATCGGTATACAAGAAGGCTTAACAGCTGCTGATAGGATCTACAAATTACTTGATAACAAAGATTTTATTACCAACAAAGAGGGATCGAAAGAATTTATTATTAACAAAGCAAATGTGAGTTTTAAAAACTTAAGTTTTAAATACTCGGACGGCACACAAGCGCTTAAAAATATTAACGCTAACATTGAAGGAGGCACAAAAGTGGCATTGGTCGGTCCAAGTGGAGGAGGGAAAAGTACTTTTATCAATTTAATACCAAGATTTTATGACCCTCAACAAGGGTGTATAGAAATAGACTCGCAAAATATAAAGGATGTCACCATACAATCTTTGAGAAAACACATGGCCATGGTATCTCAAGATGTAATTTTATTCGACGATACTGTAAAAGCAAATATTGCTTATGGAAATATTGAAGCAACAGACGAAGAGATACTAGAGGCAAGTAAGCAAGCTAATTGCCATGAGTTTATTGAGGAATTGCAAAATAAATACGAAACACTAATAGGCGAGAATGGCGTAAAACTTTCTGGTGGGCAGAAACAAAGAATATCTATAGCTAGAGCTATTTTGAAAAAAAGTTCAATAATTCTTTTAGATGAAGCGACTTCTTCGTTAGACACTGAATCAGAAAAGAGGGTTCAAGATGCCATAAATAAATTAACAGAGTCAAAAACAACAATCATAATTGCACACCGACTCTCAACTATCAGTGAAGTTGATAAAATATTTGTTATCAAAGATGGAGAATTAATAGAAGAAGGAACCCATAAGAATTTAATAAATAATTCAATTATGTACAAAAAACTGTATGAACAACAGCAACTCCTTTAATGCTTAAAGTTTATTACCTCATCACTTTTTTAATTAATTATTTAGTTCCTCTTATCTTAAAATTCAGATTATTAAAAAAAAAAGAAGATCCAGATAGATACAAAGAGAAATTAGGAAAATACATAAAAAATACACCTGATGAATACATATGGTTTCATGCTTCGAGTTTAGGGGAATTAAAATCTATAGAAAAACTTATTAAACCACTAATGTCTAATTTTTCTAGTAATTATAAAGCATTAATAACAACTTCTACTAAAAGTTCAGGTGATTATGCAAAAAATATCTCAAATGACCAAATTATTCATCAGTATGCCCCAATTGATACACCTCAAATAATTATAAGATTTTTAAATCATTGGAAGCCAACAATTGGAATATTTATTGAAGCAGAAATTTGGCCGAATTTAATAATTGAATGTGAAAATAAAAATATTCCATTAATATTACTTAACGCAAGATTTTCCCCTTCAAGTTTAAGAAAATGGGGATTAATTCAAAATGTTTTTGTTACTATTATGAGAAATTTTAAAATTATTACAACTATGAGCAAAACTATTAAAGAAAAATTAACACTAATGGGTTTAAATAACGCTGAATTTATTGGAAATTTAAAATTTTATAATTCAGCTAATCAAATAAAAAGTAAAAAAAACGCAAATAATTTTGTAGGTATGTCTATACATCCAGGCGAGCTAAAGTTTTTAATTTCTGCTCACCAAAAAATATTGCAAACTCAAAAAAACTTTACATCAATTATAATACCAAGACACATAAATAAAATATATAAATTTGAACAATTACTAAAAGATTTAAATTGTACTTATACTAAGTATTCTGAAAATAATAAGGTAACATCAGGTATTATCTTAGTAGATAAATATAATATAGCTGAAAAGTTTTTTAATTATTCAAATGTTGTTTTTATGGGCGGTTCTTTCATAAAGCATGGCGGACAGAATCCATTAGAGCCAGCAAGAAAAAATTGTAAAGTTCTACATGGTCCATCAATATATAATTTTGATGAAATTTATGAATTCCTTAAAAAAAATAACGTATCATCACTGGTAAAAAATGAAGATGATTTGGCAAAACAAATACAATTAAATTTGAATAATTCCTCTGTAGAAAACTTTAATAATATTATTGACTCGTATGGGTTAGAAATTTTTAATAATACACTTAATAAAGTGAAAAATTTTATAGATAATGAAATTAAGTAAACCTAAATTTTGGGATAGAAAAGGTTTTTCCATACTCTCTATACTGTTAATTCCTTTAACAATGCTTTACTATCTCTTATTTATCATTAATAAATACTTAAGAAAAATTTTTAGTATAAAATTTCGTGACATAAAAATCATTTGTATTGGCAATATCTATTTGGGTGGAACCGGGAAGACACCCTTAGCTATTGAAATTTATAAGGAGTTATCGACTAAATACAAAGTATCAGTTCTAAAAAAATTTAATAAAAATCATTTAGATGAAATTAATTTACTAAAAAAAACCACTAATTTAATATGTACTAATAAGCGTGTGCAAGGAGTTGAAAAATCTTTGGATAATAAAGACAACTTTTTAATACTCGATGATGGATATCAAGATCACTCTTTTAAAAAAGATTTTTCAATTGTCTGTATTAATTCAGATTTAGAATTTGGTAATAAAATGCTCCTTCCGTCTGGCCCGCTTCGAGAGAGCATAGACCAAATTAAAAATTTTAAAGCTGCTGTAATAAACGGTGAGAAAAATCTTAATCTCGAAGAGTTTCTTTTGATGTATAATGAAAACTTAAAGATTTTTTACAGTAATTACAAACTAAGTAATTTAGAAAAATTGAGTAACAAAGACATTTTAGCATTTTCGGGAATTGCTAATAATTATAAATTTTTTGATCTTTTAAAATCAAAGCTAAATGTAAAAAAAACTATTTCTTTCCCTGACCATTATAATTACTCTGAAGATGAGCTAACGAGAATTGTCGAAACTAGTAAAAAACAAAATATGACTGTAGTTACAACGGCTAAAGATTTTTGCAGGATAGATCGTTTTAAAGACCAAATAACATGTATAGATGCTGAACTTTACATTGAAAATAAGCATGAATTAATAAATTGTATAATAAATGATTAAGTCTATAAAATATTTTATTCAATTCATTATAGTAATATTTTTATTCATTATTTTTTTTCTAATAGGTAGAAAATTAGCATCAAATCTGTCTTCATATATATTTAAAACATTTGGTAAATTTTTTAGATCAAGTGAGATTATTCGAGGTAATTTAAAAATATGTTTTCCTGAAAATTCAGATATTCAAAACGATGAAATAATAAATAAAATGTGGGACAACTACGGTAGGACTTTAGCTGAATATATAAATCTCAGATTTTTTCAAAATAATAATGATCATATTAAAATATTAAATTTAGATAAACTTGAAAAACTAAAAAGTTCAAAAGATCCAGTACTTTTTTTTTCCGGACATTTTGGAAATTTTGAATTAATGGCAATGGAATTAGAAAAGCAAAACCTTCAAATTTCAGCACTTTACAGAAAGCTAAATAATTTTTTTTTAAATCCTATTATGGAATTTCTGAGAACATCCTATATCTGCAAGGATCAAATTGCGAAACCACTTCCAGGGGAGGACAAGGGCGGCACCAGAGAATTGTTGTCTAGAGTTAAAGATAGAAGAAATATCGCACTAATGGTTGACCAAAAATTAACCGAAGGGATTGTTACAAAACTTTTTAATAAAGATTGTTACACAACAAGAATTCCAGCTCAGTTTGCAAAAAAATACAACTATAAATTAGTTCCTATTTCTTTAAAAAGGAAAGATAAATATTTCTTTGAGATGAATATTTTAGATGAAATTAGTTTTTCAAAAGAAGAGTCTGAATTGCAAATTACAAATAGAATTAACAATGTTATTGAAAAGATGATTAAAGAAAATCCAGGCCAGTGGATCTGGACACATAAAAGGTGGAAAATATAATTAATTAAAAACTAAATCAGGGTCAACTGCAATATTATTCCAGTACAATCTAAAATCCAAGTGTGGTCCTGTTGAACGACCCGTAGAACCAACAGTACCAATAATTTGCCCCTTTTTAATTTGTTGGTTACGTTCTACCTTTAAATTTTCAAGATGAGAATAAATTGAGATAAGTCCATGACCGTGATCAATCATTAATGTTCCTCCAGTAAAAAATAAGTCTCTTTCAGCTAATACAACTTTACCATCGTTTGGACTTTTAATTGGTGTGCCTTTTGGAGATGCTATATCAATTCCGTAGTGAGGACGTCTTTTTTTTCCATTTAAAATTCTTTGGCTACCATATACGCCAGTTGTAATTCCTTTTAAAGGTCTTATAAAGCCATTAGAAAAAAAATCAAAATTACTATTTATATTTTTGGCTTTAACTATCAGCCTTCCTTCTTTCCTAATTCTTTTCATATCTTCCTCGTTTGGTGTTACTTTTCTTTTTGGTAAACCATCGATCCTTTGTATTCTAAATTTACGTTTAGTTATTTTTTTTGTTAATATCTTTGATGAAGATTTGCTCTTAATTTCGATTTTTAAGTCTTTGGACCTTTCTCTAGAAATTCCAAAAACAAAATTACCAGAGGGTGAAATTTTAAGAGGTTTCTCATCAAGAAAAATCTTATCTGAAGGATTAGTTTTGCCAATAATCAATCCACCTTGAGTAAATTTTCCGTTAAATTCCAGCCCGTAGGCCTGCGAACAAAACAGAAAAATTATTAAAATTTTAAGCTTTTTCATTTAATTTCTTTTCAACTTCTATCGGAGAAAAATAAGCCTCCTGCAAATCAACATTCCAATATCTCAGCTCATTAAGTGGAATTTTTCTTTTTGAAACCGCACAAAATACGTAGTCTCCATCTTCTACTATTTCAAATGAACCTTGTTTATATTTTAACTTAGCCTCTGTCATTTTTAATATTTAATATTATTTCTTCATCAAAAAATTCAGCTTTAATTTTGTCTTTACCTTTTAAATTTTTAGAATTTTTAATTACTTTGTTATTAGCATCTCTAATTATTGAAAATCCTCTTTTGAGTGTATTCTTTATATCTAATCCAAGAAATCTTTTACCAAGATTAGTAAGATCACTTTTTTTTATTTTTAAATCATTTAAAAATGAAGAAGAAAATACTCTAAAGACGTTGTCCAAATTTTTATGATTTTGGTTTAAAAATTTTTTCAGATTGTTTGTATTTAGCAACTTATTAATATATGAAAATTCTTTGTTTATTTTTTTAAAATAATGCTTAATGGACGTATCCAAATTTTCGTAAACATTTTTAAGAGTGTTAAGTAATGTTAGACGTTCAGGAACAACGATTTCTGCCGCTGCAGTTGGGGTAGCCGCCCTTACATCTGCAACATAATCAAGCAAAGTAAAATCTGTTTCATGTCCAATTGCTGATATTATCGGTATTTTGCAAGCAAACACTTCTCTAACTAAATCCTCTTCATTAAAACCTATAAAATCTTCTGGTCCCCCGCCTCCTCTAGCAATAATTAATACATCAATGGACTTACTATCATTAAAATATTTTATTCCATTAATAATTTCCTTCGATGAATTAATACCCTGCACAGATGCAGGATAAAGTTCAATTGGTGTTGGAAATCTATTTTCAATCCTATCAATAATATCCATAATAACTGCCCCAGTTGACGATGTAATAACTCCTATTTTTTTTGGCAAGTAGGGTAAGTTTTTTTTATGATCCTGATCAAACAAACCCTCTTTTTGTAATTTTTTCTGTCTTTCCTTAAATAATTTTAATAACGCACCCTCTCCCTGAACATTTATTTGATTTACGTGTAAAGAATAAGTTGAGATGCTGCCTTTTGCATATGTAGATAATTTACCTTCTGCGAAAACCTCCATGCCTTCTTCCGGCTTGAAATTCAAATAAGGAACTTTGCTCGACCAACAAACAGCATTTAATACAAAATCTTCATCCTTTAGGGTAAAATAGCAATGACCTTTTTCTTTTACGTTAGTGATTTCTCCTTTAACACGAATTAGAGAAAAATTTTCTTCTAATAAATTTTTTGTTAAAGATGATAATTCAGATACAGAAAATTCTGGTATATTGCTCATAATTATATTTAAAGGTTTTACATGAAGGTAGCAATAATTGGAAGTGGGGGTAGAGAGCATTCTATTTGCTATAAACTTAAACAATCAAAAAATCTCAAAAAACTTGTATGTATACCTGGTAATGCAGGAACAGCTCAAATTTGTGAAAATTTAAATGTTGATATATCAAATTTTAATCAACTGTATGACGAATTAAAAAAAAACGAGATTGATATAGTTATTGTAGGTCCAGAAGTTCCTCTCGTTGAAGGTATAAAAGATTTTTTAGAGGAAAAATGTATAAAAGTATTTGGTCCTTCTAAAAAAGCATCTCAACTTGAGGGGTCTAAACTATTTTTAAAGAATTTTTGTTCTGAATTTAAAATTCCATCAGCTCGGTTTCAAGAAGTAAAAAATTTAAGTGAGGCATCTGACTGTATTAATAAATTTGGTCTTCCAATTGTTGTGAAGTCAGATGGGTTAGCAGCAGGTAAAGGTGTTACTATTTGTAATAAAAAAGAAGAGGCACTTAATGATGTCAAAGCAATATTTAGTGGAAAATTTAAATCTTCAAAAAAGGTAATTTTAGAAGAATTTTTAAAAGGAGAGGAAGCTAGTTATTTCGTTATTACCGATGGAGAAGATTTTTTACCAATAGGCACAGCACAAGATCATAAAAGAATATTTGAAAATGATGTTGGTCCAAATACTGGCGGTATGGGTGCATATTCACCTTCCTATTTGATAACAGATGATATTGAGTCAAAAATAATTAATAGAATTATTAAACCTACGTTGGCAGGAATGAAAAAGATTGGCTCACCTTTTTCAGGAATTTTATATGCCGGACTTATGATAAATAATGGCGATCCCAAATTAATAGAATACAACATTAGATTTGGGGATCCAGAGTGTCAAATACTCATGATGAGAATGAAAAGTGACTTTCTTGAAATAGTAATAAATACGATTGAAAAAAATCTAAAAAACAAAAAGATAGAATGGTATGATTACCCGGGTATAACAATCGTAGCATCTAATAAAGGTTATCCAGGTGATTACGATAAAAGCACAGTCATAAAAAATTTAAATAAGATTGATCAGAATGAAAATATTCAAATTTTTCACGCTGGAACATCAAATGTTAATGGAGAAATTATCGCAATAGGTGGACGAGTATTAAATTCAACAGTCACAAACAAATCTCTGAAAATAGCTCGCGATGAAGCATTACGAGCTCTTGATAAATTAGAATGGGAAAATAAATATTATAGACGTGATATAGGATGGAGAGTAATAAAATAATTATCTTTTGTTTTTAAAAAAATTTTTAAGCAATTTCTCATACTCTAGAGATTTAAATCCATAGTACAATTTAGGTTTCTTGGAAATTTTTTTATCATAAATTAATTTATGATTATTAACTAACGCCCCACTTTTTTGGTCTTCAATAAAAAAATATACTCTTTTAAATCTAGCGTTTAATATTATAGATGCGCACATTAAACATGGTTCTAGAGTAGTGAATAAATACATATCGTCAAATCGATAATTCTTAACTTTTTTTGCAGCCTTTTTAATTGCAACTATTTCAGCATGACCCAGCGGATCACTTTTTGACTTGCATACATTGTGGGCTTTACTAATAATTTTATTTTTTTTCGGACAAAATATTATAGCTGATATTGGTATTTCATTTTCATTGTAAGCTTTTTTTGCTAATTTAATTAAACTATTAAATATTTTATCAAAGTGATTTTGAACCATGACAAAAGAGAGAATAGCTAAATTTCTTGCAAATTACAATTGTGGATCTAGAAGAGAGATTGAGAGATTGATTTTAAAAAATAAAATTAGGGTCAATGGAAAAACTATATTATCTCCACTATGCTTTGTAGATAAAAATGATGAAATTTATATAGATAGTAAGAAAATTTCTTTTCAAAAAAAAATTGAAATTCTGAAACTCTATAAGCCGATTAATTATATTTGTTCAAAAAGAAAACAAGATAAACGTAAAATAATATACGAATTAATTAGTACTAAATATAAAAATTATATATTTGCAGGCAGACTTGATATTAATAGTGAGGGGTTAATTATTTTGACCAATTCAAGTAAGGTAACTCAAAACTTAGAAAACCCAAAAAATAAGTTTAAAAGGACTTATCACGTAAAAGTTTACGGAGACTTAAATCTAAAAAAATTAAAAGAAAAATCAAAAGGATTTATTTATAAAAATATCAGATACAAATCTTTTAATTATAAGATTTTAGGCGATGTAAAAAGAAATACATGGATCGAACTAGATCTATTTGAAGGAAAAAAAAATGAAATAAGACAGATTTTTAGATCTATAAACCTTGCGGTAAATAAATTAAAAAGAATTAGTTATGGACCGTTTCGCTTAGATAAATTAAATCCAGCTCAAATTAATATTGCTAGTGCTAAAGAAATAAGTTTTTATGAGAGTCATATCAGGAAAATTCAAAGGTAAAAAATTAATATTACCAGATGCTCAAACGACAAGACCACTAAGAGATTTCGTTAAAGAAAATATATTTAATTTAATTATGCATTCTAAAGAGATTAAATTTAATTTTCGAAATTCGAATATATGTGATTTATTTGCAGGCTCGGGGTCTTTTGGAATTGAGTATTTATCTCGCGATGCCAAACATGTGACATTCGTAGAGCAAAATAAAAGTGTCTTAAAAATTCTAAAAAACAACATTTTGAAAATTCAATCCCAGTCAAATTGCGAGATAATAGAAAATGATGTATTGCATTTTTTAACTACCAGAAAATTGGGAATAAATTTCAATTTGATATTTATTGATCCTCCCTACCAATTTAAAAAAGTGGATGAAATATTTAAATTAATCACCAACAATTTTAGAAGTAATATAATAATTTTCCACACACACGTTAAAAATAAATTAATTTTACCTAATAAACTAAATATTTTGATTGATAAAACCTATGGTATTTCAAGAATAATGTTTTTAAAAAACTAATTTTTAATAGTTTTAATTTTTATTTCTTCTACAGCTGGTTGATCGTAAGGATTTATATTTTGGGCCTCGCCTAATATTATTGTTTCAAGAAAATAATATAAAAATAATTGCAAAATATTAAGTTTGTTATTTCCAATTGTTATTGTTCTAAATGGTATATTTTTTTCAATAAAAACCTTTTGAATTGCATTGTACTGTGAATTAATTAATTCTTGGGGAGTCTGATTTTCTATATTAGTAAAATTTAATTTATCGAATTTAGAAAAGTGCTTATTTTCTGCAGGTGGGAAGATTGTGAAATAATTATCCTTTGGTCCGTCAAGGTACAATTGAGCCATACTATGGTGATCTCTAGGACAAATTGAATAAAGAGGTGTTAAACCTTCATTGTTTTTACCAAGACTTTCAGCATGTAACTGATTAAACCAATCTCCAAAAAAACTTAGTTTTTCATCATAAAATAAATTTATATTTTTTTTTATCATTTTAGTTTTTGTAATAGTCATAATAATTGCGGAATTGACAATTGCAGAATTAAAATCTTCGCCTAGAAAATCATCAAACTTACATGTCGTCGCTACATCAGTCTCACTTAAATTTGAAGGTAAAATTCCTGTCTCAGAGAAAAAGGAATATCTCCCTCCAATCTTTTTATTATGAATAATTAATCTAACATTATTTTTTTTTGCAAAATTGTATAAATTATTATCACTTTCTTCAGTAATGCACGTCATTTTAGAAAAAAGCTTTTCGAGAGAATTAATTTTTTTTGCGTGCTGATAGAGTAAATTTAGTGCAGCCAAAGTTTCAAAAGTATTTCCAGATTTTGATATTAAATAAATAGAATAATCTAAAATATCTTTTTTAGATAATAATTCGTTAATTTTTGAATAATTTAAATTGTCAATAAATAAATAATTTTGATCAGTATATTCTGTGAAACTTTTAAGACCTGCTGTCGATCCGCCAATTCCTATGATAAGTTTTTTTTTTGATTTATCTAGTTGATTTTTTAAAGAGAATATTTTTGATTGGTAAGCTTGAGTTAAAGAATTAAAAATTTCATTTTGGTTACTATTTATTTCTTCTTTAATTTTTGCGCCTATGTTTTTGCAAGTTTTCAGATTATTATCGTAATGTATTTTTTGATCTTTATCTAAAAAATTTTTGAAAAAGCTATTTAAATTAATTTCAATTGTCATTTAATTTTTTTCAAAAGATCTTCTTCAAGACTCTTTGTCGTATTAGATACTGGACCCGAATTCTGAACATCTAAAACCTTATCTGGTGTTAAAGATTTATTTAATATTTGAGTTAGTGTCTCTTTTTTTTTCTTTTTTTTAAAACTACCTGGTTCTATGAGATTATAATCTGGCGGAAGTTCAAGACTACTCCTTTTTTCGATTAAAAACTCATCTGGTCTTACTTTCTCAAAGCCTAATCCTCTCTTAACTTCCTGACAAGAAGATGTAATAATAAAAATAATAATATAAATAAAGATAACAATTTTATTCATCTGTCTTTTCCTTGCCTTTGATAAGTTCATTAATTAACAAAAGAATAATTCCAATTGTTATTGAGATATCAGAAACATTAAAAACAAACCAGTGAAAATTATTATAATGTAAATCAATAAAATCTGGTACGGCCTGATAATACAATCTATCGAAAAAATTACCTAAAGCTCCCCCAAGCAAAATAGACAAACATATTTTTTCAAAAATCTTGTTAGATGTAATAATCATATAAACTATGAAACCTAATATTATGAAAATTGCTAAAGATATCATGTGATAAGTTAGGTTTTCACTATCAAAAAAACCAAATGCAATTCCTTTATTCCAAATTAAAATAAAGTTTAGGAAGGGATTTATATAATACTCGTTTTGACCACTAGAAAAAAAGTTAATGATCCAAATTTTACTTATACGATCTAACAAAAAATTTATAGTAATAATAAATAAAACTAAAATATTTTGTTTAAATTTTAATTGGTCAGATTGCGTTCTGGACACTTTCACATCTCTTGCATAATTTTTTGTCGACACTTTTGTCATTTACAAAGTATTTCCAACACCTGATACATTTAATTCCTACAGCCTTATTTATAATAATTTTTAAACCCTTTACGTTTTTATTTTCTATAACTTTGTCAAAACTTTGATCATTTAGCGCAATTTTTGCATCTGATGTGATAAAAAAATCAGATAAATTAATTTTTTCAAAATATTTTTTAACCTCGTTTTCTATTGTAAATTCAATTTGAGTTTCAAGGCTTGAACCTATAGTTTTATTATTTCTCATGATCTCTATTTCATTATTTACCTCTGATTTAACTTTCTTCAAATAATCCCACTTCTCCTCGTTATATGCTTTCAAATCTACTAACTGATCAAGACTATTAAAATTGACTAGAAATATGCTCTTTTCATCTGGTTTTTTTATCAACCCAAAAATTTCCTCTGTTGTAAAGGCTAGAATTGGACTTAGCCATTTTAGTAAAAAATAGAAAATGTGTTTTAAAATTAGAATTGTATTTTTCCTTTTATCGCTTTCTACAGCGTCACAATACAAAGAGTCTTTTTTAATATCAAAATAAAAAGCAGATAAATCATTAATACAAAAATTTAAAACATCTATGTAAATTTTGTGGAATGCAAATTGTTTACTTAATTCAGTGAATTGTTTGTCTAACTTAGAAATTAAGCATAGAATATAAGTATCAAATTCATCAAAATTTTTGTTTAATTTTGTATTTTTGATTTCATCTAAATTGAGCTGGTCATTTAAATTTCCAAGTATAAATCTAAAAGTATTTCTAATTTTTCTGTATGACTCAGCATGCTGGTTTATAATCGAATTATCAAGTCTTAAATCCTCAGAATAATCAGATGCAACAACCCATAATCTCAAAATATCTGCTCCATATTTTTTAATTATTTCATCAGGTGACACAACATTGCCAAGCGACTTTGACATTTTTTGTCCTTTCCCGTCTACAACAAACCCATGTGTTAAAATATTTTTGTACGGTGCCTCGCCTCTTGTGCCACATGATTGTAATAAAGATGAGTGAAACCACCCTCTGTGTTGATCAGAACCTTCCAAATACATATCTGCCGGCCAATTTAGATTTTTTCTCTCTTCAAGAACATAAGTATGACTTGAACCACTATCAAACCAAACTTCAACGATATCTTTTACCTGATGATAATCTTCTGATTTATACTTATTTGTTAAAAATTCTTGAGCAGGCAGTTTAAACCAACTATCACTTCCTTGTGATTTAAAAATATTAAAAATGTTATCAAAAACTTTTTCATCAACTAAAGGCTTTTCCGTTTTCTTATTAACAAAAATTGGTAATGGAACTCCCCAAAATCTTTGTCTAGAAATACACCAGTCTGGCCTAGATTCGATCATACCCTCGAGTCTGTTTTTACCAATTTCAGGGTAGAATGAGGTTTTGCCAATTGCTTTTAAAGCGCTTGATCTTAAATTATTTTTTTCCATGGATATAAACCATTGCGGAGTTGCTCTATGCACAAGAGGAGCCTTTGATCGCCATGAATGCGGGTAGCTATGCTTGTATTCACCTGCTGAGATTAGACTAGATGTTTTTTTTAATTCATCAATAACAATTTTATCAGCCTTATAAATATGGACTCCTTTGAATTTTTTTATTTTATCGGTATAAGTGCCATCGTCCTCAAGAGTATTTTCAACTAAAATTTTATTTTTAAGTGATAAGTGAAAATCATCTGGTCCATGACTAGGTGCTATATGAACGATTCCTGTACCCTGCTCAAGTGTAACATATTCTCCATCCAACATTGGTACTTCAAAATCATAACCATATTCTTTAAATGGATGAATACATTTTGTATTATTAAATTCAGAACCTATAAATGTCTCAATTTTTTTATATTTTTTAATGTCATTTTCCTTGATGAAATTATCAATAAGATCAGTAGCAACAATTACTTTTTCCTCAATATTATTGTGGCTAATGTTTAATATAGTGTAATTGTACTTGGAATTATAACAAAGTGCTCTATTGCAGGGTATTGTCCAAGGTGTAGTTGTCCAAATTACTACACTGATATTATCATGATTTTTAAATTTTTTATTGATTTTAAATTTTGCATAGATTGTATTTGAAACTTTATCTTTATACTCAACTTCTGCATCAGCTAAGGCTGTTTTTTCCACTACTGACCACAAAACTGGTTTGTAGCCTTTGTACAACCCTCCATTTTTAAGAAATTTTAAAATTTCTTTTGCAATGATAGCTTCGGCCTCGTTACTCATTGTCGAGTAATAATTTTCCCAATCCCCAATAACACCAAGGCGCTTAAATTGATTTTTTTGAATATCTATCCATTTACTTGCGAAATCTCTGCATTGTCCTCTAAATTCATTAACCGATAGCTTAGTTTTATCGACTCCTTTTTTTTTGTTTAGTTCCTCAATTTTCCATTCAATTGGTAATCCATGACAATCCCAACCAGGTACATAAGGAGAATATTTTTGCAAACCTACAGATTGAAATTTAACAACGATATCCTTCAAAACTTTATTCAAAGCTGTTCCAATATGTATGTCTCCATTTGCATATGGAGGGCCATCATGAAGAATAAATTTTTCTCTTTTTGAAAATGTTTGTTTTTGTAGCTCGTAGAGATTAATGGTGTCCCAATATTTTAAAATATCTGGTTCTTTGTTTGGTAAATTGGCTTTCATTGCCAATTTTGTTTTGGGTAGATTTACTTTTATTTCAGACATTTTTTAAAATTCTTCGTGTTTTATCAATATCATACTTTATTTGTTTTTTGAGCATTTCTATGGACATAAATTTTTTTTCACCTCTAATAAACTTGATAAATTGAACCTCTATTACCTTTCCATACAAATTATTTATTTTATTGAAAATAAAACACTCTAATACTAATTTTTTTCTTTTAAAAGTTGGTGCATATCCAAAATTTGCAATACCTTTGTATACTTTTTTTTGAAATAAAATTTTGACAGCATACACTCCTACTTTAGGATTTAATCTATTTTTTAATTCAATGTTGGCAGTTCTGTAACCAATTTTTCTTCCAACTTTCCTGCCTTGCAAAACTTTTTCTTTCACTGACCAAAACCTGTTTAATGATTTCTTTACTTCAAGTACTTTGCCCTGCATTATTTTTTTCCTAATTTTAGACGAAGAAATTTTACCATCGTATCGGTTAACAATTTCAGCGCCTGTAACTTTTATATTTAGTGGTTTTAAAGTTTTTTTTAAAAAATTTACGTTTCCTTTTCTTTTTTTTCCAAATCGGAATTCCTTTCCAACAATTATATGACTCATATTAATTTTCTTTAAAAGGATCTTGCTTATAAAATCTTGAGGAGAACTATTCCTTAAGTTTTTATTAAAATTTAGAAAGATAATATAATCTAAACCTAATTTGGCGGCTAAATTTATCTTTTCATTATTACTAATTAATTTGTAGTTATAATTTTTTGTAAAATACTCGTAAGGAAGAGGATTAAAAGTAAGAATTCCAAATTTCTTTTTATTGTTTTTTGCAATTTGTTTGCCTGCTTTTATTATAGATTGATGACCTATATGAAAACCATCAAAATTCCCTATGGCTAAAATAGATTTTTTTGTAATTTTATTATTACTAATTCCCTGTAAAACTTTTACCATTTTAGATCCTTTTGATAAAAATTTGAATATACATTTTCAACATTGTTTGATTTACATAAATTTGTGAAATCGAAATTATTATTATAGTCATAATCTTTATAAATGCCATTTAATATAAGCATGGAGTCGATATTAAAATTATTCGCTCCCTTTATGTCAGTTTTTAAATTATCTCCGACTGCTAAAATTTTGTGTCTTGTACTGAATTCAATTTTAGGAAATTTATTTTTAATTCTATCTAAAGAAAAGCTGTATATACTTATAAAAGGTTTTCCAAAAAATAATACTTCTCCACCTAAATTACTATATATTTGAGCAATTTTACCCGCGCAATATTCTAATTTAGTTCCTCTACTAACTACTTCATCAGGGTTTGCACATATCATTTTTTTCTTATATTTTATATTTTCTTTCAAAAGTCTGTCGTAAATTTCAATTTCCTCTTCAGCATTATTTAATCCTGTACAAATAATTTCATCGCAATCTTGAATGCTTTTCGACAATTGGTTATTTTGGTTAAAAATATCACGATCTTTATCTGGTCCTAAGTGGTAAAACTTTTTAATTTTATTTTCTTCGAGATAATTCCTTGTTACGTCACCTGATGTAACAAGCTCATCAATCAAACTAAAGTCAAAGCCCATTTTAAGTAAAAAACTTTTCACAGTAGTAGAAGGTCTAGGTGCATTGGAAATTAACACGATAACTTTACCATGATTTTTAATATTTTTTAAAACCTCTATCGCGTTTTCAAAAATTTTTTTACCATTATGAATAACGCCCCAAAGATCTATAAAAAATATGTCATACTTAACTATCAATTCTCTAACGCCAACTAGTTTTGAAGGATTCATCTAATTTCTCCAATTATAATTATTCTTTAGAAAGCTTTTATACTTTTATGAGAAATTATGAATTATTTAAAAAAACCGTAAAATTAGGTAAAAATTGCCTTATTTTTTCTTAATTTTAACCCCTTGAAATTCTTTAAAAAATAGTCATATCAGCATCATTATTAATGGAGGAGATATATGAAATTCAGACCTTTACACGATAGAGTTCTAATACAGTCTCTAGACAGTGAAGAGAAAACGTCAGGTGGTATTATAATCCCAGATACAGCTAAGGAAAAGCCTCAAGAGGGTAAAGTTATAGCAGTTGGTCCAGGAGCAAAATCTGATGATGGCAAAACTACCCCAATGGATGTCAAAGTTGGTGACCATGTTTTATTTGGTAAATGGTCAGGAACAGAAGTTAAAATTGACGGAAAAGAATACTCAATTATGAAAGAGTCGGACATAATGGGTGTTATAAATAAAAAATAATTAGGAGGAGATATGGCTGGAAAAATTGTAAAATTTAATACTGAAGCAAGAAACTCAATGCTACGAGGTGTTGATATACTTGCTAACTCAGTAAAAGTTACACTAGGACCTAAAGGAAGAAATGTTGTAATAGATAAATCTTTTGGAGCCCCAAGAATTACTAAAGATGGTGTAACTGTTGCTAAAGAAATTGAGTTAGAAGATAAATTTGAGAACATGGGAGCTCAAATGGTTAAAGAAGTTGCAAGTAAAACTAATGACGAAGCTGGAGATGGAACAACAACAGCTACAGTTTTAGCGCAAGCTATTGCAAAAGAAGGTTGTAAATATGTTGCAGCTGGAATGAACCCTATGGACGTTAAAAGAGGAATAGACACCGCTATAGAGACGGTAATAGCCGATATTAAAAAAAGTTCAAAAAAAGTTAAAACCAGTGAAGAGATAGCTCAAGTTGGAACTATTTCAGCAAATGGTGAAAAAGAAATCGGCGATATGATAGCAAAAGCTATGCAAAAAGTTGGTAACGAAGGTGTTATTACCGTTGAGGAAGCTAAAGGCTTACAAACTGAACTTGATGTTGTAGAAGGAATGCAATTTGATAGAGGATTTTTATCACCATACTTCATAACAAATGCAGATAAAATGACTGCTGAGTTAGATAATCCCTTAGTATTACTTTGTGATAAAAAGCTTTCAAATTTACAATCTATTGTTCCTCTATTAGAATCTGTGGTTCAATCCTCAAGACCTTTACTAATAATTGCTGAAGAAGTTGAAGGAGAGGCATTAGCGACTCTAGTTGTAAACAAACTAAGAGGTGGTTTAAAGGTTGTTGCAGTTAAAGCTCCAGGTTTTGGAGATCGAAGAAAAGCAATGTTAGAAGATATTGCAATATTGACTGGCGGCCAAGTGATCTCAGAAGATCTTGGTATCAAACTAGAAAATGTAAAAATAAATGATCTAGGTTCTTGTAAAAAAATTAAAGTTGATAAAGATAACACAACTGTCGTAGATGGTGCGGGTAAAAAAAGCGACATTGAAGCTAGATGTGCATCAATTAGAAAACAAATTGATGAATCTACATCAGATTACGATAAAGAAAAACTACAAGAGAGATTAGCAAAATTAGCTGGTGGTGTAGCTGTAATTAAAGTTGGTGGTGCCACTGAAGTTGAAGTTAAAGAGAGAAAGGATCGTGTCGATGATGCACTTAACTCCACGAGAGCAGCAGTTGAAGAAGGTGTTGTAACTGGTGGTGGATGTGCTCTACTTTACGCATCGGAAGTTTTAAAATCTGTTAAAGTTAAAGGTGATGATCAAAAAGCTGGTGTAGAAATAATCAGAAAAGCTCTACAGGCGCCTATTAGACAAATAACTGCTAACGCTGGAGTCGACAGCTCTGTTGTAGTTGGAAAACTTTTAGAAGGTAAAAAAGGTTCTCACGGTTATGATGCTCAAGGAGCTGAGTTTTGCGACATGATTGCAAAAGGAATTATAGATCCTACAAAAGTTGTAAGAACAGCTTTGCAAGACGCTGCTTCAATATCTAGTTTACTGATTACTACTGAAGCTATGATCGGTGATAAACCTGAGGATAAAGACTCAGGCGGTGCCGGTGGTGGAATGCCTCCAATGGGAGGTGGAATGCCTGGCATGGGCGGCATGGGCGGCATGGGAATGTAACCCCCCATTAATCTTAAACAAAAATTCAAAAAGGGCAGTTTTTACTGCCCTTTTTTTTATCTTAACGAAAATCATTAGTGATGAAGGAATGATGAGAGATTGTTTATTTTTTTGGTAATAATTTATTCACCTTAGACATAAATTTTTTATGTTCTTCTAAAATAATATTTTTTGCTTCATCAAAAGTAATTCTGGACATCCATTCTCTTGTAACAGTTTTAGATTCCTCTTGAAATTGCTTAATATGCTTAACAAATACTTTTTTTAAAATATTTTCAAATTCTTGGATTTGATTATCTGGGATATTAACAACAACTCTGACATCAACATCACCAACAAGTCTTTCATATCTATCTTTTAAATCTGAATAATTAGAAAGGTGTTTGCCAAATTTAACATTTGAATTGTTACAATTTGCTGGTTTCTTTCTATCTTTTGGTTTTAGTCTATCAATAGACCTAACTCTATTTCCAATTGGTTGTACTAAATATATTATTCCCATCTTTGATTTTTTACAATAATTGCAAATTACACTCTTTGAAAAATCATATTACCATTCCAAAAGGATGGGTGATTTAAATTTTTTGTTTTATTTTGTTTTAATATCTTAAATTGATTTGGATATTTTGAAATAAAATCCATGGTCGCTTGCTCTACTTGTTCACCATTAAAATCATCGATTAAAATGATTGTATCTTTTGAAAAAAAATTATGTGCAATCTCTAAATTCTCAAGTTGATCTTTATAATAATGCGCACCGTCATAGAAATAAAAATTTATAGGTACCTTTCTACTTTCAAATTCCTTAAGATAAATTTTATAATCCATCTCGTAAAATTTGTGTTTGGTAGTATTTTTATACTTATTAAAATTTGTTAAAAATTCCTCCTTGGGATTAGTTTCTTTAAACTCAGAAAAATTATCTATACCATCTACATGACAATTAGTGTTAACCATCCCGGCAACTAAAGAAAAGCCTTTCCAAACTCCTATGTTTACATAAATTTGATCATCTTTTAAATTTTTACATATTCTATTAATTATGTAACCATTGGCGTAAGAAGCCATCGCTTTGATATTTAATAAAGCATTCTTTAATTCGTGATCTAATTTATCATTAGGTATTATAAGATTTTTAAAGATAAATTTTTTTTCTAATCCAGCTAGTTTATAAAATCTTTTTATAATACGATATAAATACTCTTTTCTAATATTTTTTTCTGGTCCAATCTTAAAGCTAATATCGTCAAAAATTTCGTCAATTATTTTCATTTTAAATCTTTTAAATTTATATTTTTAATCTTATTAGTTGTAAATAAACACGCAGAACTTTCTAGTATTTGTCCGTCGGAGATAACCCTTAAGTTATTTTCTTTTAATGTGGTTCCACTTGAAGTTATGTCTGTAATTAATTCCGAGGAGCCTGTAAATGGATATGATTCTGTAGCTCCCAAACTAGAAACAAGTTGATACTCTGAAACTCCTCTAGATAGAAAAAATTTTTCAGTTAAGTTTGGATATTTTGTTGCAACTCTTAATCTTCTATTATTCTTCTCTCTAAATTCAAAACTTATCTCCTCTAAATCCGCCATATTTTGTACATCAAGCCAATCATTTGGAACAGCTACAACTAGTGTTGCAAAACCAAAATCGAGTTTTTTGTTAAGACTGATTCTTTTTTTGTAATCATCAGAATTCTCATTTAACAAATCTAAACCAGAAATTCCCATATCAATAGTACCATCATTTAATCTCTCGATTATTTCACGGGCATGCAAATAAATACCTTCTATGATTGTATTATTCTTAAATTTAAAAAAATAATTTCTAGAATTTGGATCCATTATTTCAAATCCATTTTCTTTAAAAAATTCGATACTTTTATCTTTTAATCTGCCTTTACTTGGCAAACCTAATTTAATTTTTTTCATAACTAATTTAATAATTGGTTTAAATCGATTGCACCTCCAAATGCATTTATTTGTTTTTTGTATCCTAGTGTTTTCATTAAATTGTTGTATTCACCACCTCTAGAAATTTCTTTATTATTTAATTCAATAGAAAAAACTATTCCTGTATAGTATTGAATTTCTCTTCCCAAATTAGATTGATAAAAACAATTATATTGTTTACTTATTTTGCTATCTAATTTTTTAATTTTTTTTAATGCTTTAATTAATAATTTTGTTCTAAGATAATGTTTTGTAAAGAAATTTACTAATTTTTTTTCCGTCTGATGCGCAGGAACTTTAATTTTTAAAAAATCCTTTATAATTTTTGCACTTTTTGCTCCTATAAAATTATCACGTGGATCTTTTTTCTTTTTTTCAAATCTAGAGATTATTTCTTGTATTTTTCTTCCAGCAATTACTTTGTTTCCGTTGATTTTTTTCAGTTCTTCAAGCCTATTATAATCATAGTCAATTTTTTTTTGATCTAAGTCGTAATTAGTTTCTAATCTTTTAATTAATTCATTAAAGTAGGGTGTTCGAGGGTAGTGTCGTTTTAGTCTGAGTTTCCATCTTTCAGGTAAATCTAAACTATCTATTAGACTGTTGTAAATTCCAATGTCGCCAAGATAAACCTTTTTCTTTTTATATTTTTTTAGTGATTTTAAGAATGTTTGGATCACTTTGTCTTCTTGTCCTTGTTTGGAGTTAATTAACTCGCAGCCAATTTGATTAAAAACTTTGAGTTTACCATTTAATGATAATTTAAAGGCCGATCCGAAATAAGAGTATTTTTTAGTTTTGGTGTTTTTGTCTTGGATATATTTTATTGCAGTAGAGATTGTTAGATCTGGTCTTAGACTAATCTCTTTACCAGAGAGATCCTTATAAGTAATTGTACTTTTCTTAAATTCCTCCCCTGATCTTTTGGTAAGTAAATCCGTATCGATTATTAAATCTAAATCAACAAATTCAAAACCTTCACGCTTAAAATACTTTAAAAAAAATTTAGAAATATCTTCAATTTTACGCTTTTTATCTATTGGATTTAACATGTTAATTCCTAAAAAAATTAATTAATTCAGAAAACTCAATTGTTTTCTGATTTTTATTTTCTTTCCATTCTTCACGTGAAGATGTTTTTTCAGACAAATTTCTTCCTATGTCTAAGTCTTTTATTGTGATTTTGTTACTTTTAATTTCATCCTCTCCACAAATTATGACAAATCTACACCCTTTTTTATCCGCATATTTCATTTGAGATTTAAAATTTGAAGAGCCAGAGTAAATTTCAGAATTTATACTATTTCTTCTAAGATCATTTAAAACTTTGAAATAATAATCATTATATTTTTTATCTAAAACTAAAATTAATACAGGTTTTTTTTGTTTAAAATTAAAAATATTTTTTTGCCTTAAAGCATAAAGTAATCTATCTAATCCAAAAGAAATACCAGTTGAGGGGCATTCCTGGTTTTTAAATCTTTTTACAAGGTTATCATATCTTCCTCCTCCTCCGACTGCACCAAATTCTACAGTTTCTTTTTTTTCATTTTTTACTTTGAAAGTTAAAAGAACTTCAAAAATTATTCCTGTGTAATATTCAAGACCTCTAACAACAGTTGCGTCGAATTTAAAATTTTCAAAATTCATTAATTTAAAATTTTCAATCACTTCCTTAAGCTCATTTAATCCAGATTGAAAATCTTTATCGTCACATTCAAAATTATTTAATTCTTCCAAATTTTTAATACTTAAGAAATCTATAATTTTGCTTATTTGTTTTTCAGTTAATAACGCGCCTTTTGTAAAATCACCTGACTTATCTTTTCTTCCTTTACCTAAAAGCAATTTAACACCATTCATCCCTACTCGATCAAGCTTATCGATGGCTCTTAATGTTATGGATTTTTGTTCTTCTCGATTTATTCTCAGAAAGTTTAGCAAGCCAATAGATAATTTTCTATTTGATATTTTTATTTTATAATCTTCCTTTTCTAATCCACATTTGTTTAATATTTCAGACGCTAAAACACATAATTCAGAGTCAGCTAATAAATTGCTAGTTCCGATAAAATCGGCATCAAATTGTAAAAACTCTCTAAAACGTCCTGGACCCGGCTTTTCATTTCGCCATACCGTTCCGATTTGATACCTCTTAAATGGCTTTGGTATTTCTTCAAAGTTTTTAGCAGAATAGCGTGCTAAGGGAGCTGTAAGATCATACCTTAATGATAGCCAATTCTTTCCGTCTTCAAATGAGAATACTCCATCTGAAGGACGATCTTTATCAGGTAAAAATTTTCCCAATGACTCAGAGTACTCAAAGCTTGGTGTCTCAAGATACTCAAAACCATATTTTGTCATTGTCTCACGTATTTGCTTAATGAGAAAATCTCTAATGACTAAGTCTTTTTCTTTTCTATCTACAAAACCAGCTGGTAATTCTACCGGGGGTCTTGAAATCTTTTTTTTCATTATTTTGGTACAGCCGGGTGGATTCGAACCACCGACATCTAGTTCCACAAACTAGCGCTCTAACCAACTGAGCTACGGCTGCATATCCTTTTGTTTATATAGTTATTTTAATTTTAGTTAAATAAATAGTTTAGCCAAGCATATGCTTAGCATGCATTAAATGGTGAGAATGTCTAAAAACTATTTTTTTCATTTGTATACTCTTTACTTAATTTATCATTTTTTTGCAAGTTTATTTTTTTTTTATAAAAGCTATCTCTGATATATTTACGCCTCTATGAGAATATGCTCCTTTATTTATCTCTATGTTTTGGACATTTTCAAAAAAATTGAAAATTTCTAAACCATATTTTGCCTTTAAATCTTTTTCACTATATTTAGAAGTATCTAATAATAAATTTCTTAGAAAATTTTTTTCCGCATCATCTTTACCACTTTCTGCTTGAAAAGCATTAAATTCTTCTATTATAAAAATTCCTCCACTTCTTAAATTTTTGAACATTGAAAAAAAGGTTAATTTTTGATGAATTGGATCATGACTTGCGTCGTCAATAATATAATCGTAATCATTATTAAGATAGCTAGATAAATTTTCTAGATTTCTAATTGAAGAGACATCACAATATAAATTTCTAATTCTTTTTGATTTATAGTTTGAAGAAAAAGGGTTTCTGTCTACGCCAATTATATTGGAGTTTGGAAAATAGCAATGTAATGCAGCAAGTGAGTCGCCATTGTGAATACCAAACTCAAGTATATTAATTTTTTTATCTCTATTTACTTTAAAATATTTCTCATAAAAAATATCATACCCATGACCTTGGTGTTTCACATTGTCAATGAACAAATGAGAACCTTTATTAGTTCCAAAATATACAAATATTTCATTCAGTTGTTTACTAGTGCTCGAAAAGTTTTGAATGTTCTTATTAATAAAAAATCTTTTAAAAATAAAAATAATTAATTTATAAAAGAAATTTAAAGATCTTCTAATGGCTGTAAATAAACTTTTTTTATGAAGTGAAAAAATTATAATATTCTTGTAATTAAATATTTGGTCTCTTAAACTAATCATTTTTTTATGGTGGTCATGGCTGGAATTGAACCAGCGACACAAGCCTTTTCAGGGCTCTGCTCTACCAACTGAGCTACATGACCAGATGAAGCTTTTTTTTCATAAAATGGAAAAATAATCAATTTAAATTCTTGGTTTATTTTAACCTAAATGTAATTCTTCCTTTAGTTAAATCGTAAGGCGTGACCTCTACCATTACATTGTCTCCAGCTAAAACACGAATTCTATTTTTTCTAAGTTTCCCAGAAGTGTGAGCTAAAATTTCATGATCGTTTTCTAATTTTACACGGAATGTTGCGTTTGGTAAAAGCTCGGTAACTTTACCTTTAAATTCTAACATTTCTTCTTTTGGCATTAATCTCCTAATCTCTTTCTAACTGATAATGCGTGTGCATGAAGTCCTTCATACTCAGCAAGATTTATAGCTGATCGGCCAATCTTTTCAATACCTGATTTGCTACACTTAATTACAGAGGTCTTTTTATAAAAATCTGCTACAGATAAGCCTGAAGAAAATCTTGCCGATCCTGATGTTGGAAGTACATGATTAGGTCCAGCAATATAATCACCAATAGCTTCTGGACTATATTTTCCTAAAAATACAGATCCTGCATTCGAAATTTTTTTTTCAATACTCTCAGGATTTTTTACTTTGATCTCTAAATGCTCTGGAGCAATACGATCTACGATATCTACAATCTCTTCATTGTTTCTTACAACAATTATAGCTCCATAATTTTTAATACTTTGTGATGCAATTTTATTTCTTGGTAAAGTTTTTAAAAGCAAATTAACTTTGCTTTTGACTTTGTGCCCAAATTTTTTATCTTTAGTAATTAAAATACTTTGTGACAAAACATCGTGCTCAGCTTGTGACAGAAGATCAATAGCTGTCCATTCAGGATTGCAACTATTATCAGCTATTACAGTTATTTCCGAGGGTCCCGCGACCATATCAATACCGACTGATCCAAAAACCTCTTTTTTAGCGGTAGCAACGTATATATTTCCTGGTCCTACAATTTTATCAACACGAGGTATACTTTCTGTTCCATATGCTAATGCTGCAATAGCCTGTGCTCCACCAATTCTAAATATAGATTTAATTTTGCATTTTTTTGCAGCGTATAAAACACCAGCATTAATATTTCCATTAGGACAAGGTATTACTGCATATATATTTTTAACATTAGCTACAATGGCAGGTATAGCATTCATTAGCAAGGTACTAGGATAACTTGCAGTTCCCCCTGGCACATAAATACCGACGCTTTTTAAACTTCTAAATTTATAGGATAATTGATTACCAACCTTATCATTAAATTTAAAACTAGAAGAAGTTTGGTTTTTGTGAAATTTATATATTCTTCGGTAAGCAACATCTATTGCTTTTTTGACATTTTTATCTAAATTTTTTATTAATTTTGAAGACTCTTTATTTGTTATTTTAATACTTTTTTTATTGATACTAATTTTGTCAAACTTTTTAGTATATTTAAATAATGATCTATCACCTTTTTTTTGAACGTTTTTAATAATTTGATTAACCAATTTAAGCTTTGGTATTGATTGAGATCTCTTTGATGAAATCAAATTTTTGAAAATTTTTTCAAACTGTTTATTTTTTGTTTCAACTATTTTCATTAAATCTTATGTTTTGGTTTATATTTTGTAGTCCAACTATCAGAAAAATCCTCTAAAGTTGAGTCAATTACCTCAGTTTTTAGCATAATTGTACTTCCACCGGAAAATATTAATTTTATTGATATATTTTGTTCATTATTATCAGTATCTATAGTCAAAAATTCCAAAAATTTGTCTGTTTCAGTTTTATCGATGTTTTTAGATTTGACTTCATCAACATTATTAAACCTTAATGCCGAACGTATTCTCCTATTGTCTCGAAATAATCCTTTCTCTGCATCTTCCCACATAAATCTACTGAAGATACATATTAAAATTTTGTTTTTAGCCAAATATTTTATATCTCGCGAGGATACTAAAGAGTCCTGAAGATATGCAGCAAATACCTTAAGGTCATTACCATCTTGAGCTTTAAGTTTTAGAAATCCTTCTTTATCAAACATTTATTTTTTTTATTTTAGCGCCACAGTTTTTTAACTTATAAACTAAGTTTTCATATCCTCTCTCAAGGTGATATATTCTATTAATAACAGTTTTACCCCTAGTAGCTAATCCAGCCAATACTAATGATACTGATGCCCGCAAATCGGTTGCCATAACTTCTGCTGCCTTTAACTTTTGTATTCCTTTAATTGTAGCAACATTTTTCATAATACTGATATCAGCCCCCATTCTATTTAATTCAGAAACATGTAAAAATCTATTTTCAAAAATTTCCTCCTTAATCTTAGATGTGCCGTTGGCAAAATTCATTAAAGACATAAATTGAGCCTGCATATCACTCGCGAAGCCTGGGTAAGGGCTGGTTTTAAAGCTTACCGATTTTATTTTACCTGGAATAATTTGTACTGAGTTCTTATTAATTTTTTTTACTTTAATATTAGCTTTTAATAAATAATTTATAGTATTTTGGACATGATTTATGTTTAGCTTTTTGATAGTTAACTTGCTATTAGTTACAGCCGAAGCTATCATATATGTACCCGCTTCTATTCTATCAGGCATTATATCGTAAGATATTTGATTTAAATTTTTTTTACCCTGAATTTCTATTTTTCTTTTACCTAGGAATTTTATTTTTAATCCGGCTTTCTTCAAGAATTTTATTAAATCAATAATTTCTGGCTCTATAGCAATGTTACTTAAAATAATTTTGTTTGAAATTAAACAACTAGCTAAAATACTATTTACTGTAGCTCCCACTGATATCTTTTTAAATCTGTATATGTTTTTTTTTTTAATATTATTTAATTTTGAAATAACATATCCTTTATCTATATATGTTTTTACCCCTATAGATTGAAGAAATTTTAAATGCAAATCTATAGGACGAGCTCCAATCGCGCAGCCACCTGGTAGAGAAACTTTTGCTTTTTTAAATTTAGATATTAAAGGTCCCAGGACCAGTATACCGGCACGCATGGTTTTTACTAAATCATAAGGCGCAATAAATGATTTGCCAAATTTTTTAGAATTAGTTATCTCAATTATATTTCGTTTTATTTTAATATTTTTACCTAGATAAATTAGTAATTTTATCATGGTCTTTATGTCTTCAACTATAGGAACGTTTTTTAAAACTACTTTTTTTTCAAACAATATTGATGAAGCCAAAATAGCTAGGGATGAATTTTTTGAACCAGATACATTTATGTTGCCATGGAGTTTTTTGCCTCCATAAATGATTATTTTTTTCATTTTAAACTTTTGGTAACGTTACACCTTTTTGATTCATGTATTTACCTTTTCTATCTGCATAAGATACCTCCGGGGACTCATTGCCTTGTAAAAATATAAATTGACATGCACCTTCATTGGCATAAATTTTTGCCGGTAAAGGCGTGGTATTTGAAAATTCAAGAGTTACGTGGCCCTCCCACTCAGGCTCTAACGGTGTAACATTAACTATTATTCCACACCTTGCATAGGTACTTTTGCCCAAACAAATAACCAAAACATTCTTTGGTACTTTAAAAAATTCAACCGTTGAAGCTAAGCAAAATGAATTTGGTGGAATAATACAAACGTCCTCTTTTTTTGTTATAAAATTTGAACTAGAAAAATTTTTTGGATCGACAAAAGATGAATTTACATTTGTAAAAATTTTAAATTCATTTGATACTCTAGCATCATAACCATAAGAGGATAATCCGTAAGAAATTACATTTTTTTTTTGCTGTTTTTCTTCAAATGGTGATATCATACCTTTTTCTTTTGACATTTTTTTAATCCACTTGTCTGAAAGTACAGTCATTACTTATTATTTTTGCTTTGAATTTTTTTAAATTTTTTTCTTTTCTTAAGATTCTGTTTTAATGCTTCTGCTAATTTTAACTTTCGATCATTATCCTTGTTTAAGGGTAATGGCATGACTATTTTTCAGGATTGGTAAGATCATCTAAAGTTATAGGCTTATTGATATCGTGCATCTTACTTTCTTCATCTTCACCTAAATTAGTCGAGGCTCTTTTGGCCCTTCTTAAAGCTTGTCTTTCTTTTCTTTTAGCTTCTTTAAGCATAGCTCTTTCACCACGTTTTGACTTATAATCATAATGTATTCCCATGGTTGAGCCTCCTTAACTAATTTTAACAAACTGCTATTCCTTCTTTAGGTTAACAGCTGAAGGACCTTTTTTGCCTTCTTCGATTTCAAAGGTTAAGACATCACCTTCGTCTAAATATCCTACGCCAGAGTCTTTGACAGCTGACATATGTACGAAAACATCTTTTTCTTTGTCATCACGTTCAATGAAGCCATAACCTTTGGTTCCATTAAACCACTTTACTTTACCTTTTATACTCATTTTTTACTTTCTCTTATTAAATTTTGCCATTTATATTAAATGACAAAGGCTTTAAATAGGTATCCGAACAGTTTGTCAAGAACCCTTAAGTAGATCAAACGAGAAATATAAGGTTATTATAAAGTTCCTTCTATTTTATCGCAGTTTTCTTTGGTGATTTTAGTCTCAAATTCATTTTTTGAGTTTTTATCTACAAACCATACATACGATTTTTCGTAAGTATCATTAGCAGACAATTGAGTACATCTTTTGCCAAATTTAACTGAATGTTGGGCACAATTTGCTAATGCAAAAAACATTAACAAACAAAATGTTGTTTTTTTAAATTTAATCATAATGATCTTAAATCTCATATGATTTTGATAAATATTTGATTTAATCTAGCCAATATTTTGGCATGCTGTAAATTAATCATATTGAAATTATTGATAATTAATTTTAGTGTCATAAAAATGCCCACATAGCTCAGTTGGTAGAGCACGTCCATGGTAAGGACGGGGTCGTCAGTTCAATTCTGGCTGTGGGCACCAATTATTATTGTTTCGAGATTACCTTGTATATAGAAGAATGATCGTAATTTGATAAATTGCGATCACAAAGATTTTTGAACATTTTTTTTATAACTCTCGACAATGGAAGTTCTATATTACTTTTTTTTGACAATTCTAATATATTTTGCATGTCTTTGAGATGTGTAGAATTTTTTCCTCTAGCTTTAAAATCCCTTTTTATCATTCTTAGACCGTGATTTTTCAAAATTAGACTATCTGCTAAACCTCCTCTGAGTGCTTCAATAAGTTTAGTAGGTTTTGCGCCATTTTTTTCAAAAAGAATTATCGCTTCTGCTACTGCTCCAATTGTTACTCCAACTATTATTTGATTGCATAATTTTGCTATTTGACCTGAGCCATTCTTTCCTACTAAAGTTGGGTTTCCCATTGTTCGAAGTAACTTCTTTGATTTTTCGTAAATCTTTGTATCTCCACCAACCATTATCGCAAGTGACCCCTTTTTAGCTCCTTCAGGACCGCCAGAAACTGGGGCATCTAAAAAGTTTATATTATTTTTTTTTAATAAAGTGTAAACCTTTTGCGCAGTAGTAACTTTTGTTGAACTCATGTCTATGATAGTTGAGTTTTTTTTCATATGTACTAATAATTTTTTAGAAATATCTAACACTTCTTTGTCACCTGGTAGCATTGTAATTAAAAAATCACAATTTTCGCATACTTGCTCAATTGTTCGGCAAATATATATATTATATTTTTTTAAGTTTTTTGATTTAATAGAAGACCTATTGTACGCCTTAAGTTTATAAAATTTGGATATATTTTGAGCCATAGGATAACCCATAATTCCTGTGCCAATGATTGAAATATTTTTGCTCAAATTAAATTGATAAATATAAATGATAAAATGTATTTGATTATCATTTAAAATTTATTTTTACATAAATTTATCAGCACCACCAGATGCCTCTATAACAGATCCTGTTACAAAACCATTGCACTCAGAACATAGAAAGCAAGCAATTTGGGCAATCTCAATAGGTTTTCCAAATCTGCCAACTGGCGTATGCTCTTTGCCTATGGACTTTATGATTTCTTCATCATTTAAACTTGCTAAATCTTTTCTGGTTTGCCTAACCTTTGGTAACATATTTTCTTCCCAGTTCTTTGTTCTAACCGCTCCAATTCCAATTGCATTTACTATAATATTATAAGGAGCAAGATCTAACGATAAGCTTTTTGTTAAATTGTTTATCGCTGCACTCAAACCATGAGATATTGTTAATTTTGGGTTTGGGTAAATTCCGCCGATTGATGACATGTTTACAATTCTACCCCAATTATTTTTTTTCATTATTGGAGCAATAGTTTTACAAGTATTAATTAAACTGTAAATTTTCACATCGATCATTGATTTCCAAGCTTCATCTGGTGCATCTACCACCCCACCTGCTTGTGCCTTACCCGCGTTATTTATTAAAATATCAATTTTTTTATATTTCTCTACTATTTTGCTTACTACTTTCTCCACATGATCAAACTTTGATGTATCACAGGAAAAAAAGTCAACTTCATGTCCAGTTGATTTTTTTATTTCATCTTTTGCTTTTTTTAAATTCGCCTCATTTCTTCCGCAAATAACTACTTTAGCTCCCTCTTTTGCAAATAACTCAGCTGTTGCAAGCCCAATTCCAGAGCTGGCGCCCGTAATAAATGCAATTTTATTTTTTATTCCTAAATCCATTTACTTAACTCTTAACAAAATATTTCGGTCTCTCCTAGGTAAAATCATTTCAAATTTAGCCTTTTCTGGAGGATAATAAAAAATCGTAAGTTCAAGTGGTTTTTTCCTGTCTGAATATGTAATCCTTGAATTTTTTAAACAATAAGAGTCTTTTTTTAGGTTTAATATTTTTAAAATATCATTAGTTGCTCTATCGATACTAATATCATATTTGGCCTCTTTTATTTGAAAATCAAATTCTTCTTCGAAAATTTCATAAGTTGTTTTTACATTTTTCGCTTGTGATATTATATCAGCTACTCCTTTAAATACTTCAGGTAAGAACGTATCTAAAACTGCATAAGGTTGATTATTTAAATAAACAATTCGTCTTATATGTACTACTTGAGAATTGCCCTTAATGTTTAGTATATCTTTTAAATAATCATCAGGACGCTTTTTATAATTAAATAATACTTTAATTTTTGGTTGTAAATTTTTTTCTCTTAAGGCGTCTATAATAGTTTTTGCAGTTGAAAAGGTCTGTTTAATTTTTTTACTTTTTATAAAAGTACCAACCCCTTGCTTTCTAATAATTAAATTTTTGTTCTCTAATTTGTCTAAAGCAAGTCTTACAGTAACGCGACTGACACCGTATTTTTTTCTTATTTCATCTTCGCTTGGTATCATTTGGCCTATTTTAAGAATTTTCTTTTCAATTTTCTTTTGGATATCAGATACAATTATATCCTGAAGTGATAACTGTGATTTTTTTTTTAAAACGGACACTAATTTAAGTTAAATCTAGACTGAAATCTTCCCATCCCAACAGTGATACTTTTCGACTGTGTATATTCTAGCATTGCCTCAGAACCGTGTTCTCTTCCAACGCCGCTTTTTTTATATCCTCCGAATGGTATTTCTGATTGATATCCGTAAGAGTTAATAAAAACATTTCCAGACTCTATTCTGTGCGCGAGATCATGAGCCTCTCTAATGTCGTTTGACCAAACATATGATGCTAAACCAAAGTCACTATCGTTAGATTTTTCAACTGCATCATTAAGATCATCGTATTTAAAAACTGACAGTACTGGTCCAAATATCTCCTCTTGGGCCATATGTGAATTATGACTTATATTGGTTGCAATTGTTGGAGCATAAAAATTCCCTTTAGACAAATTTTTATCAGTCGGTTTAAATCCACCGCAAACAATATTAACTCCTTCTTTTTTAGACTGCTCAACAATTTTTGATATATCTTGAACCCTTTTTTTTGTCATTAAAGGTCCGAGCTGCGTACTTTCATCAAGAGGATTTCCCATTGGAATTTTATTCGCTTGCTCACTCAATCTACTGACAAATTTGTCGTGCATTTTATTAGATAAATACAATCTGGTTCCAGCGAAACAAACTTCAGCTTTTCTTGCAAATGCAGCTGTTAAAACACCATCAATAGTTTCATCAAAGTCGATGTTTTCAGTTACAATTATCGGCCCTTTTCCACCTAGCTCTAAAACTGATGGAGTTACATTCCTAGCTGTTTGTTGAAGAATTTCATAACCCCCTTCTCCACCTCCAGTAAAAATGACTTTTTTAATTAAGTTATGTTCTACAATTTGCTTTCCTGTAATTCTTCCCGAACCAGTAATAATATTTACTGATCCTTTTGGAAACCCAGCTTCTTCAAGTGCTTCAGATAGAGCAAGTATACTTAATGGTGCAACAATTGATGGTTTTATTACCATTGTGTTACCACATGCAAAAGCTGCTGCAAAACCTCTAGCCATCAATTTGAAAGGAGTGTTCCATGGAACAATCTGTCCAATAACACCATATGGTTCTCTAATCATGTAATTAAATCTTGGTCCTAAATCCTGAAAAGATCCTTCTATTTTTCCTGCATGTCCTGCAAAGTATTCAAAATGCAATGCAGAAGTAGTAATCTCCATTCTCGTTTCTCTTATAGGTATACCTGTGTCTATACTTTCAAGGTAGGCAAATTTCTCAACATCCCTTTTGACTATTCTAGCTAAATTACTAAGGAGCTCACCGCGTTCTCTACCTAACATTTTTTTCCACTTATCACTTTTGAATGTGGCATGAGCATTTTCAATTGCGAAATTAACTTCTTCTTTTGAAGCTGATTTTAGTTTACAAATTAAGCTATTATCAAATGGATTTGTGATTTCGTGTTCTTGGCCATTTCCATGTCCTGATTTTCCGTCTATATATTGAGTTAAAATTAGTGGATGTTTTGTCATTTTATTTGATTTAATACCTTTACTTCAATTGGTTTGATTAAATGCTGAACAATATTTGCTCTGTAATTTTTGTAATGTTCAGTGCCCCTATGAAATTCAAGTGCCTCCTTGCCATCATAAATTTCGAATAGATGGAAAGTTTCTTCATTGCTCTCGCTTTTCATACTAAACAAGTCATAAGTCTTATTTCCGGACTCAGCTCTCGTAGGTTCAACCATTGCGCTAAGTATGTTTCTTACTTCGTCTATTTTATCTTTTTTTGGGTAAAAGCTCGCAAAGACTGTAACCATAAATGCTGTAATTATACTTAAAAGTTAAATATGGCAAGGATAATATGGAGTTGACACCCATATTTTTAACACGTATTAATACATGTTATAATATTATATAGGAGAATTTATGCCGGCAATGAACCCAAGCAAAGATGCAATGAGCGTCGTAATGGTTCAGTTCTCACCAGAGGCTGCTACCACTAAAGAAACTGTAGATAGAAACATTAAAAAAATTGAAGAGTATGTTGTAAGAGCAACTAATGGTTTTCCAGGAGTTGATCTAATAGTTTTTCCTGAATACAGCACTCATGGCTTTGGATTTGACCCGTATGCAACTCACTTAAAATTAGCAGAGAGTATTCCAGGTGAATCTACTGAAAAATTTGGTGAAATAGCTAAAAAATATAAAACTTGGTTATGTGTATCAATTGTAGAAAAAAATGCTGACCCTGAAAAGAAGCCATATAATTCTATGGTTTTAGTTAATTCAGAAGGTAAAGTTGCAATGAAATATAGAAAGATGATGCCTTGGTGTCCAAAAGAACCATGGACTCCAGGAGAAACAATGAATGTGTGCGAAGGACCAAAAAATTCAAAAATCGCCATGATGTTATGTTCGGATATGGACTATCCTGAAACTGGAAGAGAAGCTGCATGGAAAGGTGCAAACGTCATACTAAGACCTGCAAAATACATGTACCCTTGGGATCATATTTGGGACATTACAAATCAAGTCAGAGCATATGAAAACATGTGTTACGTTGTGTCTGTAAATCATACAGGCCAAGATAATTCATATTCTTATTTTGGAAGATCAATGGTGTGTGACTACGATGGTAACATTCTTTGTAAAATGGGTGACAACGAGGGAATGACAAAAGTAGATATATTGCCGAAAGAAGTCGAGGCTATAAGAAAAGACAGAATATCAAACAATTATCTTTACGGCTTAAAACACAGGGGTTTCACAGGCGTTCCGCCACATGGAGTTAGAGAAAATCCATTTACTGTCTACAGTGAATGGGACAAGATTCCAAAAGAGTGGGATCGTGCTCCAACAAAAGATGCTGAGAATATCGCTCAGCAAGGCAGAGAAAGTCTGGCGAAAGCAAAAACTAAGCTTAAACAAGTAAGTTAAAGTTTAGTTAAATTTAAAGAAGGGGGACAACATGAGACAATTGAAAAATATTTTAAAAATATTTTCAATATTAGTATTAAGTACTGTTCTAGCTTCAGCATATCCAAATAAACCAATTGAAAAAACAATTACTTTCAAAGCTGGTGGAGCTGCTGATATAGCTGGAAGATTATCTGCAAAAGCTGCTGAAAAGGTTCTTAAACAACCAATTTCAGTGGTAAACCGTTTAGGAGCTGGTGGCTCTGTAGGTTTTGACTTTGTAGGTAAACAAAAAAATAACGGATACAACATTGGTTGGTTATCCGCATCAATATTAACAACAACGATTTTAGGCAAACTGCCTTATGATTACACTCATTGGGATTTTGTTTGTGGAGTAACTGTTGATGCAACAACAATAGCAGTTAGATCAGACTCACCATATAAAACATTACCTGAATTAATTGCAGCATCAAAAAAGAATCCTGGAAAAATTAAAATCGGTCACGCTGGTGTAGGAAGTTTCACTTATACAACTGGCGCTGTTTTGATGAAACAGCAAGGTGCAAAAGTAGTTTTCGTTCCTGTTGGAAAAAGAAGAACTCCAGCATTACTTGCAGGTGAAGTAGATGCGATTTCAGTTCATCCGCCAGAATTAATGGCTAATGTAAGAGCTGGAAAAATTAGAATGTTAGCGGTTTCGACTCCTGTCAAAATGGCGGCATATCCTAAAGTTCCTACTTTCAAATCACTAGGAATGGATCTTGGTTTTTATCAGTTCCGAGGAGTTTTTGTTCCCAAGGGAACGCCAAAGTCAGTGATAAAGAAGTTATCGAATGCCTATAAAGCGGCTGCTAAAGATAAAGCATTAGCAGATGCTGCTTTAAAAAAAGGTTTTGGAATTAACTTTATCCCTCACAATAAATTCCCTAAGTATGTAGCTAAACAAGATGCTTTATTACGTAAAGCAATGGCTAGCATAAAATAAATAGTTAAATTATCTAGCCCCATGTAAAAATATGGGGCTAGTTAAATCCATGTTTAAAATTACCGAAGAATTATTATTTAAAATACTCATATTAACAGCTTTTGGTATTTATTTTTATTTATCATTGCAGTTTCCATCAATACCTATGCAAGAAGGATATGGAGCAGGGCTTTTTCCCTTAATAATATCTGTTAGTTTTTTCTTATTTGCGATTAAGGATTTTTTTACAAAAAATAAAGAAGAATTTAATAAAAATGAAAACTTAGTTTTAGTTGGATTTTTAATTATAATTTTCATCCCAATGTTTTTTATAAATTTATTAGGAATGTATTTAGTTTTAGCGCTGTTTTTATTTTATTTAAATTATGTATTAAAAATACCTATAGTTAAAAATATAATTATAACTCTATCTACGATTATTACTGTGCATTTAGTTTTTGTTAAAATATTCAAATTGAGCTTCCCAGAAATATGGTTTGTTGAATGATCGATTTACTTTTTTCAAATCTTAATATTTTAACAATCTCACTGATTTTTTTTGGTGTTGCATTTGGTATTTTGGTATCGGCAATACCTGGTCTTACAACTACAATAGGAGTTGTGCTTTTGCTTCCTTTTTCTTTCTATTTAGATAGCGCTTCATCTCTTGGTATGCTGATGGGCGTATTTGTAGGGGGTATGGCCGGCGGGGCAATACCAGCGATATTAATAAATATTCCTGGAAATCCAGCATCAATTGTAACAAATGTTAACGGATATCCTTTAGCCCAAAGTGGCAAAGGAGACTTCGCATTAGGATTAGCAATGATATCAAGTACTATCGGAGCATTGATAGGTCTTATAATTCTTTTTTTAATTTCACCTGAGCTTTCAGATTTTGCTCTTAAATTTGGTGCTGTTGAGCAATGCGCGCTTGTTTTATTAGGACTTTCATTAGTATCGGCACTATCAGAGAAATCTGTAATGAAAGGTTATATAAGTATGTGTTTTGGTTTAATGATCGCAACTATTGGTCTTGACCCAATTACTGCAACGCCAAGGTATAATTTTAATACAGTAGCCTTGCAACAAGGAATATCTTTTATACCTGTAATGATAGGTATGTTTGCATTACCTACTATTATTGAAAGTTTAATTATAAGTAAGGATTTTAAGTTTCCAACATTAGATAAGAATTTTAAGCAATGCCTTGTAGGAGTATACGATGCATTTAAAGAAATTATTCAATCAAAATTTAATTTAATTAGATCATCAGTAATTGGTTCAATAATTGGTGCGATACCTGGTACAGGAAGCGCAATAGCAGCAACATTAAGTTATCAATTAACAAAAAAAATTGAAAAATCAGATAACAACGAAAGATTCAGCTCGCAAGGTATTATCTCTCCTGAGGCCGCTAATAGCTCAATGAGTGGAGGTGCTTTAATACCAATGTTGACTCTAGGTATTCCAGGTGATCCTGTTACAGCAGTGATGCTTGGTGCTTTAACAATTCACGGATTAGAACCTGGGCCACTTATGATATCATCATTTCCAGAGGCTTATTATGGATTGTTAGGATCTTTTGCAGTTTCTGTGTTATTTTTAATTATCCTTACTTTGATTGGCATCCCTTTCTTTTTAAAAGCAATAAGAGTTAAAACAAAATATTTAATGCCAATAATATTTGTTCTTTGTATTATTGGTTCTTTTGCATTAAGAAATTCAATGCTGGATGTATGGATCATGATTATATTTGGTGTAATTGCATTTTATATGAATAGGAATGGGTATCCAATTTTACCAATGATACTTGCCCTAATTCTTGGAAAAATACTAGAGGAACAATTTAGGATGTCTCTAATTATTTCTTTAGGAGACCCTTTTATTTTTTTTAAGAAGCCAATAAGTCTCACATTATTAATAATTTTAGGATGTTTTTTATCTTATATTTTTGTTAAGTTCGTAAAAAATATAATTACTCAAAATAAAAATGTATAATAAATTTGGACAATTTTATAATGGAAGCTGGCATCAATCATCTGATAAATCTACTTACGAAGTAATTAATCCTGCAAATGAAGAAGTAATAGGTGAAGCTTCTAATGCAAAACCTGATGACGTAAACAAAGCTTTAAAAAGTGCAGATAATGGATTTAAAAAATGGAAAAATTTTCCAGCTTGGGAGAGAAGTAAAATAATAAGAAAAGCAGCAGATCTTATTAGAGAAAATAGAGAAGAGATTGCGAAGTGGATTACGCTTGAAGTTGGAAAACCGTTAAAAGAGTCTTTGACTGAAGTTGACGGATCTGCAGATATTTTTGAGTGGAATGCTGAAGAAACTAAAAGAATTTTTGGAAGGACAGTCGAGAGTAGGTTTGTAGATACTAGAGTAAATGTTTACTACCAACCTGTTGGGGTAGTCGCAGCTCTGGTACCTTGGAACTTTCCATGTATTTTAGCTTCAAGAAAAATATCAACTGCCTTAGCTGCAGGATGTTCAGTAGTTTGTAAGCCTGATGTTATTACTCCTGGAAGTGTAATGTCGCTAGTAGATATAATTAGTAAAGCTGGTTTTCCTGAAGGCGCTATTAATTTATTATCAGGTGATCCAGCAAAAGTTTCAGAGCAACTAATTTCTTCAGATATTATTAAAAAAGTTTCAATCACAGGGTCAACTAGAGTGGGTAAACTAATTTTAAAACAAGCAGCAGACAAAGTTCAAAGAGTAACTATGGAATTAAGTGGTCATGCTCCATTTATTGTTTATGAAGATGCTAATATTGATAAAGCTGTAGATACTGCAATGGCTGCTAAATACAGAAATAATGGGCAAGTCTGTATTTCCCCAAGCCGTTTTTTTATACATGAAAAAGTTAAAAACAAATTTCAAAATTTATTTGTTGAAAAAACAAAAAAATTAAAAATCGGTGATGGTTTTGGCGATGCAGATTTGGGCCCAATCACAACAAAAAAAAGATTAGAGGATGTTGAAAAACTTGTCGGTACTACAATTAAAGAGGGTGGTAAAGTCTTGTGCGGCGGCAAAAGACCGTCTGAATTTAATAAAGGATATTATTTCGAACCGACAATTTTTGATAATATAAAAGATAATTTTACTATTATGACTGAGGAACCTTTTGCTCCTCTATCCCCTATTTTATCCTTTAAGAATTTTGATGAGGTAATTGAGAGGGCTAATAATTCAGATGTAGGTTTAGCTGCATATGTTTGTACGTCGTCCATGTCAAAAGCTCATCAAACATCTGATGCGTTGGAAACTGGGATGGTATCGGTAAATACCCCAGTGGTTGCTGTTGCTGAAGCTCCTTTTGGAGGTGTTAAGCAAACAGGTTACGGACGAGAGGGTGGTTCTGAAGCTATCAAAGATTATTTAAATACGAAGTATACTCACTTAGGTTTAAACGGTTAAATCCTAATAACAAATAACATTTAAATTTGTATCTTTAATTTTAAATATTTTTTCAAATTTTAAATCAATTATATTTTTATTTTTTTTAATATCTTTGGTAATCAAAATGCAAATTTGATTTTTAGATTTAATTAAACTAAATATATTTTTAAGATTATTTTGTTCATAGTCTTTATCTAGATTTATAATATTAAGTTTTAAAGTTTTAATTTTACTTTTTGCAAGAGGTGTAAAATCTACTTTCTTTCTATAATCATCTACGTTTATTGCATCAAAATATATATCTTCAGTGTTAGAGTTCCTTAAAGTTATCTCTGTTTCTTGATAATTATATTGTAATGATCTGTTTATTATTTCTTCACTATCCGTTATAAAATTAATGTGTGAAGCTTCCGATGAATTCATAACACAAAGCAAAGGTAACTTTAGACTAGAAAAACCGTAGATTAGAATATCCGAATTTATACTACTTAAACTTGCAATTATTTGACTTTCTCGGTCATTAATATTTTCAATAAAATTCACTGATTTGATTAACTTTTCTGATTTTAAATTAAATAGTTCGCCAAATGCGTCATCATTTTCAATATCTAAAATTTTTATTTTCATAAATTATGATATTATATATAAGTGAGTTTTTTAATAACTAAATTAGGAATATATATTGTCTACAGAAATTAAGGTCCCTGATATTGGTGACTTCAAAAATGTTGAAATTATTGAGGTTCTTGTAAAAGAAGGTCAAACAATATCAAAAAATGATCCTCTTATTACATTGGAGAGTGACAAATCTAGTGTTGAGGTTCCATCGCCATTTGAAGGGAAAATATCTAAATTAAAAGTAAAAATCGGAGATAAAGTTTCTAAAGGTAGTTTAATCGGGCTTATTGACTCAGAAGCTAACGAACAACTGTCCAGTAAAAAATTAGATGACAAAGTGACTGAAAAAATTATTAGTCAAGCAGAGGAAAATAAAATTTCCCCAAATGGAAATATTACAAAACCTAGAATAGAAGTTATTAAAAATCAAAAAGTTTTGTTTAATAATAAATTCAATGATATTGATCCAGAAGAAACAAACGAGTGGATTGACTCGCTAAATTCAGTTGTTAAGAGAGATGGTGCAGAAAGAGCACATTTCTTACTAAGTCAATTAATTGATCAAGCTTATGTTGCTGGTTCAAATTTGCCCTTTACTCAAAACACTCCTTACATAAATACCATCCCAGCGGACCTAGAGGTAAGTTCCCCTGGTGACCAAAATATTGAAAGAAAAATTAGGTCATTAGTTAGATGGAACGCTGCTGCAATGGTTGTAAGAGCAAATAAGATATCCTCAGAATTAGGAGGCCATATAGCTACTTTCGCATCTGCTGCAACTTTATATGATGTAGGTTGCAATCATTTTTGGAGAGCAAAAAATAAAGATTTCTTAGGTGATATGATTTATTTTCAGGGCCATGCTGCACCCGGTATGTACGCACGCTCTTTTCTTGAAGGAAGAATTACAAAAGAGCAACTAAAAAACTTTCGACAAGAAGTTGATGGTAAAGGATTATCATCATACCCCCATCCATGGTTGATGCCAGATTATTGGCAATTCCCAAGTGTGTCGATGGGACTAGGTCCTATTATGTCAATTTATCAAGCAAGATTTACAAAATATTTAATTAATAGAGGCTTAATAAAAAACCAAGATAGAAAAATTTGGACATTCATTGGGGATGGAGAGACGGACGAACCAGAAACCTTGGGTGCAATCGGTTTAGCAGCAAGAGAAAAATTAGATAATTTAATATTTGTCATTAATTGCAATCTTCAAAGATTAGACGGCCCTGTAAGAGGAAATGGTAAGATAATTCAAGAATTAGAGGGAACCTTTAGAGGAGCTGGATGGAATGTTATAAAAGTAATTTGGGGATCTTATTGGGACCCTTTATTAAAAGCGGATAAAACTGGATTATTAATGAAAAGAATGGATGAATGCGTTGATGGAGAGTATCAAGCTTTCAAAGCAAAAGGAGGGGCGTATGTTAGAGAAAAATTCTTTGGCAAATATCCTGAATTGGTAAAATTAGTATCAAATATGACCGACGCTGATATTTGGAGATTAAATAGAGGTGGGCATGATCCTCACAAAGTTTATGCTGCTTACGATGCAGCTACAAAACATAAAGGGCAACCAACCGTAATACTAACAAAAACTATAAAAGGATATGGAATGGGTCAATCTGGTGAGAGTATTAACACTACGCATCAAGCCAAAAAATTAGACTTAAAAGACATGTACTACTTTAGAGACAGGTTTGATTTGCCATTAAAAGATAAGCAAGTTGAGGATTTAGAATTCTATAAACCAAATGAAAAATCTGAAGAAATTCAATATTTGAAAGAAAGAAGAGAAAAATTAGGAGGTTACATCCCATCTAGATCATCAAAAGCCCATCCAGTTAAATTACCAAAAGAAGACATATTTGAAACTTTTTATAAAGACTCAGGTGATAGAGAATTTTCAACAACCATGGCCTTAGTAAACATTTTAACAAAAATTTTTAGAGAGAAAACAATTTCTCCACGATTAGTTCCCATTATTCCCGATGAAGCAAGAACTTTTGGTATGGATGGTTTTTTTCAAAAAATTGGAATTTATGCTCATGAAGGACAAAAGTATGAGCCAGTAGACTCTGAGCAATTGAGCTCATATAGAGAGGATAAAAAAGGTCAGGTGCTTGAGGAGGGAATCACTGAAGCTGGAGCAATGTCTTCGTTTATAGCTGCGGGTACTAGTTATTCAAATCATGATATTGAAATGATTCCTTTTTATATATTTTATTCAATGTTTGGTTTTCAAAGAGTGATGGATTTGTGTTGGGCTGCTGGAGACTCTAGGACTAGAGGTTTTCTAATTGGAGCTACATCTGGAAGAACAACACTTGCAGGTGAAGGTCTACAACATCAAGATGGTCACGGCCTTTTAATGGCAGCTACTATTCCAAATTGTAAATCTTATGATCCAACGTTTGCTTATGAAATGTCAGCAATAATTGAAGATGGTTTAAAAAGAATGCATCAAAAACAAGAAAATATGTTTTACTATGTGACAGCTTTAAATGAAAATTATAAGCATCCTGCATTACCGAAACACGTAGATAAAAAAGATATTTTAAAAGGGATGTACTTATATAAAGAATTTCATAATAAAGGAAAAGCGACTGTTCAGTTGTTAGGTTCAGGCGCAATTTTAAATGAAATTATCAAAGCAGCTGACATATTAAGTAAGGAATTTTCTATTGATTGTGATGTTTGGAGTGTAACTAGCTTTAGCGAATTACAGCGAGATGGAATTGAAGTTGAGAGAAATAATATGCTTAATCCTGATAAAGGTAGGAAATTAACTTATCTAGAAAAATGTCTAAAAGGTAGGTCGGGACCAATTATTGCAGCAACCGACTATGTTAGAGTTCATGCAGATCAAATTAGACCATATATAAAATCTAATTTTTACTCACTTGGAACTGACGGTTATGGTAGAAGCGATACAAGAAAAAAATTGCGTGAATTTTTTGAGGTAAATAAAGAGTCTATTGTAGTAAATACCTTAAGTGCTCTTTCTAGCGAGCAGAAGATTTCATCTAAAGTTGTCAAGCAAGCAATGAGTAAGTATAAAATAAAAGTTGATAAGCCGATTCCTACTAAAGTTTAATGACTGAAAAAATATTAGTACCAAATATTGGGGACTTCAAGAATGTAGAAATTATAGAAGTTTTAGTCAAAGAAGGAGATAAAATTAATAAAGGTGACCCTATCATTACACTAGAGAGTGACAAATCTAGTGTGGAAGTTCCATCAACAATAAACGGATCCATAGAAAAAGTAAAAATAAAGATTGGAGACAAAGTTTCTGAGGGAGATTTAATTTTAACAATAAACCCCGAAAATAAACAGGTAGAAAAAAAGAAAGAAAAGACCATAAAAGAAGTTAAGACCAGTAAATCAGTTAAAAAAACTACGGCAACACCAATCATTACGCAAGTTGCCTCATCAGGAATTGTGGGAGCGAGTCCAAATGTAATGCGCTTTGCAAGAGAGCTTGGAGTAGATCTTTCTCAAGTACACGGCACTGGAAGAGATGGAAGAGTCTTAGAAGTAGATATTAAAGAGCACGTCAAGAATATAGGCTCTGCTTCATCATCTAAGAAAAACATTGTCGAAGATATGCCTTATGCCCACAGCGAGTTTGGTGCTATTAAAGTAGAAAAAATTCCTAGAATAAAAAGACTATCAGGTCCTCATTTAGTAAATGCGTGGTCTACTATACCTCACGTGACTCAACATGATGAAATTGATGTTACTGAAATGGAAACATTTAGAAAAAATCTTACTGATTTAAACACCAAGGAGAAAATACCAATTACACCTATAGCATTTATAATCAGAGCATTAGTAAATGCTATGAAAAGATACCCAAATTTTAATTCATCTATTGATCCTATTAAAGAAGAGATAACTTTTAAAAAATACTTTCATATAGGTATTGCTGTTGATACCCCTCATGGATTAATGGTTCCGAAAATTAGAGATGTAAATAACAAAGATCTATCTACAATTAGTAAAGAGTTAAGAAAAATTAGTAAAGCATGTAAAGAGTTAAAAATTGATAAAAAGGAATTTTTTGGTGGATCAATGACGATTTCATCTTTAGGTGGGATTGGAGGAAGTTTTTTTACACCAATTATTAATCCGCCCGAGGTTTGTATATTAGGAGTTGGCAGAACTGAGAGTAAACAAATTTTTTTGAACGGAAAGTTTCAAAGAAGAATGATGATGCCAATCTCTCTATCATATGATCACAGAATTATCGACGGTGCTGAAGCGGCAAGATTCTGTCAGGATTTAAAAATAAGTCTCGGAAGGAATTTTGCGTTTAAATTAGCTATTTAATGGATGTTCAAGGTAGTTGTACTGATAATTTTTTTCCAATTAAAGATTTATTTAAAAAATACTTAGAAGAAGTCGATGAGGGTGCGGGATTTTCTGTAGTTAAAAATAATAAGATACTAATTAATATATTTGGAAAATCTAAGAACCTTAAAGAAGATTGGGATAATAATACTTTGGTAAATACTTTCTCGCTTAGTAAAGGTATTTATTGTGGTTGTTTATTAAAACTAATAGATCAAAATGAAATAAATCTTGATAAGGAGATATCTTTTTATTGGAAGAATTTTGGAAAATCTAACAAAAAAAATATTACTGTAAAACATGTATTGTCTCACCAGTCCGGGGTGCACCGTTTTAAAACAAAACTTAAAAGTGAAGATCTTTTAGATTGGGAAAAGATTATTACACTTATAGAGAGTCAAGAACCCGATCATGAACCTGGTAAATTTAATTTTTATCATGCAAAAACCCATGGATATATAATTTGTAATATAATAAAATTAATCACAGGATTAGATATTGAGGATTATTTACATAAAGAAGTTATTAGAGATAAAAAAGTAAATTTTCACTTCAAAAATAATGATAGTCGAAATTGTTATGATTTAATTTATTCTAAACAGAACACTCAAATTCAGGAAGATAACTTAACTGCTTTTAATAATCCTCCTCATGACTTGCATTTTTTTAACTCAAGCAAATTTAGAAAGGCAATAATTCCATCACTAGGAGGACATGGCTCATCACTATCTGTGGCAAAATTTTTTGATTTTTTAGCAAACGATTTAAAATACGATACAAACAACATAATTAAAAAAGAAACCTTAGACAAATTAATCCAAATAACAAATAATGAGATTGATAATAATCTTAAAATGAAAGTTAAGTGGACTAATTGTGGTTTAATTCTTCGAGGTGGCTGGATGTTTGGAAAAAATAAAGAGTCCTTTGGACATAATGGGTGGGGCGGATCTTTAGGTTTTGCGGATCCAAAAGAAGGAATGGGTGTATCTTTTATCTCTAGAAAAATAAATCCTTCAATGGGTTCTGATCCTAGAGGAGTTAATTTAATTAAAAAACTTTATGAATTATTGTAAATATCAGAGAATTTTTTTGAATTTTCCCAACTATTTTCTAACTTAGGCCCTGAAATCCAGTCACCACAAATTCCTAATCCCTTTTTCTGATCCCAAATTACCTTATTTGAAAAATTGTTTTTTTTGTAAGCTAATCTCCAACTATGAATACTACAATATTTAACTTCTGCATTTTCTATATGTAAAATATTTAAAAACCTACTTAACATCTCTTTCATTATAATTTCTTTATTACTATAGTATTTTGAACAATTTTTTTCTGCAAATTTTTCAGTTGATTGCACAGTGTACAAACTTAAAGAGCTATTGTTGAGATCTCTATTTTTTGAATTCTCATTTGCTATCCATGAAATAACATCTTCTTTATCTTTAATTTTTTTACCGGAAAAAGTGTTTTTGTTATTTTTGATTGCAACCATTAATGTAAGATTTGATATTGTTTGATTTTTATAATGAATATCGTAGACATCCTTGAGCAAATCACAACATTGCTCCTCAGGTATCGTTACTATAACCTTTTTGGTATCAATCGACTTGTTACCATTTAAAATGACTTGCCAATGATTATTTTTAAAAATTAGTTTTTCTACTTTTGTTTTATATATTTGATTTTTTGATTTTAAAATTTTTTTAACAAATTCGTTATTTCCATTTTTACCTATAAATTTTTCACTTTTATTTAATTCGTTTTTTTCATTATAAAATTCACCATTCCATGACAATAAATTTTCTTTTAATCCATCTTTTAAAAATTCTATAAAATCATTATTTTTACTACTTACATATTGGAGACCATGATCAAAAACTCCGATATCTTCTACTCTTCTTGATGAACATCTTCCACCTGCTCCTCTGCCTTTATCAATTATTAGGGGGTCTTTCTCATTTAAAAATCTGGTTAAAGCTGCCGCTGTGAAACCAGCTCCAATTATAATTAAATTTTCCAATTTTGTTTCTCCTTCATAGTATTGAAAACTTGATCAACAGAAATCTCTCTCATTAACTCACGATCTTTTATAAAGTTGTCACCGATCTTTTGTTTTCCTATATCTATTTCATAATTATAATTTTTTGACTTAATTATTTCTACATTACTAAATTCTAATTGTTTTAAACTCGTATTAGAGACTAATCCGAAACTTTTTACACCCAGGGCGGCACTAAGATTAAGTGGACCACTATCATTACCTAAAAAGCATATTGAATGTTTCAAACATTTTATTATTTGTAGGAGATTCATGCTGCTGCAATTTATAAAATTTTTATTAGAAGATAATTTAATAATTTTCTCTGCGTATGAACTGTTAGAATTAGAACAAATCAAAAAAATTTGATCAACTAAATTATTACTAAAAAGCTTATCTGCTAGTCGTGCAAAATACTCTTCATACCAAATCTTCCAGGGGTCAAATGCATCAACCCCAAATGAAAATATTCTATTCTTTAAATTTGCTTCAATCTTAATACTTTTTAAACTTTCTTTTGAAAAGTTAATTTTTGGTGTTTTAATTTTTGTCTCTATACCCTGCATTTCTAGAAATTTTTGTGTCTGTTGAGAAAAATTAAATCGAAAATCCTCATTGCTTAAATATTTTTTATTTGTTATCCACTTGCTCTGATTTCCAATTCCGACCCCGATAATATTTTTTACTCCGGCTAGCCTTGCTGCTATAGCTGGTCTTGAAATTTTGTCTAACAGATATATATGTGTAAATTTCTCTTTTTTGAAAAAAAATAGCAAAGAGACTAAATCTAAAATGAAACATATTTTCTTTCTGAAGAGGTTATAATGAATTTTCTCGATATAAACTTCATCTTTCAAAATATCTTTTGCCTGTGTTTTAGGTCTTGTGACCAAAGTAATTTTACATGAGTGATAGTCGCTTATAGATTTTATATAAGGTAGCTGCCAAATTAAATCCCCTAATTTATGATGCGAATATACAATACAAATTTTTTTATTTATCATTAAGCAATTTTTGGAAAAATAGTTTATCGTAATGAGTCCAGTTGTGACACCCGAAAGGTTTTTGATTATTATTTAATTTAAAAGCTAATTGTGGGGAACTTTCAAATCCAAAATTGATAGCTTTTTCAGGTGGACAAACTTTGTAATTTCGACTTAAATTTGGTCCAAACATACACCAAAATATATCTTCAGGATAAATCGAATTTTTTATAAAACTTTCTCTAAAAGTGTATCCATCTTTAATTCTTTTTTTTTTGTTATAAATCATGAAAGTTTTAAAAATCGTGAATATGAAATATTTTAACCTTTTGATCCCTAATAAATATTTTAAAGTTTGTTTTTTTGTATTCATAAAATATATTTCTTTATTATTTAAAGCTTCCAAATGATCACTAACTTTTCTTAATGAAAAACCACCATTACCAACAAAACCTAATTTTTCTTTTTTTAAGTTAATCTGTGGTGGTCCAATAAAACTATAATCTAATTTTAACCACTCTTCTATGTTTGACTTAAATACTAGGCAGTCTGTTTGATATATTAATATAAAGTCATAATTTTTAAATTTATCCCAAAAAGTATTTGTTTTTAATAATGAATTATAATTTGGCCAAGTTTCAAAATGATTATTATCAAATTTGATAATTTTAGAATTTTTAAGTAAAATTTTAGGTTCTATGTTTTCCGGACAAATAATATATTTATTAAAATCACCTAATTTATTATCAAGACATTGCAAGGAAATTTCTTCATTATTATCAGGTTGTGACTTATGCGTAGGTATCACAATTGCAACTTTTTTATGAATTTCTTTCATTCAATTACAATACTAAGATATTTGTTAATTATGTGTTTATATTTTTGTTTTTATACCCTATAGAGTCTGTTATCAAATTAATTGTCCAATAGATTATGATAAAAATATTAATAACGGGTGGTACAGGTTTTTTAGGCATTAATTTAGCTAAAAAACTCAAAACTAAATTTAAGGTGGTTTTAGGAGCTAGAAATAACAAGCAAAACTTTTATGCAAAAAAAATCACAAATTGCCAAATTGTTCCTTTGGATGTATCAAACATAAATTCAGTAAGAGATGCAATTAATGTTGTAAAACCAAAAATAATAATTCATGCTGCAGCTACAAAATTTGTAGATCTTTCAGAAAAATTTCCATTTGAATGTATTGATTGTAATATTCTTGGTTCTAGCAATATTGCAAGAGTAGCAATTGATAAAAATGTAGAGACAGTAATTGGAATTTCTACTGATAAAGCATCCCCGCCAATCAAAAATATTTACGGTTTAAGCAAATCAATTATGGAAAAAACTTTTATTGCTTCATCAAAAAATTCTAAAACAAATTTTTTATGCGTTAGATATGGAAATGTTGCTTGGTCAACTGGTTCAGTATTACCAATCTGGAAAGAAATGTTTAATAAAAATAAAATTATCTATACCACCGGACCCTATATGCGAAGATTTTTTTTTAGTGTAGATGAAGCTGTAGATTTAGTCATTAAATCAATTAAATTAAGAAAAAAACTAAGAGGGAAGATTCTTTCCGTAGAGATGAAATCAGCAAGAATGATAGATATTTTAAAAAGATGGATAAGCAATTTTGGAGGAAAATATATAATAACTGATAAGCGTCATGGGGATAGATTAGATGAATATTTGATTGGGGAAGATGAGTTAAAAAATTCTTATTTAATAAAAGAGAAGAAAAAAAATTACTTTGTAATAGACTTTAGTAAAATTTCTAAAAAACCTATTAAAAAAATTATATCTTCTTCAAATTCAAAAAAGCTAAGTAAATCTGATATAGATAAAATATTAAGTTTTGGCATCAAATGAAAAAAAAATTGCAAATTAATGATGCATTTATAATGGCCGCTGGTAGAGGAGTAAGATTAAGACCAATAACTTTAAAAATACCTAAGGGTATGGTCAAATATAAACAAAGTACATTAATTTCAAATGGTATAAAAAAAATAAAAAAGAAAATAAAAAATATTCATGTTTCAGTAGGATATAAAGGTCCAATTTTGGCAAAACACGTTATTGAAAACAAAGTATCTTCAATAATTAATACCGAAGGAAAAGGTAATTCTTGGTGGATTTATAATTCAATATTTAAGTTGTTAAATAAACCGATGTATGTACTCACATGTGATAATGTCACGAATTTAGATTTTAATAAAATTTCAAAAGATTATGAGAAACTTGGTTCCCCTCCCTGTATGCTAATACCTGTAAAACCTATTAAAGGTTTAGATGGCGATTATATATTTCATAAAAATAATAAAGTTAAAAAACTTAGTAGATCTAAAATCGCAGATATATACTGTTCAGGTGTACAAATTATTAATCCAATGGCCATAAATAATTTAACAAAACCTTCAAATGATTTTAAGCAATTATGGTTTCAACTTATAAAAAAAAATAAGCTATTTGTTTCAAATGTTAAACCTAAAAAATGGTTTACAGTAGATAAGGTTAATGATTTGAAAAGGCTTAGGAATTTATAAATTTTAAGATATTCTCAAAAGTAGTTATTCTCATAAACTCTTTATAATTTTTATAATATTCTTCAAATTTTAATTTTGAGAAATTTACATTTGACAAATTAAGTCTATCAGAGTTTTTCCTTTTTTTTATAACACCTACTCCAAGATCTATTTCGCAAACACAAACGTCTAAGTTTTGAAATGTTCTTAGTTCAACAATAGATCTCCAAACATCTCCTGTCCAAAGAACTTTACATCTTGGGACTGCTTGCTGATAAAAATTTACCGGCAAACAATCGTGAACAAAAATTGTGCCGCCATCATTTAAGGCATCTACAGAATTTAATATGTCTAATTTAACTTGGTTGTACGTATGCAAACCATCAATAAAAATACAGTCAAACCGCTCTTTATTCTGAAAAAAAAATTTGTCAGATGTGCCTCTAAAATTACCACCCGATACCGGATCAACACCTATTTTTTTATCTATATTTTTAATTTTTGAGAAAAGGAGATCCTTGTCGCATCCAATTTCTAAATAACTTTTATAATTTTTTTTCTCTATAACTAAATTGACAAGATCCCAACGCATTATATCTTTCGGAAAGTCGTAATTTATTTTTTTTCCAAAGTAATCATTGAATAAACGATTGTATATTTTATTTAAAAAAAGAGAATATTTATTCATTATCTAATTTTGACCTATAAAAAGATTTTTTTCCAAAATAACCACTTAAAATACCAGAGAACCTTAGCCAATGTATTTTGCTCTTAAAATGATTAAAAATCAGAAAATACAAAATTGATTTTAAAAAAGATAATAAAAAATTTAAAAAAGTTTTCTTTAAAGCTGAGAGAAATCCAAAATGTTTTTTGTTATAATAGACTATAGACCACATCCAATGCCAATTTCTTGCAAATTCCATTTCTTTTCTAAAACTTTCATCTGCAGACTTTCCCCCATAATGTGATATTGTTGAATCTCTAATTATAAATATTCTTTCATTATTATTTCTCATTCGCCTACATAAATCTATCTCTTCTAAATATAAAAAAAAATTTTCATCAAAATAATTGTCATTAAATTTTGTTTTATTAAAAAACATTGCAAATCCATTTATATAATCAACTTCACAATAATTATTATCTTTATTTGTTAGTTTTGATTTTTCGAAATATCCAAAATTTTTATTTTTTCCTACAATAATTGGTGATAATAAACAGAAATCTTCAATTTGGTTTGATGCTGTCAATAAATTTGAAATTGTGTCTTTATTTAAGATGGTATCTGGATTTAGAGTAAGAACATATTTAGTATCTATCATTCTTAATCCAAGGTTCATTGCTCTGCCAAAGCCCAGATTTTTATTTGTAAGTATGCATTTTAAATTTTGATATTTTTTTTCAATTTTTTGCTTAAACTCATTTCTAGCTGAATTTTCTATAACTAATATTGGATAGTTCCCTTTTATAGAATTAAGACATTCCTCTAAAGCATTATCGCTATTGTAAGTTAATATCATAATTGTTAGGTTCATATTTTTAAAAAATAATAAAAAAATTTATGTCAAAAAGAATACTCATTACTGGTGGTGCTGGATTTATAGCTCATCATGCAATCAAATACTATCTTGAAAATACCGATTGGGAGATTGTATCTCTGGATAGATTGGATTACTCCGGCAATTTAAATAGAATTTCAGATTTAATGAATGATATGGAGATAAAACAAAAGAAGAGGTTAAAAATTGTATTTCATGATTTAAGGAGCGAAATAAATGAAATGTTAATAGCAGATTTAGGAGAATTTAATTATATTCTTCATATGGCTGCCTCTTCTCACGTGGATAGGTCGATTCAAGATCCCTTGACTTTTGTTTATGATAACGTCGTCGCCACATGTAATATTCTTAACTTCTCTAGAAAACAAAAAAAACTTGAACTATTTATTTACTTTAGTACTGATGAAGTTTTTGGACCTGCACCAAACAATGTAAAATACAAAGAAAACGACCGCTATAATTCTACAAATCCTTATAGTGCAACAAAAGCAGGTGGTGAGGAATTAAGTGTAGCTTTTCAAAATAGTTATAATATGCCTATATTTATAACACATACTATGAATGTGTTTGGAGAAAGACAACATCCAGAAAAGTTCATACCACTTTGTATAAAAAATATAAAAGAAGATAAGAAAGTTTTTATACATAGTGATAGTTCGAAAAAAATTCCAGGGAGTAGACATTACATTCATGCGGCAGATGTAGCTGATGGAACTTTTTTCCTAATAAAAAATTATGAAAAATTGAAAAAAGTTGAAAAAGATTTTGGAGGAGCCAAATGTCCTAAATTTAATTTAGTTGGCCCAATAGAATGGTCTAATCTCGAATTAGCCTCAAATATAGCAAAATGTATAAATAAAAAATTAAACTACGAACTAGTTGATTTTCACTCATCTAGACCCGGGCACGATTTAAGATATGCTCTAGATGGTGATTTGTTAAAGAAGGCTGGCTGGACACCCAAAATTTCAATCGAGGAACGTATAAAACAGGTAGTTGATTGGACACTTAAAAACGATCGGTGGCTTAAGTCGTAAATTATTTAATTATTCTTCTTATTTGATCGGAATTAAATTTAATATTTATTAGCTTCCATCGATACGTATCTCTTTTAAAAACTAATGGAATTTGCTCATTATTTTTTTCATAATTTATATATATTTGATTAAAGTTTTCGAAATTTAATTTTATAATTACAAAAAAAGTTTTTGCTAAATTTGGTTCAGGAACTTTGTCATTATTAATTTTATTTAGTAATAATGTTATATCCTTTGGGTTAATGTAGTTACTTATTAAAATTTCACTAAAATTTGAGGCCAGAGCAAACGTTAAAAGTTTTGTAGCTGGATCAAGGGTCTTATCTTTTTCAATTTCAGATTTAATAGTTTTATCTATATTTTTTTTAAGGTTTAATTTTAAAGTTTTAAATTCTATATATTCTTCTATTAAATTTTGATTTTTAAAAAATACCGCTTTATGGAGATTGTACAAAGAAATTACAATGCTAGAATAATAAGCAAAAAGTAAAGTAAAGCTAATATATATAATTTTTTTCATTTTAATTTTGGCGGAGAGAGCGGGATTCGAACCCGCGAAAGAGTTGCCCCTTTACACACTTTCCAAGCGCGCGCCTTCAACCACTCGGCCATCTCTCCATCATCTGGATAGAGATTAGCAGGAGGATAAAGCTACGATTATCGAACCTTTCTCTAACATTCTAATTACAGTTTATATCTTATAATAACCTAGATGTTAATTACAAAGTAACGTCTGTTGACGTCCATGTGGAGTCACACAACGGCCGTAAAAGATTCGCGCGCTGTTGCGCGCTCAGCTTTTGTTCCTGGGGAGGTAAAAAGATACTAAGACCTTTTGTAAATTTGAAGTTCTTAAAATAGTCGATCCGGGTAAATACAATTATGTATAGATTATATTACGTATATTACTAACTAATGGACAATCTCTCGTTCTTTTTTGATATAATTTATTAGCTTATCATTACGTCTAATAAACTCTTTTGCAATTCGATGAAGTTCTCTCATCTCCTTTTGTTTTTTTTTAATAATGCCTAGTAGCTGTTTTATATCTTTGTCTTTCTCTAGTAATTCTTTTTGTTGTTTCTTGCATAACTTCTCTAATGCTTTGTAATCGACTCGATTATGCTCACAAGGATATACGTAGACTCCGTTACTATTTATTCTCTTCTTTAGCATTAATCCAATCTCCATAATCTTCGATTATTTTTTTCATCTTACCTTCTAACTCCTCTTCTGATGCATCAAGGATAGAGTGTCTATTCATCGTCATTAACTTATCAATATAAAATCCTGCACATTTACCACGTAACTCTTCTGCTCTAACCGCAACACCAATCATACCTTTTCTACGTGCCTCATCACGTAACTTACCTAAAAAAGAAATATGGTTAGGTTCTGATATTTTGTATTTCTCCAAATATTCAGATTTATATTTTGATATTTCATTTACTACGTTTGGGCATATTTTAGGGTTAGTTAATTCATATGCCCGTTGATATGCTGATCCATCTTCATATCCTGCACGTTTTGCACATTCTGTTTTTGTAAGTTCACCGTCAGACTCCACTAACAGACGTACAAATTCCTTTTGTTTATCTGTTAGTGGTTTATCAATCTTTTTCATCGTGACCTCTTATTCAATGCATTAATAATTACAGTTCCTATTCCAGATTGTAACTGACGTTGGAAATCATCTTGCATTGGCTGCATTGGTGGCAGCGTTTGTATGTTTTGTGCATCTATTCTCTTTTGCAAATCAATTAACATTTCAGCGACAGTGTTAGAAACAGGGGGTACGTTAGATACCTGTTTTGATTTTGATCGACCTCTACGTGGATCGTAGTAGCTTTTTTTTGAATCGTTTCTTGTCAAATAAGCCATTACGTTCTTATTGTAATAATCTGACGTTATATCATCAGGCACTTGTTTTACTTTATCTGCTCCATATTCTAGATCATCTATTGTAAAGTCTTTCATTCCTTTTTCTTTTTTCATTACTCTAACTCCGCTTTTAATTTAGCTAACTCGTCTCTTGCACTTTCAATAATGTATGCCTCGTAACTATTGGTCGGGGACAAAGAGGCAAGGAACTCGAGCTGACCAATTTGTGTATCCAGATCGAATGGTTTTCCACCACCTTGCATTTCCTGTCTACGTTTATATTCCGCAAACATCTTCATAGATAAACCTAAACCTGGGTTCTCTTTTTCTATTAAAGAATCTGCTCCGATAATCCCGCCATCAGCTTTTTTTATCTTTGGTTTGTCTTTTTGAAGTCTTCTATACTTTGCATCTTCAGCGACCATGCGCATAAAGTCCTCCATTATCTTGTTCAAACGTCTTGCACTTTCTGACATTGGAACAATAGGTTTCTTATCTGTCATATTATATTCTCCTTATCTTTTTCTTTTTGTTTGTTTTGTATTTTGTAAAATTGTGATTTGGATATTGAGTGTTCTTCATGTTTCTTCATATCTTCAGTCCAGGAAGTATGACCCTCGTCTATCCAATACTGATACGCTAATTCTTTCTTTGGTTTTGCTTTCTCTATTTCATAGTACGTCCACTCCGCATTATCTTCGCTAATACATGCAACGTAGTCTTTCTTATATTTTGCTATTGCTTTACCTCTCAACTTCTCAACTGTAACAACCATCAAATGAACACGGCTCAAGGTGCACTGATCCTCTTCATTCTTTTCCGGTCTTCTCATTCTAATACTGCAATTAATCGGTCGCTCTTTCATATTAGAACCTGATGAGGTTCCAGTAGATTTAGTTTCGTGATGGAGGAAGATAATTGTATATCCATCACTTCGTAAATTAATTAACCATTGCATAAACGGTTTAACCTGAGCACCTTCTTTTTCATCAAGGGACGTTAAGTAAGTTAAGTTATCGAGTATGATAACGGGTTTATCATTCCAACGTTCTTCTATTTGTTTAATGTTAGCCTCAAGTCTTTTTTGACCTGACTCAAAGTTAAGTGGATCAATACCACCGTTCATTTGCAAACCTAACGTTATTAATTTTATTCTATCTGTATCGATAACGATTTTGCGATCTGAATAACTGGAAATAAATTCACACATACGTTCTTGTAAATCTGTTTCAGTCATCTCGCCGTCCACTATTAAAACTGGAGTTTTAGATTTGTTATGATTTTGGTATTTTAAGAAATCCAGGCCACTTGCTATGGATAACGTTAAACCCGCAGTAAATAAGGTCTTTCCAACGCCTGTCTTGCCATATATCTGTGTGATGCTGCCTTTCTCAATTATTGGATATAATAGATATTCTTTTGGTGGAAATTCCTTTGCTATGAAATCAGTTAACGACAAAGCAGTGTATGGATCAACCTTATCAACCTTAACTTCGTTAATATAATTAAATATATTTCCAACGATACTTTTATCTACATTAATAAATGATCCTAGTTCAGTTATTCCATATGTAGGTTTTTTATTATCGTAACCTTGTTTGATACGTTTAACTTTATCTTTCCTGTTTTTTATTTCTCCATCATTATTGTCGATGCATAGACGTTCAATAAAGTCTTCCATTTCATCAATACTTAATTTGGAATGACGAACCAAGCAGCCAGCAACACGCATAATATAATCGTCTCTTTGACCTGCACCACTTTCAGGATAGTATTTTGATAGATACGTTAATGCACCAATCTTACCGACATTAAACAACAATGATTTATATTCGTTTTCATCATTTAATTTATATGGTTCAACGTCTTTAATAACTTTCCTACTATCAGCCAGGAACACGCTTTGAGTATTATGCAATACTTCAATTATCTTTTTACCTTTACCTGGTGACCTATCTGCCTTGAATGCAAATAACTTTGTGTCTCCATCGTAAGAGTAAAATTGCTGATAACCCTTAACTGTTTTTATAGTTAACGTATTATTCGGCAGCAAGCTGCGAAAGTTCCAAGCAGCAGCGTCATCGTAATCTACCGCAATGATATTAGATTCTTTGTGCATGATTCCTGCAGCACGGGCCACGGCAAAATCATCATCTGTCCAATCAACGCCTTTCCAATGACCATTCTTTTCATGTGGTTTTTTTGTATCAGGATTAACCGGTACGAATTTAAGATTATACGTTTTATATTTATTTATTTGTTCGAGAAGATTATTCATCTGAATTCTCCTCAACTTCTTTTTCTAATTTTATTGTACTTTTAATTAGTCTTTCTTTGGTGTAGCCAGGCGCAACTGCTTGCATCATAGCCAGTGTTTGATCTTCGTCAAACATACCAAACGCAAGTGCTCTAGTGCCATGGGTTGGTATATCGGGTTTGATTAATACGTTGTAGTATCTTTTTGTCATTAGTTTTCTCCTAAAATTAAATTTAAGAGCGGGCAATAAAGGTGGGTATTATGTTGTTAACTCATATATGGACGCCACGAATAACACCCGCTCAATGAGATACTTACTAATGATGTAATGAGATATAACAGTTAACAGACCGTTTTACAAATTTATCATTATTAAATATCTGATTTTATTTTTGAGGAGTGTCTGTTCTGACCTCGCATGGTTTTGAGTTCCAAGAAACTTGATTCAGTTTTAATCTTTTTTGATTTGTTTTGCAAGTGAACTCACTAATTTATTTTCAGAGTGATATGTCGAACAGTGTGCGCTAAGTCACTGTTTATTTATGTTTCTTGTTTCATGGCACAAGCAGCAAGGTGCACGGATCAGTGATTTAACAGGCCCTCTTTGGCAGCATTTTGAGTCTCATAATATAGAACCCTATATAGATGAGACTATGAGACTATATATATAATTAAAGTCTTACCGTCTCATTTACGTAGGTATTTACTTTTGAGACCTCAATTTATTAGACAAATGTTTAGCTGATATGTTTGCATATTTTTTAACCATCTCAGCTGATGACCACCCACCCTGTGCCATTAGTTCAACTGTACTCCAACCAGACTCAGCCAGGAATGTAGCCCCTGAATGTCGAATATCATGAAATCGAAAGTTACTAATATTGGCCCTTTTAACTGCCCTTCTAAATTCCTTATCAATTATAGATATGGATATTTTAGGGAATATGCTGCCATCAATATTTCTAGGTAGATTTCTAATTATCTCACAAGCTCTAACAGATAAACCAATACGTCTCTTTTTATTATTCTTAGTTACCATTAGCTGCGCTGTACCATCATTTAAATTACAGTCATTTATAGATAAGTTAAGAACCTCACCTCTTCTGCATATAGTTTCAAATGCAAGTTCAACAATATACTTTAAATAGTACAAACTACTTTTTGAACATTCATGCAGTAATCTTTTATATTCATCTGCTGTAAGTACCCTGTCTCTATGTTCTGGGTCTCTAGGTAATGATACAAGTTTAACTGGGTTGTTATTGATTGGAATACCCAACTCACGTTGTCCAATATTAAATACTCTACCAAGTAGCAGCAACTTCTTGCGTACAGTGGCAGGTGCATTATCTTTTGCTAATTCATTTTTTAATTTAGCAATCTTAACTGGTGTTATTTGTGCTAGTGGTAGCTTAGCAATATCCAATCGACACATTGAGTCTATTTCATAAGTAAAGTTCTTTAGACGTCTAGAACTATCCTTAGTGTGATCGTAGTATAACTTGAGTAAATCTCTCAAGGTAATAGAAAACAATTTATCTCTATCTTGATATGATCCAGTCTCTAACTCAGTTAACGTTTTATGCCCCCAGGCGATGGCGCTGCTTTTTTTATGAAACGACTTTTGTAAACGGCTGCCTTTGTATCTCAAGCAACATTGATACAGGTTACCTCTTTTTCTAACATACATAACTTTTTCCTTTCTATTGACGCCCACACGACGTCCAGCTGTATTGTTAGAATGTTAATGTTTGATAAAAGCTAGAAAAGACGGGACAAAAACGACAGAACACTTTGCAGGTTTCTCCACTTTCCAAGCGTGCGCCTTAAACCACTCGGCCATCTCTCCATCATCTAAATAACCTCAATATTGATCTAAAATAAAATTTAGTTTTAAGTGCTAAAATTTTACTTTTGCTTTCTCCCTTATATTCTGAAATACTTTTACTAAACAAGTTATCTTTTTTATATTTGCACAAATATCTACCAGATAATTTCATTTTTTCTTTTCTATAAAAATAATTATTAGTAGCATGAATAGTAAAACAGCCAGGATGTAAATTGTTCTTTATTTTTGGAATAACGGTCGCAGTATATCGGTCCATGTTTAGTCCATGCCAACCAGTAGCAGACATTTCAGTAATTCCATAAAAAGTTCTAAAATTTTTACCTTTCCATTTAAATTTCCACCACTTGGTTTTGATGAAATTTTTAAAGTCCTTTTGATCATATATCCAAAGACAATAATATGGAAATCCCACAATAAAATACTTAGTATTTTTAAAATCTATATATTCTTTTAGTTTATTCTGTAAGTGAAATGAATAATAATCTTTGATACCCTTTTCTAATACTAGAAAGCCAACATTTAACTTCTGATTTTTAAGAACTGAATTATATTTTAACCAATAATTAAAATTGTTTTTATTAAATAAAATATCATACTCTATATACATAAAAAAATTGTATTTATTTTTTTGCTGCTCCATTACATCTCTAACAGCCCAAGTTAAATAGCCTTTGCTAAGTTGATCTTTAGACAAGTTATGATGAACTAATTTACAATTTAATTTTTTATTTTTAAGAAAAGAGTCATGACAATGCACATAGATATCTTTTTTGATTGGTAATGTTTGAAGTGAATTTAGACTTTTCTTTAAAAAAAATAATTTTGTTTTATTAAGTGGCTTAATTTTTTCGTCAGGTTTCTCATTAAAAAAGGGAATGTGAATAGAAATTTTCATTTCGGATCTTATATTATAAATATATAACCAAATATATGATTATATTAATTGATAAAATTAGCGAAAAATATTATTAAAAATTGATGAAAATATTTATTACAGGAGGCGCTGGTTTTATTGGGTCACATATATGTGAAAAACTATATGAGAGTATACCAAAATCAAAACTTTTAATTTTAGATAAATTGACATATGCAGCTAATAAAAGTTTTTTGTCAAAAATTTTAATAGATAAAAAAAGAGTTAAATTTTTACAGGCCGATATTATAAATAGTAATAAGTATACAAATCTCATAAAAAATTTTGATTTGGCAATAAACGTTGCTGCCGAAAGTCATGTGGATAGATCTTTTACAAACTCAACATTATTTACAAAGACAAATACTTTTGGAGCGCATATTTTTTTTCAAAATTGTTTAAACGCAAAAGTTAAAAAAATTATTCATGTAAGTACAGATGAAGTTTACGGTGAAAAATTATCCGGAAGTTTTAAGGAAAATGATAAACTGAATCCAACAAATCCTTACTCTGCTTCCAAAGCGGCTGCAGAAATAATAATAAATTCTTACAAGTATCACCTTAAATCAAATATTTTAATTGTTCGAGGAAATAACATTTTTGGCAATCGACAATACCCCGAAAAGTTAATTCCTTCGTGTATTTATAACGTATTAAAAAACAAGCCAATTAAACTTCATGGAAATGGTAAAAATATAAGGTGTTACTTGTCTGTTTATGATTTTGCTGATGCGATTTATTTACTAATTAAAAAAAATAAGATTGGAACCTACAATATTGGTAATAATAAATATTTTAAAAATATAGAAATTGCAAAGTTAATTTGTAAAGCTTTAAATGTTAACCCAAGAAAATACATTAAATTTGTCAAAGATAGGCCCTTTAATGACAAAAGATATTCCATTAATATTTCTAAAATAAAAAGTATAGGTTGGAAACCTAAAAGAGATTTAAGAAATGAGATAGAAAATATTATTAGTTGGTATTCAAAAAATTATAAAATCTTCAAGCTTAAGATATCCAATCTTTAAATATATTTTTATTATGTAAAATATACTCTGGTAAATATGTATTGTTCATTGGAATTTTTTTAAATTTCTTGTCCCTCTCATATAAATCTTCAAGATTATTAATTTTATTCTTTATTTGCTCAATATTTTTATATTTATCTAAATTAAATTCTTGATGAGGAGATGAACTAATTTTATTAGCTATTTCCTCAGCAGTCATCAAATAGGAAAAATGCCAACCGCCTTGATCAATCTTAAAACTTTTTTTAAATTTATCAAAACGCCAAAACGGTAAAAAAGAATTTTTAAGAACAACGCTTCGTAATTTCTTGAAACTTTTCAAATTTTTCTTTAATATAACTCTACTTCCTTCCCAGTGATTTTCATATGAAGTAAGAATATTTAATCTATAATAATATAAATATTGTAAAAATATTCCTACATATCCATCCTTTAATTTATTTTTATAATGTTCACTAAAACATGATAGGTTAGGAATTTCATCAGCATCGGAAAAAATTATAATATCATTGTCATTTGCTTTTGATAGTCCTTTTAATAGAAAATCTCTTTGGTAATCTTGTCTCTGCCAACCTGAAAAATTTTTAGGAAAATTATCTAATTTAAGATATATTATTTTATTTTTGAATTCCTCAACTGCATCAATATCAAATTTATAATTTTTTCTCCTCCCCATATGATCTTCTCCGGACTCACATATAACAAAGAAATCAACGTAGTTATTTAAGGTATTTAACCTTATTTTAGTAAGCAAATTTTCATTATTAAAAATAAAACAATCAAATATTTTCATTAACTATCTTTATTGATTTTTAACACGCCAATAAAAGCTTCCTGGGGAATTTCAACACTTCCAAATTGCTTCATTCTAGCTTTACCTTTTTTTTGTTTATCTAAAAGCTTTCTTTTTCTGTCTCTGGCACCCCCACCATGAATTTTGGTAAGTACATCTTTTTTATAGCCTTTTATAGTTTCCCTAGCTACAATTTTTCCTCCAAGAGCGGCTTGAATTGGTATTTGAAATTGATGTCTTGGTATTAAATCTTTTAATTTTTCACAAACTAATCGACCTTGTTTTGCTGCAAAATCTTTATGAATAATCATAGACAAGGCATCTACTGGTTCTGAATTAACTAGTATACTTAACTTTGTTAAATTTCCTGGTTGATAACCTAAAAGTTCATAATCAAAACTGGCATAACCGCTTGATATTGATTTAATCCTGTCGTAAAAATCAAAAACAACTTCATTTAAAGGCATTTCATATTTTAATACCGCGCGCGATCCTGAGTAGCTTAAGTTTTTTTGAATACCTCTTTTTTCTTCACATAGCTTTATTATCGAGCCTAAATACTCGTCCGGGGTAATCAATGTTGCACTAATCCAAGGTTCATTTATCTCTTTTATTAAATTTGGTTCAGGCATATTGGAAGGATTTTGTAAATCAATTGTCTCTCCGTCATTTTTTTCTAGTTTGTAAACTACTCCAGGTGTAGTTGTGATTAAATTAATACCATACTCTCTGCTTAATCTTTGTACTACAATTTCAAGATGTAATAAGCCCAAAAACCCACATCTAAATCCCAATCCTAATGCTGAAGAATTTTCAGGTTCATAAGAGATAGATGAGTCATTTAGTTTTAATTTTGCGATACTATCCTTTAATAAACTATATTCAGAACTATCTACCGGAAACAAACCACAAAATACAACAGGTTTACTAGGCTTAAATCCAGGTAACGGCTTATCAGTTGGGAGTTTTGCGTGAGTAATTGTATCTCCAACTTTTGTGTCTGAGAGATCTTTAATACCAGTTACTATAAAACCAATTTCACCCGGGCCAATTTCATCACAATCTACAGGCTTTGGTGTAAAAAATCCTACTTTTTCTACTTGGTATTTTGATCCAGAAGACATCATCATAATTTGATCATTTCTTTTTATTTTACCATCTATCACACGTACTAAAGTAACAACACCAAGGTAACTATCATACCAACTATCAACTAATAAAGCTGATAATTTATTTTCTAAAATTCCTGAAGGAGATGGAAGTTTATTAATTATAGTAGATAAAATTTTATCAACACCCTCTCCTGTTTTACCAGATGCTAAGATAGACTCATTAGTATTTATACCAATAACGTCCTCAATTTGCTTTTTTACTCTATCGGGTTCAGATGCAGGAAGATCAGATTTATTCAAAACAATAATTATTTCGTGATTATTTTCTATAGACTGATAAACATTTGCTAAAGTTTGGGCTTCAACCCCTTGCGTACTATCAACAACAAGTATTGAACCCTCACATGCAGCTAATGACCTATTTACTTCGTAACTAAAATCTACATGCCCAGGGGTATCTATAATATTTAAAATATAATTTTTATTATTTAATTTATATTTTAACCTAACGGTCTGAGCTTTAATTGTAATACCTCTCTCCCTCTCTATTTCCATAGAGTCCAAAACTTGATCTTTCATCTCTCTGTCTGATAGACCTCCACATAATTGAATTATACGATCTGCCAAAGTTGATTTGCCATGATCAATGTGTGCGATAATTGAAAAATTTCTAATAAGTTTTATATCTGACATTAAGATCTCAGTGATCCGCCTAATGTTTCTAACGAGGATATTATGTTTTTACAAAAAATTTCAATTTCTTTATCCTTGAAAGTCTCCTTTTTTGGTTCAAAAATTACTTTTATAGCAATAGATTTTTGATTTTGGTCAATTTTATCTCCTTCATATAAATCAAAAAAATCTATCGATTTTATTAATATTGGGTTAGTATTTTTGATAGTTTTCTTAATTTCTTGGGCTGTGATATCCTTATTAAAAATTAAAGCAAAATCTCTTTCAACTATTTGTAGATTAGATTTTTCGAATTTATTTTTAATAATTCTTTGAGGTAAATTGGGCTCTTTAATACTATCTAAGTATATCTCAAATCCACAAGGTTTATATTTCTCTATATCAAAATGTTTAGTTATCATAGGATGTAATTCGCCAAATGATGCAATACATTCTTTAGATGTCTCATTTGTAAATATCTCGCCAGATTTTCCAGGATGATAATATTTCTTTTGAGATCTTTTTATAAATAAATTGTCTATATCAATGCCGGCATCAGACAAAATATAAAGCAGGTCTTCTTTAATATCATAAATACTAATTGGTTTATTAGGTTCAATCCAAGTAGAATAATTTTTATTCCCAGAGTATACTCCGGAGGCTGCAATCTTTTGATTTAAATCTTTTTCGAAGTACGGGCCAATTTCAAACATTGGTATATTTGTATAGGATCTGTCTATATTATTTTTTAGCTGTGTTAACAAATTTACATAATTCGATGATCTAAGACAATCCAAATCAGATGATATTGGATTTTGAATTTTTTTAATCACGTCTGAAAAATGTACGTCATACTTACTGTTGGTGAATGTCCATGAGATAGTTTCTTTGTATCCCCTGCTTGCAAAGGATCTTTGTAGTAAATGAAATAGTTTTTGATGATAATTTAATGAATCCTTAATCTTTTTTGTATCTGGCGGACTTGACGGAATTTTATCTAACCCAATAATTCTCAATATTTCTTCGGTTATACACTCAGGTTTTGAAATATCTGGTCTCCAAGACGGCACTGTTAAATTTAAATATTTACCGTTTTTTTTAATATCGAAACCTAATTTTTTTAATATTTCAGATTGTTTATTGATTGAAACATCAAACCCAATTTTCTTACCAAAAAATTTTACATCATATTTTATTTTGTTATTTTGAAGTGGTTTCTTTCCTACTATGGAAATTTTCCCAGTTTGACCTCCACATATTTCTGTGATCAGTTTAGCTGCAATTTTTAACCCCTCTTCTATTGAATTTGGGTCAACGCCTCTTTCAAACCTATATTTGGCATCAGTAATTAATGACAGCTTTTTTGATGTACTTGAAATACTTATCGGATCAAATGCTGCGGCCTCTAATACAATATCACATGTATTATTTGAAATAGAGCTTGTTTTTCCTCCAATAATTCCACCAAGTCCTAGCACACTATTCTTATCAGCTATTACACATGAATTCGTTGGTAAGTTATATTCTTTATCATCAAGTGCTAAAAATCTTTCGTTACTTTTACTTTTTCTTACAATTATTTCTTCATCTATTTTATTAAGATCATATGCATGCATAGGTCTATTAAGATCAATCATAATAAAGTTAGTAATATCTACTACGGCTGATATTGGTTTTAATCCGATAGAGGATAAATGGCTTTTGAGCCATTTCGGACTTTCGCAATTTTTTATACCTTTAATTATTAAACTACCAAACTGCGAGCATCCTGAATTTTTTTGAATACTGACTTTTATTTTTCTGTTTAATTTTGATTTAAATGAAATTTTTGAATTATCTATTAATTTACCTAACCCAGAGGCATACAAATCTCTTGCGATACCCTTTACACCTAAACAATCAGATCTATTTGGTGTAATAGCAACATCAAAAACATCTTCTTCATTTTGAAAAAAATTTGCCCCAACCTTATGCTTTTTTAATTCTATTATGCCTGTTGACTCATTTGATATATTCAATTCACTTTCTGAACAAAGCATTCCAAAAGATTCTACTCCACGAATTTTAGCTACCTCAAGCTTCATATTATTTTTTGGAATAATTGCACCAGGCGGCGCAAATACAGTAATTAAACTTTTTCTAGCATTACTTGCCCCACACACAACTTTAACTGTCTCGCGTCCTACATTAACCTCGCAAATTTTAAGCTTATCTGCATTTGGATGTTTTGAAACATTTAAAATTTGCGCAACTTTAAAAAGATTTAAATTCTTATTAGGCTTTGTTATGCCTTCTACTTCGAGTCCAATATTTGTTAAAACTTCTGATATGTGATTAGATGTTGATTTAATTTTTGAATGACGTGCGAGCCAAGATTGTGTAAATTTCATTTACTTAATCCTCTATAATTTGTCGGAACATCATTAGAGTCGAAGCCATAGTGATCAAGCCATCTAATGTCTCCTTCAAAAAATGATCTAAGGTCTGTAATTCCATACTTTAACATTGCAAGCCTATCAATACCTACACCAAAAGCATATCCTTGGAATTTACTCGAATCTATTTTTACATTTTTAAGAACATTAGGATGTACCATACCGCATCCTAATACTTCTAGCCATTTGTCTCCCTCACCAACTACTATTTTTTCATTTTCTATTTTATAACTTATATCTACCTCTGCACTTGGTTCTGTAAATGGAAAGTGACTAGGTCTTAGTCTCATTTTTAATTTATTGTCTTCAAAAAATTTTTTTAAAAAATATTCTAAACAACCTTTCAGATCACCCATATTTATATTTTTATCAACATATAAACCTTCAAGTTGGTGAAACATTGGTGTGTGGGTCATGTCACTATCACAACGATATGTTCTTCCTGGGACAATGATTTTAATCGGTGGTTTATTTTTAAGCATTGTTCGAATTTGTACAGGTGAAGTATGAGTTCTTAATAAAGTTTTTTTATTTTTATCAAGATAAAATGTATCATGCATATCTCTCGCTGGATGATGTTCGGGTGTATTTAATGCGGTAAAATTATTATATTCATTTTCTATGTCAGGACCTTCTGCAACCGAAAAACCTATTTCAGAAAAAATAGATGTTAACTCATCTATCACTTGAGAGACTGGATGAATTTTACCCTTAATAATTTTTTTTGAGGGTAATGTTATATCTAATTTTTCCGAATTTAAATTACTATTTATTTTCTTAGTTTCGTATTCATTTTGTAGATTATTTAATCTATCTATTAAATCATTTTTTATAATATTTAATTCTGACGCCTGTAGCTTTCGTTCAGATGCTTCAACACTACCCAAATTTTTGAATGCAACTGTTATAAGTCCTTTTTTTCCTAAAAAATAACTTTTTGTTTCCTCAAGATCAATTAGGCTGGTGATACCTGATAACTTGTTTGTAATTTGGTCTTTTAATTGAGCTAAATCAATCATTTAAATTTAATTAATTTAAATGAGATTGTACCTTTTTTACGATGGATTTAAAGGTTTCTGGATTATTGTAAGCTATATCTGCTAACACTTTTCTATCAATTTTCATCTTTGATTTAACTAAACCGTTAATAAATCGTGAGTAAGTTAGTCCTTCTGCTCTAACCCCAGCGTTGATTCTCTGTATCCATAGAGATCTAAAATTTCTTTTTTTCCTTCTTCTATCTCTGTAAGAATATTGAAGTGATCTTTCTACCGATTGTTTAGCTACACGGATAGTGTTTTTTCTTCTTCCTATGTAACCCTTAGCGGCTTTAAGAATTTTTTTATGTTTTTTATTACTTGTTTTTCCTCTTTTTACCCTTGCCATAAATTATCCTCTTAAACTATACGGCATGTAAGATTTTACAATTCTAGCATCTTGTTTTGACATAACTGTTGTGCCACGTTGTTTTCTTATTTGTGAATTTGTTCTTTTTATCATGCCATGTCTTTTCCCAGCTTGAGGCATTTTTACTTTACCTTTTGCTGTAATCTTAAACCGTTTTTTTGCAGAACTTTTTGTTTTCAATTTACTCATGGATACTGGGTTATACTAAAAAAAAAGCTAATAACAATAAAAATCGACTTAATTTATATAGGTTGAATAATCAAAGTCATTTGTCTTCCCTCTAATTTCGAGGGTTGCTCAACTTTTCCAACTTTTTTAGTATCTTCAATAATTCTCTTCGTTAAATTATTAGCAGCTTCCATATACTCCATCTCTCTTCCTTTAAATCTAATGGTAAACTTGACCTTGTCCCCTTTTACTAAAAATTTATCGGCCGCTTTAATTTTAAAATTATAATCATGTTTATCAGTATTAGGCCGAAGTTTTATTTCTTTTAGGTTAATTACTTTTTGCTTTTTTTTTGCATTACTGGCTTTTTTTTGAAGTTCATATTTATATTTTCCATAATCTATGATTTTACAAACTGGTGGTTTTACGTTAGGAGCTATTTCAATAAGATCTAAACCAACCTCCTGTGCCCTATTTATCGCCTCACCAATAGGAACTATTCCTATATTTTCTCCCTCGTGAGTAATTAATTGAACCTCATTTGATCTTATTTTGTGATTGACTCTTGGATTTCTCATTTAATATTTATTTTGAAACTACTGATGGCATCTGAATTTCTTTTGATAGGATGTCTGCAATTTTTGTAAGCTTCATGATTTCTTGCTTTTCGCTTCCAAGTCTTCTGATAGTAACAGTTTTATCTTTAGCTTCTTTTGCACCACAAATTAATAGGATAGGTAATTTAGATAGAGAATGTTCTCGTATTTTGTAATTAATTTTTTCATTTCTATCATCAATAATAGATCTTATTTGATTTTTTGCAAGTAACTTAATAATTTCTTTTCCATAATCATTTTGCTCACTTGATATAGTCAATACACCAACTTGAATAGGAGATAACCATAATGGCAGCTTTCCAGAATAGTGCTCTATGAGTATTCCAACAAAACGTTCGATAGATCCTAACATTGCTCTGTGTAACATTACTGGAATTTTTTTCTCTCCATTAGTATCAATATATGTCGAATTCAATCTATTAGGTAAATTTAAATCAATTTGTAAAGTTCCACATTGCCAATCTCTCCCAATTGCATCTCTCAACACGAATTCAATTTTAGGTCCGTAAAATGCTCCTTCTCCTTTATTAATTTCATATTTTATACCTGATGCTTTGATAGCCTCTAATAAAGCTTTTTCAGATTTATCCCAAACATTATCGTCCCCTACTCTTATTTTGGGTCTGTCTGCATATTTAAGAATAACATCATTAAATCCGAAGGCCTTATAAATATCTAATATTAGTTTAGTTACTTTTACCGACTCTTCTGTAACCTGATCTTCTGTGCAAAAAATATGTGCATCATCTTGAGTAAATCCTCGAACTCTCATTAATCCATGTAATGAACCTGAAGGTTCGTATCTATGAACTTTTCCAAATTCAGAGATTTTAATCGGTAAGTCTTTATAACTCTTTAAACCTTGATTATAAATTTGGCAATGACCCGGACAATTCATTGGTTTAATAGCAAACGTTCTCTCATCAGGCGTTTCTGTTGTATACATGTAATCTTTAAATTTTTCCCAATGACCTGATTTTTCCCAGAGTGATCTATCTAAAATTTCTGGTGTATTCACTTCCTGATATCCAGCCTTTAGCTGTGTATTCCGTATGAAAGAAATTAAAGACTGAAATAAATTCCAACCTTTTTTATGCCAAAATACGGCTCCCGGACTTTCCTCTTGAAAATGAAACAAATCCATAGTTTTGCCAATTTTTCTATGATCTCTTTTTTCTGCTTCTTCTAATCTCTCTAAGTACAAGTCTAGATCTTTTTTATTTTTCCAGCATGTACCATATATTCTTTGTAGCATTTGATTATTAGAGTCACCTCTCCAGTAAGCACCCGCAACTTTCATTAATTTAAAAGCTTTTCCGATTTTTCCTAAACTAGGTAAATGAGGTCCTCGACATAAGTCATGCCAGTCACCGTGAAAATATATTGATATTTCTTCGCTTTGCGGAATACTTTCAATAATTTCTGCCTTGAAATGCTCACCAATATCTTTAAAGTGTTTAATTGCTTTTTGTCTTTCCCAAACCTCACGTCGTGTGGTTGGATCTTTTTCAACAATCTCCTTCATTTTATTTTCTATTTTTATTAAATCATCTTCAGTAAAAGGTTCATCTCTTGCAAAATCATAATAAAAACCATTTTCTATTACTGGGCCAATTGTAACTTGGGTACCAGGAAAAAGTTCTTGAACTGCCATTGCCATTGTGTGGGCCGAGTCATGTCTCAATAGCTCTATGGCATCTTTATCATCAATTGTGATTATCTGTATTTTAGAATCTCTGCTTATTGTACTACCTAAATCCTTTAATTCTTCATTTACTTTAATGGCTAAAGATTTTTTAAAAAGTGAAAGGCTAATATCCTTAGCTATTTTATCTCCAGTAACAGGTTTTTCATATTTTATTTGCTTCCCGTCATTTAAAGTAATCAGAGGCATATTAACTTTTAAACTAATGACTCATAAATTTCTAGTGTTTTAGAGCACATAGTGTCTTTTGAATAATTGTCTAATACGTTCTTTCTCCCTTGTCTACCAACTGAGTCTAAAATTTTTTTATCCATTTTCTTGATCATTTCAATAGAATTAGCTAACTCTGAAGGGCTTTCACTTTTAAATAACCAACCAGTTTTTTCAGGTATAATTGTTTCTGTTGAACCACCAATATTACTAGCTAAAATTGGCTTTTCCATTGACTGAGCTTCAACACTGACTCTTCCAAATGCCTCAGGTTCTATTGATGAAGAGATAACTAAATTTGATATTGAGTATGCCACTGGAATTTTATTTATACCATGTGCGATTTTTACAAAATTGTTTAAATTATATTTATTTACCAAATCTATTAGTTCATTTTTGTATTTTTTTCTTCCCTGATCACTACCAACAATTAATGCAAAACAATCGTTAAATTTATTTTGAGATTTTAACAAATTTATTGCTTCAATAAATAATTTTTGTCCTTTCCAATAAGTTAATCTACCAGGTAATAACAATAAGAACTTATCATGTGGAACATCTAAGTAATTTCTAAGTTTTTGTTCTTCGGCATCTGAAACATTTTTGACTGAGAAATAGTCTGTATCAATTCCTCTTTTGATTACAAAAATTTTTTTATCTGTTTTGTAATTTGTATAAATATGATTTAATATATAATCAGATCCAGCGATTACAGTGTCACATTTAAGCATAATGGAATTGTAAAATTTTTTAATTTTAGACTTAAAATTGTAAGTTCCATGAAAAGTAGAAACCAATGGAACATTAGCGATTTTACACGCGAAGTAAGATGACCAAGCAGGACCTCGGCTTCTAACATGACAAATATTAATTTTTTTAATTAAAATAATAAATAATATTACAAAAATATTTATTAGTATTAAAAAAAAATTTTTAGAAATGGGCCACCTAAAAATATTAACTTTATTTTTATCGATTAAGTTAAGTAAATTTCCACCAGAGGTTAATATTGATGATTTATGACTTGATTTCTCAAGGTATTCAGCAACATGCATGCAACCTGTTTCAGCGCCACCCACATCCATTCTTGGAATGATTTGAAGTAAATTAATTTTTTTTATCATCAATTATGTGTAATCATATATTATTATATAATTTTATGACAAGAATTAAGTACTCTTTTTACAATACACGGCATGGTGAAAAAATTAGGTATATTTTTAACAAATCTAAATCAAAAATAGTAATCATTTTTCTCCACGGAATGATGTCTGATATTCAAGGTAAAAAAGTAAAATTTTTGAGTAAATTTTGTAAAAAAAAACAAATAAACTTTTTAACTTTCGATTTACTCGGTCATGGCAAATCCTCAGGTAAATTTATAGACTATGGTGTAAATGATTGGTCAATTCAGGCAAATGAAATTATTAGTAATAAAATTAAGAACAAAAAAATTTTATTAATTGGTTCGTCAATGGGTGGTTGGATTGGTTTACAATTACTTAAAAAATTAAAAAATGTCATTGGCTTCATTGGCATTGCTGCGGTAATAGATTTTACTAAATATAAAATGTGGAACAAATTTTCACATAAAATTAAAAAGAAATTAAAAAAAGGAAAAATTCATTATTTAAAAAATAATTATGGAGGTAGCTATCCTATTTCATTAAAGCTTATAACGAATAGTAATAAATGTTTGCTTATTAATAAAAAAATTAAGACTAATTTTCCCGTAAAACTTTTTATTGGGAGAAGAGACAATATCGTCACCTTAAAGGACACACTAGACATTTATAGTATTTTGAAAACTAAGAATAAAGAAATATTAGTTCAGCATGAAGGAGATCATTCCTTATCTAAATTAAAGGATTTAAACAGAATATCAAAAGTAATTTTAAGTTTTTTTTAATATTGATTTTAGTCCTTCTTTATACGTAGGGTACTTAAGCTGTACATTTAAAATTTTTTTTATTTTTGCATTTTTGACTCTTTTATTATCTTTATAAAAATCTGATAAAAAAGAACTCTCTATTTTATCTATATTAATCTCGGGAAAGTTAAAATCGATCTTTAGTAATTTGCAGGCATATTTAACAATTTCTTTATAGGGACATGGAAGGTCGTCAGAAACATTGTAAATATTATTTTCTTCAGATTTCTCAAAAGAATTTAGCAAAGTTTGGGTTATATCATCTAAATGTATCCTAGAAAAATAATTATTTTGGTTTTTTACAATTTTAATTTGCTTACTTTTAATTCTCGTAAAAACATTCTGATGATCTGAATAAATTCCTGATAATCTAAAGATTCTGTTTTTATTTAATTCTTTTATTTTCATTTCTGCATTTAGTCTATTTATTCCAGCAGTTGTCTTTGGATTTGCTTTTGAGTTTTCATCTACCCATTGTCCGTTATGATTACCGTAAACACTGGTGGATGATAAATAGCCAAGCCATTTTAACTCCTTAGATCTATTAATTTGATCCTTTAAGTTTTCGCATATAAAATTTTCATAAGGTGGAGGTAACGATATTAATATATGAGTTGCTTTACTCACCTCAGATGCGATTTTTTTATCAAAAGGAATATCTTTTAATTCGTAGAAGTTTTTAATATTAATATGATTTGATCTACTAACAAGTGATATGTGAGTTTTTTTTTTATTTTGTAATTCTAAGATAAGATTTTTTGCAGTTTGACCTAGTCCAAAAAAAAGTATTCGCAACTTTTTTAACCAACCTTTTTTTCATCCTTAGTAATTGAAACAGGATGATCTATTTTATCTAGCATTTCTATTGGGCAAATTTGAACAAAGTGTTTAATATTTTCTTCCCAGTTATCAATTATCTTTTTTGTAAATACAGATTGTGTATTTTTTTGGTGCTCATTAACCAATTTTTTTAAATATTTTTCCCAATAGGGTACCTCGACTTTGTTCCAAATAACTGATTTAGGATTAATAATGTCTTGTATTTTATTATCTATATCAAAAACAAAAGCCATACCTCCAGTCATACCAGCTGCAAAATTATCGCCAACCTCGCCTAAAATTACGACTGTACCTCCTGTCATATATTCACATGCATTTGTTCCAACTCCCTCGGTGACTGCTATCGCTCCAGAATTTCTTACTGCAAATCTTTCGCCTGCTTGGCCCGCTGCGAAAAGTTTACCTGATGTAGCTCCGTAAAGTACTGTATTACCTAAAATAGTATTTGTTGATGTTTGTAGATTTGATAATTTGGATGGTCTTATAACTAAAGTTCCGCCAGATAAACCTTTACCAACATAATCATTGCAATCACCTATTACATTAATCTTAACGCCTGGAATGGTAAAAGCACCTAATGACTGACCGGCTGATCCTCTTAAAGTTATGTTTATTTGATCCTCTAATAGCTGTTTATCGCTATATTCCCTGACTAAGAGTGATGACAATCTTGCGCCTACAGTTCTGTCGGTATTTTTAATGTTATAACTAATCTCGATCTTTTGACCCTTATCAATTAAGTTTCTCGTATCTTTAATAATTTTTTCATCTAGTGTAGGTGGCACCTGATTTCGAATTTTTTCTTTACAGTATCTTGGGTTATCGCCAGGATCAGCTTGAACCAATAATGGATTAAAATCTAAGTCGTCTAAATTCGCTGAACCTTTAGATACCTGTGCTAATAAATCTGTTCTTCCAATTACATCATTCAAACTTTTGAAACCTAAGCTTGCTAATATTTCTCTTACTTCTTCAGCTATAAAAGTAAATAAATTTACGACTTTATCTGGAGTACCAGTAAATTTTGCTCTTAGAGACTCTTTTTGTGTACAAATTCCCACGGGACAAGTATCAGAATGACACTGTCTAACCATAATACAACCCATAGCTATCAAGCTCGTTGTTGCTATACCAAATTCATCAGCTCCCATCATTGCAGCCATTACAACATCTCTACCAGTTTTTATTCCCCCATCAGTTCTAAGCACAACGTTGTGTCTTAATCCATTTAATGTCAAAATTTGATTTGTCTCGGTCAATCCCATTTCCCATGGTAATCCTACATATTTTACACTTGTCTGAGGAGTTGCGCCCGAACCTCCATTGTGTCCACTTATTAAAATGATATCTGCCTTTGCTTTTGCTACTCCGGCAGCTATTGTGCCTACTCCATTAGAGGCGACTAATTTTACACCTACACGTGCAACAGGATTAATTTGTTTTAAATCGTAAATTAATTGGGCTAAATCTTCTATCGAATAAATATCATGATGAGGTGGTGGTGATACCAATGTAACCCCTGGTGTTGAATGCCTTAGTTTTGATATGTATTTAGATACTTTAAAACCAGGCAATTGCCCTCCTTCACCAGGCTTTGCTCCCTGAGCTATTTTAATTTCAATTTCATTACAATTATTTAAATACTTAGCAGTTACACCAAATCGACCTGATGCAACTTGTTTTACCCTAGAGTTTGCGCTATCTCCGTTACTCATAGTTTTATATCTCTTTTCATCTTCTCCGCCTTCTCCACTACAAGATGCTCCACCAATTCTGTTCATTGCAATTGCTAAACTTTCGTGGGCCTCCTTGGACAGCGCACCCATTGACATACTACCTGATCCAAACCTTTTTCTTATTTCTGTAATAGATTCGACTTGGTCTAAAGATATTGGCTTATTTTTCACTTTGAAATCAAGCAAATCTCTAAGATGTATAGGAGGAAACTTTTGGATCTCTTCGGCGTATTTCTTATACGCACTATAAGAATTATTTGTCACTGCATGTTGCAACATATGTATTGTTTTGGCTTGGTAACCATGTGTTTCACCCTCTTTTCTATACTTATAAATACCACCTATAGGAAGAGATATAACATTTTCTCTAAAACTCTTCTGGTGTTGTTTAATCATCATTTGTTCTATCCCGTTTATACCGATACCAGAAATTCTTGACTCAAGACCTGGAAAATATTCTGCAACAAGGGCTCTACTCAATCCTAAGGACTGAAAATTTAGACCACCTCTGTAAGAGCTAATGACTGATATTCCCATTTTGGACATAATTTTTAAGAGTCCATCGTTAACGGCTTTTAAATATCTTTTCACACATTCGTCAAAAGTCATTTTGCCGAAAAGTCCTTTGCTAAATCTTTGATGTATACTGTCTATTGCTAAATAAGGGTTAACTGTAGTTGCTCCAGCTCCTATTAAAACTGCAAAATAGTGTGTATCAAGACATTCTGACGATTTAATATTTAAAGATACAAATTTTCTTAAACCTAAATTTGTCAAATGTGATTGCACAGCGCCGGTAGCTAATATTAATGGGATAGAAATATTCTTCTTTGAAACCCCTTCGTCAGACAAAACTATATGTTTATAACCCTCTCTGACAGATGTTTCAGACTCTAATCTAATTCTATCAAGTTCAGACTTTAAATTTATATTGTTATTGTTGACTAAATAAGTGCAATCGATAATTTTAGTTTCGTTCTTAAATATTTCAAATATTTTTTTAAATTGTGAATTGGATAAAACTGGACTACTTAATAAATAACTTTTTTGCTCGGTTAATTTATCGTTTAATATATTTTCTAAATTACCAAACCTCGTATTTAATGACATAACTCTATTTTCTCTTAGTGAGTCAATTGGTGGATTTGTTACCTGGCTAAAGTTTTGTCTGAAAAAGTTCGATAGAGGTCTATAGCAGCTCGATAAAACAGCTATTGGAGTATCATCGCCCATTGATCCTACTGCCTCTTTTTGATCCTCTACCATTGGATGTAAAATAATTTCGAGGTCTTCAATGCTTAAGCCAGCTAAATATTGCCTTTGACGTAACTCATCTCCTTGGTAAATAAAATTTTCTTTTAATTGTTTAAAGTATTTGTCTAAATCTATATGATTTAATGCGAACTTTTTATAAATCTTGTTATTAGAAAGTTTATCTTTAATTTTTAAATCATCAAAATATTGCCCTTTCTCTAAATCTAGAGATATCATTTGGCCGGGTCCAACTCTTCCTCTGAAGAGAATGTTTTCTTCATCAATATGCACCATCCCCGTCTCAGATCCTGCAAAGAGCATTTTGTCTTTTGTTATTGTATATCTTAATGGTCTCAATCCATTTCTATCAGAGGCGGCAATTACCCATTTTCCGTCATAGGCTGCTACAGCAGCTGGTCCATCCCAAGGCTCAATTACTGAATTTAAATAATTATACATATCCCTATGTGATTTTGGAATAATTTTACTTTTTTTGGACCAAGCTTCTGGTATCACCATCATCTTAGCAATAGGCAAAGTACGTCCAGATCTTACTAATAATTCGAATGTTGCATCTAAAGAAGCGGTATCAGAATTGTTTGATTTAATTATTGGTTTAATATCATCAATATTACTAATCTTTTCTGTATTAAAACCAGACTCGTGTGTTTTCATCCAATTAACATTTCCTTTTAAAGTATTAATTTCACCATTATGAGCTAAGACTCTGAATGGTTGAGCCAGTTCCCAAGATGGGAAAGTATTGGTTGAAAATCTTTGGTGAAATATTGCAAACCTTGAGATAAAGCGTTCATCGCATAGATCTGGATAAAAATCAGATATGTTTTCTGCCAAAAACATACCTTTATAAATAATTGATTGAGAACTTAACGAGCAAATATAAAAGTCGTTTAATTGTTCAATAATTGCTTTTTTTTCAATTTTTTTCCTTACGACAAATAATTTAGTTTCAAGATCTAAACGATCTATTTTTTGATCATATGCAAATATTATTTGTTCGATTTCGGGTCTTGTATCATTTGCTTTTTGACCTAGAACTTTGGCATTAACAGGTACTTGTCTCCAACCAAATATATAGAAATTATTATCTAGAAGCTCTTGTTCCACAATTGATCTGCATCTCTCTTGATTTGCATAATTGCTTCTTGGTAGAAAGATCATTCCAACACATAATGTTTGTGAACTAAGAAGTTCATGCCCAGTCTCTTTAATTTCTTCCTTGAAAAATTCTTCGTTAAATTCAATATGCAAACCGGCTCCATCACCTGTCCTTCCATCGGCATCTACAGCTCCTCTGTGCCAAACCGCTTTTAACGCGTCTATACCATTGGTAACGACGTCTCTTCTTTTTTTTCCATTCATGGAAGCAATAAATCCTACCCCACATGCATCGTGGTCATTTATATTTACAAAACTATTTTGTAATTTTAATTTGTTTTTTTTATATAAATTTGTCATGCAGCAATAGTTTTATTTTTTTTACTTTCCAGGTAATTTGAGATACCTTCAGCTGCATCGCGACCGTCTCTAATAGCCCAAACCACTAGAGAGGCACCTCTGACAATGTCACCAGCAGCAAAGACACCTTTTATATTTGTTTTTAAAGTTTTAAGATCAGTTTTTATCGTTCCCCACTTCGTTATTTCTAAACCAGGTTCTTCGAATAATTTTGGAATATTTTCTGCATCAAAACCTAGAGCTTTTATTACAATGTCTGCTTTTATTGTTTCTTCTTTACCTTCTATTACTTCGGGTGATCTTCTGCCTGAAGCGTCTGGATCACCTAATCTCATTTTGTTGATTAAAACTTCTTCAACTTTTTCGGTCCCTTTAAAAAGTTTAGGGCTAGATAACCAAACAAATTCTATTCCTTCTTCTTCCGCATTTGTAACTTCTCTTGCAGATCCAGGCATATTTTCTTTATCTCTTCTGTATAAACATGACACTTTTTTGGCTTTTTGGCGTATTGCGGTTCTAACACAATCCATAGCAGTATCACCACCTCCAATCACTACAACGTTTTTTCCTTCGCAATTTAAGTTTCCATTATCAAAATTTTCAACTTTATCACCTAACCCTTTTTTATTTGAAGCTGTTAAAAATTCCATTGCAGGATAAATATTTTTTAAATTTGATCCTGGTATTTCTATTTCTCTTGATTTGTAGACTCCAGTTGCGATTAATATTGCATCGTGTTTTTCTTTTAATTCTTTTAAAGTAGCATTTTTTCCTACCTCAAAATTATTTATAATTTTAATTTTACTATCCTCTAAATATTTTATTCTTCTTAGAACTATATCTTTTTCTAATTTAAAGTTAGGTATTCCATAAATTAATAATCCTCCCGATCTGTCATACCGATCATAAACAGTTATTTGATATCCTTTTTTTCTTAATTGTTCAGCCGCTGCTAAACCAGCTGGTCCTGCGCCTATAATTCCAATAGTTTCTTTTAATTCACTGGTAGGTTTGACTGGCTTAACCCAATTGTTTTCCCAAGCATTATTTGTTAAAAACTTTTCTACTGCACCTATTGTAACTGTTCCATGGCCAGATTGCTCAATTACACAGTTGCCCTCGCACAATCTATCTTGGGGACAAATACTTCCGCAGACTTCCGGCATATTATTTGTTGATGCAGATAAATTATAAGCCTCTTCTAATCTACCTTCTGCAGTCATCTTTAACCAATCTGGTATATTGTTGTGGAGAGGACAATGAACTTGACAAAATGGGGTACCACATTGACTACACCTGCTAGCCTGGGACTTGGCTTTATCATTAATAAATTCTTTGTAGATTTCATTAAAATTTGAAATCCTAGTTTTGCTATCCTCTTTAAAAGGTGTTTCTTTAGAGAGGTCGGTAAATTTTAACATTTTGTTTGACATAATATTATTTCTTTAAAGTAGTGAATTTTTATACTTTTTGTATAAAAATATCAAAAATATTGATTAAATTAGGTAATAATTTATGTCCTATATTAGTGGAAAAAATATCAGATATGCAAAAATGTCATAAATAATTGAGAAAATAGGTAAGAAATATAATTTGAATTTAATTTGATAGTAGGGTGACCAAATACCAATATAAACAGGATCAATGGATTTCATTTTTTTAAAAGTTCTCTCAATTTCTATCATTCAAGGCGTAATGGAATGGGTGCCAATATCGTCAAGCGGGTTACTTATTGTTTTAGAGGAAATTTTAAACATGAATAATAAAATTTTTAATTTGAATTTAAATATTACAGTTCATTTTGGATCTTTAATTGCAGTTTTATTTTTCTTTTCAAAAGAATTAACAAAAATTTTTAATAACAGAAAATTACTATTGAATATATTTGTTGCTACCGTGCCTATTATACTAATAGGGGCTATTTTGAAGTTATCAGGTTTTATTTATATTTTACAAAACACCAACACGGTTATATCTGCAACTTTAATCTTTGCAGTAATTTTATTTTTATGCGATCAAAAAAAAGTAAAAAAAAAATTTAATAAAAATATATCCTACCAGCATGCAATGGTGATAGGTTTGGCCCAGGTAGCCGCACTGATCCCAGGTTCTTCTAGGTCTGGTGTAACAATTTCAGCTGCAAGATATTTAGGATACTCAAGAGTAGATGCTGCAAAATTTTCTTTTTTAATCTCAATACCAACAATTTTTGGGGCTAATATTTTAAATTTATCAGATACTAAAATTGATTATTTTAAGGACGATTATTATTTATTAATAGTAGCTTTTATAGTTTCTTTCATAGTCTCATTTTATACAATTAAATATTTCCTAAATTTTTTACAAAAATTTTCATTAAATATCTTTGTGATTATTAGAATTATTTTAGGTATTTATCTGGCAATTTTTTTTATTTAGTAAATTGACCAGCAGGACGGTGATATTTTAAATATGTAGGTACAATACTCTCCACAGAACGTGGTAAAATACTTAAATCCGAGAAAGTATTATTTTCACCGGTTATTATATTATCTCCAGACTCTAATATTTTGATTTGATCGATTGTTAAGATGGGTTTTGGCGCGAGCTGCATAAAGAAAGCTTGAAACTTACCGATACCAAATGGTAGTGGAATGATAACATTTTTTCTTCTGATTTCTTTCAACATTAATTTTATTAATTCATACAATTTATATCTTTTAGGTCCGGCTAATTCGTAAGTCTTAGCTAGTGTTTCAGTCTCTACAATATAATTAATTGCGTCACCTATATCTCCTACGTAACATGGTTGGAATTTAACTTCACATCCAACTATTGGTAATACAGGAAAAATTCTCGCAAGCTTGGCGAATGTGTTAAAGAATTTGTCATCTGGACCAAAGACTACTGACGGCTTAATTATAACGTAGTTTTGTAAACTATTTTTTATATGTTTCTCTGCACGAAATTTAGTTTGTAAATACTTAGAGTCAGTACCGTCTTTTACTCCTAAAGAAGAAAAATGAATAAATTGTTTTATTTTTTTTTTATCTTTTATTATTTTAGTAATTAATTCTGGAAATTTAAAATGCAGTTTTTCAAACTTGTATTCTCTTTTTTCATAAAGGATACCAACAAGATTTATACAGACATCTACTTCATTTAAAAAACTACTAACTTGGCTTTCATTGAATATATTTATTTTAATTAATTCAATTTGACCCATCTCACCTAATAACTTAAGGTTTTGCTTCAAATAAGGATTTCTCGAGGCAATTTTTATTCTGTGTCCGGACTTGGCCAGTTTTTTAATCACGTTTTCACCTACAAAACCCGCACCAAATATACCAACTGTTTTGCTGTTAAAATCTTTCAACATGTTATATACAATCTGAAATTGAATATTTTACATGAAAATAATTTTGCATAAATCAGATTTACCAGAAAATTCGAAATTAAAAACCTCTGATAGTGTGGCAATTGATGCAGAAAGTTTAGGATTAAACTATTTAAATCGAGATAAACTGTGTCTTGCCCAGTTATGTAATGGAGATAATGAAGTACATATTATTCAATTTGACAGAAATAAATACCATTGTCCAAATCTAAAGGAAATTTTAGAAAATTCAAAAATACAAAAGATAGGTCACTTTATTAGATTTGAAATCGGCATATTTGAAAAATATTTAAAAGCTAAAACCAGAAATGTTTATTGTACTAAAATTGCAAGCAAGCTGACAAGAACTTACACTGATAAACATGGTTTGCTAGATCTAACTAAAGATTTACTGGGTATAACATTAAACAAAACTTTACAAAGCTCAGATTGGGGATCGGAGGAATTATCAAAAGATCAGCTTAATTACGCTGCAAATGATGTTATTAATTTACACAAATTAAAAACGAAATTAGATAAAATGCTGGTTAGAGATAAGAGAGTTGAAATTGCAAAAAAGTGTTTTGATTTTCTTGAAACTCAAGTGGAATTAGATTTAAAAGGATTTGAAGAGGATATATTTTCACATTAATAAGATGAAAAATAACAATATTATAAAAGAGGCTCAAAAAACAATTTATACTGAGATTAATGCTCTAAAAAAATTATCATCAAGTCTTGGTAATTCATTTTTAAAAACCATAAATGCAATTAACAGCATTAAAGGTAGAGTTATATGCTGTGGTGTAGGAAAGTCAGCAAAAATACTTAACAAAGTATCAAGCACTTTTTCATCTGTTGGGATTTCTAGTTTTGTACTTGATGTGACCGATGCAAATCATGGATCTCTTGGATCAATTAAAAAAGATGATATTTTGCTAATTGCTTCATTCAGCGGTAATAGCACTGAGCTGGTAAATATTTTAAAATTTGCAAAGAGATTTAAAATCAAAACTATTGGCATTAGTTCTAATAATAAGTCCAAACTAATATCTTCCTCAGATATAAAATTAATTACGCCAAAAATAAAAGAGGCAGGTAATAAACATTTAAATTTTGTCCCTACATCATCTAGTACCATGCTTGTTGCGTTGGGTGATGCAATTGCAATGACAGTTGCTTATAAAAGAAAGTTTAAAAAAGAAAATTTCGGTCATTTTCATCCAAGTGGGAGTTTAGGAAAAAATCTATCTCCAGTTACTGATATTATGAAAAAAGGAAATGATATACCTATGGTTAAGGAAAACTATTCTATATCCAAAGTTATATTGGAAATTTCTTCCAAAAGATTAGGGTGTGCATTGGTGATTAACAAAAACAAGAAAATAGTTGGTTTTTGTTCTGATGGTGACCTAAGAAGATTTATGAAAAAGAACAAAAATTTTTATCACAAGTGCGCCAAAGATATGATGTCAAAACAACCTATGACTATTAATGAAAAATCTTTGATAATAGACGCATTAAAAATCATGAACCAAAAAAAAATTACCGTTTTGATAGTTGAAAAAAATAAAAAAATTAAAGGATTGATACATATGCATGATATTATCTCTTTTCTAGGTATATAATGCCAAAAACTTTTATAGTTCTAATAGGTCTTGTAGTTATCGCAATTGTTTATGTATATATTCCATCTATTAACCCTGGATCAGTTGAGAAGGAAAGCTCTAACAAAGAAAAAAGTGAAAAAAAAATAGATAATCAAAATACCTTCGTTAAACCTGAGTATGTATGGAAAACAGGCGATGGTAATTCGCTAATAATAAAATCTGAAATAGCAGTGCAGAATAAAAAAGATCCTCATATTTTAGATTTAAAGAAAGTATATTCATATTCAAATCTTAATGATGGAACTAAAATTGAACTGAAATCTGGAAAAGCAATTTATAATCGTCAATCACAAAATATTGTATATTACGATAAAGTTAAAATAGAAAATAAAGATGTATTCATAACTTCTGATAACGCAGAGTATGTAACACGGACGAGCTTACTAACTTTATATGGCAATGTAAGGGTTAAAAAAGATAAAGACTATTTAATTTCAGACACTGTGATATTTAATACAAAAACGAAAAATTTAAAATTTTCGATGAAAGATAAAACAAAAAAAGTTTATGGAAAAAAAACAAAAAATTAAGGTAAAGGCTGTTACATCTGGTAAAAAAGTTCAAAAACTAATACTAAAAGAAAAATTTTTAGTTAAAAAAAAATTTATACTAAATGAAAAATATTTAGTTAAAAAAAAACTTGTACCAGTAGAAAACGTTATTGATTTTAAGAATACATCTCAATCAAATTTAGAGATAAGAAATGTCTCAAAAATTTTAGATGATAAACCAATAATTAAAAACGTTAGTTTAAGTATTGAACCCGGTAAAATAGTTGGTCTTCTTGGACCCAACGGATGTGGCAAAACTACTTTATATAATTTAATTGTAGGAAAATACTCAGTTGATAAAGGTGATATTTTATTAAATAACAATAAAATTCAGGATTTTCCAATTTATCAAAGAAGTCGAATGGGTATCAGCTTGCTTGAACAACATAGAGGATTATTAAATAATTTAACAGCTTTTGAAAACTTGTGTGCAATTTTAGAACTTTATATTAACGATAAAGATATAATTTACAAAAAAGCAAATGAATTATTAGCAAAATTTAATTTGGAATATTTGAAAAACGTAAGAGCGAGAAATTTATCTGGTGGTGAATATCGTAAGTGCGGTATTTTGCAAAGAATTTGCAATAAAAATATTTCGATTCTTCTTTTGGATGAGCCGTGTGCAGCTTTGGATTTAATATCTGTAAATAGCCTCAAGCAATTTATATTAGAATTAAAAAAATCCGGAATATCAATATTAATCACTGACCATAATTATTTCTTAATTGAGGATATTCTCGATAAAGTTTATATCATGAAGCAAGGTCAGATTATAACCAGCGGTACTACAAAACAAATTGAAAAAGATGAAAAAGCAATAAAATATTATTTAGGACAAAAAATATCTAATTAATTTCTTCTTCGTTTTCTATTTCAGCTTGTTCTTCTAAACTAATAATATTATCTTCTGAATTATCTACCTCATCTATTTTTGCTATATCTTCCTCTTTTTTAATTGGTTCTTTAGGTTGAGGTTTTTGTTGCTGAATTACAGGTATTGTTTCGATTGATTTATCCTCTAAAGTTTTACCGCAGGAACATTTTGGATTTGTTTTTTTTAGCGTGTACCACTTTTTTCCACATTCACACGTGATTTTTTTTCCAAATTTAGGATCCATATTGCAATATATTATTTCTTTTAATTTAAAACACGGGTTATATAATTGAAAATATAAATGGCAATTAAAAAATTTCCTTTAAATAATATATGTTTAGAAGGGTCTATAGAACTAAGTGGGGATAAATCAATATCTATCAGAACAATATTATTATCCGCATGGGCTCATGGCATATCTAATTTAAAAAACCTAGGGACAGGAGAAGACGTAAAAACTGCATTAAATGCAATAAGAAAATTAAAAATTAATACACAGAATATTAGAGGTTCCTTAACTATTTTTGGTGGTGGATTTGGATATGACAAATTGAAGTCTGTCTCACTCAATATGGGTAACAGTGGAACATGCACTCGGCTTATTGCAGGACAACTTGCATCCAGTCCAATAATTTCTAAACTTTATGGTGATAAATCTCTGTCTCAAAGACCATTAAGAATTAAGGAAGTTCTAGAGAATTTTAACTGCAACTTGCAAGCAAGAAAAAATAATTTTTTGCCTTTAATTATTAAAGGGAATTCAGATACGATACAATCTACTGTAAAAATAAATAAACCGTCTGCACAAATTGTGTCGTCTGCTATTTTTTGCGCTATGAATAGTTATGGTACTTCAGAAATTAATGCCCCAAATAATTCTAGAGACCATACTGAAAAATTACTTAAATTTTTAAAATATCCAATTAAAGTAAAATATCAAAAAAAATTAAAAAAAATAATTGTTGAAGGGAAAAAAAAAATTAATCCAATCTCTAATTATAGAATTCCTTCAGATCCTTCATCAGCAGCTTTTTTGATTGTTTTGGCTATATTAACCGAAAAAAGTAATTTAACTATAAAAAATGTTTTATGTAATAAACACAGAATTAAATTCATAAATATATTAAAAAGAATGGGAGCAAAAATTAAAATTTTTAATACCAAACAATATTATGGTGAAATAGTTTCCGATATTAATGTTAAGTCTTCCAAATTGAAATCTATAAAAATTATTCCAAATGATATTCCTGCCATAATCGATGAGTTACCAATTCTTTTTATAGCGGCGGCCTTTGCGAAAGGAAATTCCTATTTTCCGAATTTATCTGAATTAAAAATAAAAGAGTCAAACAGATTGCAAACTATGTATGAAAACCTAAAAAAATGTGGAGTAAACTGTATATTAAAGACCAATTCATTAAGTATAAACGGGAAAAATAAAAATTTTTATAGTGTAGATGTGCCGGAAATTGAAACTAAAAAAGACCATAGAATAGCTTTGTCTTTTTTAGTTTTGGCTGCAGCAACTAGAAAAAAAATAATAATTAACGATTTTAACTTTGTTAATATTAGTTTTCCTGAAATTGAAAAAATAATTAGAAAGCTAAAAACAAAAACAAATAAAGTTATTGTTGCTATCGATGGCAAGGTATCGTCGGGTAAGACATCAATATGTAAGAGTTTACAAAAAAAATACAAAGGGAAAGCATTTTTTTTTGATAGTGGTACTCTTTATAGAAGATTAAGTCTATTACATTTAAGAAAAAAATTTAAAAAAATAAATGTTAATTTTCTAGTGAAACAATCAAAAAAAATAAAAATAAAAGATTTATTAAGTAAAAATCTTCACTCTAATGAAGTGTCAATGCTCGTACCAAAAATAGCTAAAATAAAAGAGGTAAGAATGGCTTTGCTAGATATACAAAGAAAAATTATTTTTGAGAGTAAAAGTGATATTATTTTAGTTGCAGGAAGAGATATTGGATCTAAAATTTTACCAAATAATTTTTCAGATTTAAAATTATTTATCGATGCACCAATTAAAATTAGGGCTTTAAGAAGATTTAAGGAATTAAAGCATAAATTTCCGAGTAAAAAGTTAGTATTTAAAAATATTTTAGCAGAGGTAAAAGCGCGTGATAAAGTCGATTCTAAGAGGAAAATTAGCCCCTTGGTAAAGGTAAAGTCAGCACACTTGATTTCTAATCATACAAAGTATATATCAACGCCCGTTATGAAAATAATTAAATTAATAAAAAAGGTATCATAAAAGACATAATGGTATCACGACAAAGCCTAAAAATTTACGACAACAAATCAAACAACGAGTTTGAAAAACTTTTAAATGAAAATCTTAATAATGCCGGTATTGTTGAAAATACAATTGTAAAAGGCATAATTGAAAAAATTGAAGATAAATTTATTACAGTTTATTGTACCGGGGCCAAAAGCAGTGGAGTAATTGACAAGTCAGAAATTCCTTCATCAGAGTTAGAAAATTTAGCCATAAACAATGAAATTGAAGTATACGTGGAACGAACAGAAGATAGGACAGGAAATATTATCTTAAGTATTGAAAAAGCTCGAAGAGCCAAATCTTGGAAAAAAATTAAAGAAGCATTTGAAAATAAACAAAAAGTATCTGGTGTAGTTCAAAATGCGGTCAAGGGAGGATTTGTAATCGAGGTAGAAAAAATATTTGCTTTTTGCCCTTCTTCTCAACTTTCTGATAGACCTGTTAAAAATGCGAATGAATTTTTAAGGAAACCTCTAGAATTTCTTATTATTAAGATCGACCCTGTAAGAATGAATGTGATTGTAAGCAGAAGGGCGATTTTAGAAGAACAAAAAAATATAAATAAAGATGTGGTAATATCGAAATACAAAGTTAATGACACTGTTGAAGGTCGTATCAAAGCAATCACTAGTTATGGATTATTTATATCTATAGAGTCATTAGACTGTCTTCTCCATTCCTCTGAAGTGAGTTGGTTAAAAATTTCGAACTTAAACGATATGTTTAATGTCGGTGACACAATCAAATGTCAGGTAATTGAAATTGATAAAGAAGCAAAAAGAATGTCTTTAAGTATTCGCTCAATGTACCCAGATCCATTTAAGACGGTCAGTGAGAAGTACGAAATTGGAAAACAGTATAAAGTAAAAATAGTAAAACTAACAGATTGGGGTGCCTTCGCAGAGCTTTCAGAAGGAATTGTTGGTTTAATTCACTCAAGTGAAATTAAACACATGCAAAAAAATATTAATCCAAAGTCTGTATTTAAAATTAATGATGAAATAAATGTTAAACTGAAAGAAGTAAATGTTGAAAAAAGAAAAATAAGTTTAAGCTATAAAGATTGCCAGCCTAATCCATTAGATGAGTTTGTTAAGAAGCATCCGATTGGAAGTATATGTGAAGCAAGTATAGTTAATAAAAAAGATTTTGGATTATTTTTAAACCCAGGCGACTCTGAAATAGATATATTTGTACATTACAAGCAAATATCTTTTTTGGAAACATCAAAAGATTTAGATGAATATAACAAAAATGATAAAGTAAAACTAAAGATAATTGATATAAAAGATGGTAAAGTAAATGGATCTATAAGAGCACTTAAAAAAGATCCCTTCACATTTTTCGATAACAAAAAAACAGGAGATGTTGTTTCTGTTAGAGTTGTTGAAATTCAACCAAATGCTATTAAAGTTAACGTTGGCGAAGAAAGATTTCAAACTATAATTAAGAAATCTGATATAGCTTTAGAAAAGAAAGACTGCTCACCATCAAGATTTGCACCAGGAGATACAATAGATACAGTTGTGGTAGAGATTCAACCTCAGACAAGAAAAGTAAAATTATCTATCAAAGAATACGAAAAGCAACAACAGGATGAGGCGCTCAAAAAATACGGAAGCACAACAAGTGGCCAGTCACTGGCTGGAGTTCTTGGGGCAGCTCTTAAGAAAAAAAATACAAAAAAAAAGAAATCTTAGCTTGTTAATTTAATTTTTTGTGTTTTAATCAAAATTCAATAGTATGGTTGATAACAAAAACTATGTTAAATCAGATTTGATAAATTCAATTCAATTAAAATACGATAAAATACCATTAAGAGATATTGAGCGTATTATTGATATCATATTTAAACATTTAACAAACTCATTGGCATCCGGATCAAGCATAGAGCTTAGAAATTTCGGTTGTTGGCGAATAAAAAATATGAAACCAAAAATTGCGAGAAATCCAAAAACAGGTGAAAAAATATCTGTTGGTGAAAAAAAGAAAATATATTGGAAAAGCTCTAAAGTTTTAAATCAAAGAATTAATAAAAGCAAAATTGAAACATAAAATTATTTTTATAGCACTTGATTGTAGTATTTCAAAAGCCAAATCTATTGTTAAATCTATCCCTAAAATTAATTCTAAGAAATATAAATTTGCTTTGAAAATTGGGTATCAAATATTTTTTGCTAAAGGGGGTCGAGAATTTATTAAATCCATCAAAAATTTTAAAATTTTTTTAGATATCAAAGCTTATGATATTGAAAATACAATTAAGCACGCGATGCTTTCAATAAAAGATTTAACTAACGTTGAGTATATTTCAGTGCATGCATCTTCAGGTATAAAAGCATTAAAAGTTGCTAAAAAATTTGCTGGCAACAAAAAGATTTTAGCAGTTACAACACTTACAAGTTTTAATCAAAAAAAAATAATAGAGATAGGCTTTAAAAAAAAATTAAGTGACTTAGTCTTTCTTCAAGCTAAAAATGCAAAAAAAGCTGGTTGTTATGGTGTTATCTGTAGCGGTCACGAAAGCCTTAAAATTTATAAAAAATTAAAAATTAATACAATCACGCCCGGCATAAGATTGCCAGGAAATAAATTGAATGAACAAAAAAGAGTATCAACTCCTCTCAAAGCTTTTGTTAATAGCAAAGCTTATGGCATAGTTATAGGAAGAAGTATTACCGATAATATAAAAATAAATATTGATAAACTTTTAAATCATTTAGGGGAATGAAAAGCATTGTTAAAATTTGTGGTCTCTCAGAAAAAAGCTCTGTTGATACTGCTATAAAAAATGGTGCTAAATATTTAGGATTTATATTAAATTATCCAAAGAGCCCGAGAAACATAACTCTTGATCAATTAAAAGGTATAACACAGGGTATAAAAACCAATAAAGTAGCTGTTATGGTCAATCCATCTGATGATCAAATAAATCAAATTTTCAAATTTTGCGAATATTTACAGTGTCATGGAGATGAAACAAGCGAAAGAATTAATGATATTAAAAAAAAATTTAACATTAAAATTATTAAAACCATTAAGGTTAAGAATGAATTATCTCTTCAAGAAATTTCTAAATACCAAGTAGCTGATGAGATATTAATTGATACGCCAGCAATGGAAAAAACTCAGACTTTTAACTTTAAAATTTTAAAAGATATAGATATTACTCGTTATTTCTTGGCAGGAGGGATTAACGATAAAAATTTAAAATTTGCTATGCAAAATACTAATAAAATAGATGTATCAAGTGGCCTAGAAAGTGTTAAAGGAATAAAAGATAACAATAAAATTGAAAAATTTTTGAATTTGGTAAAGAGTTATGAAAATTAAAAAAAAAATTCCTTTAATTGATCAGCATGACAGAAATGGATTTTATGGTGGAAAATTTGGCGGAAATTACGTAGCTGAAACTTTGAAGAAACCTATTGAAGATTTAACAAATTTATTTGAAAAATGTAGGTCTGAAAAAAGTTTTATCAAACAGAGAGATGATTTATATAAAGATTATGTAGGAACCCCTACTCGTTTTTTAAAATTACAAAACCTTACAGATCATTTGGGTGGTGCCCAAATATATGCAAAAATGGTTTCAGATGCAAACGGCGGGGCTCATAAAATTTATAATGCAATTACTCATGCGATGCTTTGTAAAAGAGCAAACAAAAAATATATATGTACTGATACAGGTGCAGGCTACAATGGAAAGATGTTTTCTATGGTTGCTAAAAAATTTGGCTTAGGTTGTAAAGTATTTATGGGTACACGTGATATCGAAAGGCAAAAACCAAATTGTGATGCAATGAGAAGAAATGGAGCTGAAATAGTTCCAGTAGATTCAGGAAGTAAAACGTTAGTTGATGCCGTAAGTGAGTGTATCAGATATTGGGTATCTAATTGTGATAAAACTCATATGGGGATTGGTAGTCTGGTTGGTCCGAACATCTTTATTAAAATATGTGGGTGGAGTACAGCACAAATTTCAAGAGAGTTAAAATTCCAGTTATATGATGAGTTTGGACAAATTCCAAAAAAACTGAAACTAATTAATTGTGTGGGTGGTGGATCCAGTGCTTATGGTTTCTGGAGCGAGTTTATTGATTACGAAAAAAAGGATTGTGAACTGATAGGTGTCGAAGCGGGGGGATCGTCCAAAAGCAAATTACACGCAGCACCTTTGAGTAAAAACTCTAAGATAGGTATTTTGCATGGCGCCGCAGCCTATTGCGTTCAAAATTCTGAGGGGCAAATTGATGAAACAGAAAGTTGTAGTTCTGGACTAGACTATCCGTCTTGTTCTCCCATCCACTGTTTTTTAAAAGATACAAAGAGAGCAAGATACACATATGCTACAGATGAAGAAGCTTTTAAGGCCTATAAACTAGTTACAGAGTTAGAAGACATATCTCCTAGCTTAGAACCAGCACATGCCTTTGCAGAAGTAATTAAAATGGCACCAAAATTAAATGATGATCATGTTTGCATAATAAATAGTTGTGGGGACAGTTTAAAAGATAAAGATATAATAAAAAAATATTTGGGAAGTTATATTAGATGAACAGAGAAATATCTTTAGCTTTTAGAAAATGTAAAGATGAAAAAAGACCTGCTCTTTTGACTTATATAGTCGCTGGAGACTATAATAAAAAGAAGTCATCACAAATTTTAAATTCAATATCCGAGCATGCAGATATTATCGAATACGGTATGCCTTTTAACGCGGCAACAGCAGATGGTCCACAAATACAAAATAGCTCCTATAGAGCTTTAAAGGGTGGTATTAAGTTGAGAGACATTTTTAGAATCATTAAAAATTATAAAAAAAACAAACTCTCAAAACCCTGTATATTAATGGGTTACTATCAAACAGTATTTAATTTTGGCGAAAAAAATTTTATTCGTGAATGTAAAAGAAGCAAAGTGAGTGGGTGTATTATTGTTGACTTGCCATGGCCTGAAAATAAAAATTTTTCAAAATTATGTAAAAAAAATAACATAACTTTTGTACAGTTAATCTCTCCAACAACAACATTAAGGAGGATGAGAGAAATCATCAAGAACTCTGATGAGCTAAATTATCTAATTAGTATGCTATCTACAACAGGAGGGAAGCTTAAAAGCTCCTCTAGTAAAATTTTAAAACAATATCAGAAGGTAAAAAGAATCAATCCATCAAAAAAATTAGTAATTGGTTTTGGAATTACTAGAAAAACTATTAAATCCCTCAAAAATAGCGATGGTTTAGTGGTTGGAAGTGAGTTGTGCAAAGGGATTTCAGATGCATTGAAAAAACGTCAAAATCCTATTAAGAAATTAAATAAGATGGTAAAAGAATTAAAAATAAAAATAAGCTAAATTATGAATTGGATAAAAAATATTAGTAAGAAAATAAAGCCTAAGATTTCAAATTTATTTAAAAAGAAGTCTCTAGCGCCAGATGATTTTTGGGCAAGCTGTCCCTCGTGTTCAAGTGTCATAGATAGAAATGATATCAAAAACAATTTTTATTGTTGTACAAAATGCAATGAGCCTCAACAAATTTTTCCTCGACAAAGATTTGAAATGCTATTTGATAATGGAGAATATACAGAATTAAAGTCCCCAAAAGTATCATCAGATCCTCTGCAATGGTCTGATACTAAGAAGTATTCAGATAAAGTTAAGGCAGCAAGAAAAAAATTTGACCAAGATAATGCTGCTGTTGTAGCGGCAGGAAGTATTAATTCTCTACCAGTTGTATCTTATTGTTTGAACCAAAAATTTCTAGGTGGCTCGGTAGGTCTTGAAGAAGGTGCAGCCTTTGTTTTTGCATGTAAAGAAGCTGTAAGAACAAGATCATCTCTTATTGCTTTTCCATCAACTGGTGGACAAAAAATGCAACACTCAATTTTTGGATTAATGATGATGCCGCAATCTATCATAGCTTTACAGGAATTAGAAAAAGAGAAACTGCCTGTTATTATTATGGCAGTTAGTCCAGTTAGTGGTGGAGTTACAGCTAGTTGGGTTTATGGACCGTCAGTATTCTTATTTGCTGAAAGCGAAAGCACTAAAATTATGTTTGCTGGCCCGCGCGTGATAGAAAAAACAATTTCTGAACAATTACCTTCAGATTTTCAAACTGCAGGTCTTCTATTAAAAAAAGGTTTTGTCGATCGTATAATTCCAAGAAAAAAACATAGAGAAGAATTCAGTAATTTGATATCTATCCTTCTTCATAAACAAATTAATAAAGAAGATAGCTTATCAAATGCACAACAACAAAACACAATTCATACTAAATCAACTTTATCGGCTTAATCCACCAGGTCGAATAGAACTTACATTAGATAGAATTAAAAGGTTACTCAAAGATTTGGGTAACCCTGAAAAGAAATTAAAAAACGTTATTATTGTTGGAGGTACCAATGGAAAAGGTTCAACTATTGAATTTTTAAGATCAATACTTTCAGAAAATGACTATAGTGTTAATGTTTATACAAGTCCTCATGTTTTATCCTTTAATGAAAGAATTAATTTTAATGGAAAATATATTACTGATAAGCAATTTGAAGAGTATGTAATAAAAATTGATAAAGCTAATAGCGATAAGGATATTACATTTTATGAATACATATCCTCAATGGCTTTTCTTGCTTTTTATGAAAATCCAGCAGAGTTCAATTTAATTGAAGTCGGTCTAGGTGGAGTCGGAGATTGTGCGGCTGTTTTCGAAAAACCTGTAGGACAAATATTAACTCCAATTTCTCTAGATCATTTAGAATATCTAGGACCTACAATTGAAGATATCGTCAAAAATAAAACTGGGATTATAAAAGAGAATACCAATTTAGTTATATCTCGACAAAAGCGGTCTATCCAAAAGATAATCGATAAAGAAATCGCCAAAAAGAAAACAAAAAAATATATCTTGGGTGAAGACTTTCAGGTTGCAAAAGAAAATAATCGAATGATTTTTCAAGATCAGAATAGTCTGCATGATATCGACTTACCAAAAATGAACGGAGACTTTCAGTTGGATAACGCTTCCACAGCTATCAAAATGCTTAAATCTTTGAATATCAAGCTAGATAATGAGTCAATTAACAAGGGTATAATAAATGCAAGTATTAGCGGAAGAATTCAAATTGTCCATAACGGCAATTTAAGAAATAATATTCACGATGAAAATATGCTTATTCTAGACGGTTCGCATAACGAAGATGCAGGCAAAGAACTTTCAAGCTTTCTTGAAAAACTCAAAGGTAAAAAAAATATCTATATGGTATTTAATATGCTTAAATCAAAAAATATTGAAAATTATTTAAAATATTTTTCTACATTAATTAATGAAATAAAGGTGATTAAATGTGATGATGGTTTTTACGAAGTTAAAGATGCTATGAGTAAAATAAGCAAACTTGGCATACATGTGAACCCCTCAAAAAATGTATCATCAGCCTTATCTCAATTTGCAATACAAGATCCTGAAGCAATTATTGTCATTTCAGGAAGTTTTAGAATTATAGGTAAAGCTTTGGAATTAAACAAATGAAGAAAATTTTAATCTTATTTTTTATTTTATTTGCATTTGATAGCAATGCTGAAAACACGGTAGTTAGCTTACTAAAAGAAGAAGGAAAGATTGTTTTTATTAGACATTCAATTGCACCTGGTGGGGGAGATCCTGAAAACTTTAGCTTAAAAGATTGTTCAACTCAAAGAAATTTAAGTAAAAAAGGTATTGAGCAATCAAAACAAATTGGAGAATTTTTTAAGAAAAATAAAATAATAATTTCAAAAGTTTTATCTAGTCAGTGGTGCAGATGTAAAGACACTGCTTTCCATGCATTTGGGAAATATAAGGAATTCTTTGCTCTTAACTCAACTTTTCAAAGTAAATTTTCTGGCAACTCGAAAAAGCAAGCTAAAGCATTGAAAAATTTTGTAAAAAAATGGGATGGTAAAGGAAATATTATTTTTGTTACTCATTATGTAATAATTTTAAAACATACTAATTATGCACCCAGCTCAGGCGAATTAGTAATTACTGATAAAAATTTTAATGTGTTGTCTACGCTGAGAACTGATTAATTATTTGACCTTAGTCTCTAACCACTCTTTTATTGAACTTTTGTTAGCTGCACCAACTTTCTGATCAATAACTTCTCCATTGTGAAAAAGTAGAAGGAAAGGTATTCCTCGCACGCCGTATTTAGTACCTGTTTGTAATTCTGAATCTATATTTATTTTTCCTATGGTTAACTTGCTTGACATTTCGTTAGAAAGTTCTTCAAGCACTGGAGAAATCATCTTACAAGGAGCGCACCATGGTGCCCAGAAGTCGAGTAAGAAAAATTTGTCTGCCTTTAAAACTGTATTTTCAAAGTTATCGTCTGTTATTTCTACTGTTGCCATTTAATACTCCTTAAATTTAAAAAATTGGAAGTTAAGCATTAATCAATTAATGTCAACTACGCATCTGATAAATTTTTTTCAATCTGCATTAGAAAATTATTTAATTCCTCGAGTAATTTTAAACGCTCTGCGTCATTTTCATCTTCGTATTTTGATCTTAAATTATCAATTTCATTATAAGCTTTTGGTAATGTATTCCATTTTTCATCATTTTTACTTAAAAGTCTTTTTGCATTTTTTCTGTTAATTTCTGAAAATATTTCTTTTGGCAAAACATTAGGTGCTTCATTAAAAATTATTTTTTTTGCAAAATAATTATACCTCTGATCTTTAAATTTATCTGAAATATACAATTTATCTTTCCATTCAGCTTTATTAAATTCTACCATTACCATTTTATCTTTATCGCTTGCAAAACCTCCTTTATAAATTGACTCCTCTGCCTCAACATCTAGTTGTGAGTCCATGTCTTCTTTTTCTTGCGCCTCGTCCAATAAAATTCTGGAAACTTTTTTCTTAAACTCTTCATTATTTCGAATTACTTCAGCTCTTTTCTGCAATTTTTCGCAACCTATATTTTTATAAGTGTCAAAGTTTTTACTGTAATTCGGGTTCATTATGATTGGATGTTTATTATCTTTTACCGATCTAATAATTTTTGGACTTTTTTTCATCTCTTCTTTCAAAGCCTCAACAGGAAGATCAACATAATCAGAAGGATCATTTTTTAAGTCAAAGCATTGTGGCCAATTATATTTTGGATGTTTACAAATTAGTGATACTACGAAAGGTCTAGCTTTGCCGTAAAAATACTCATTAAAACAAAACAATTTCTCACTTTCTACTATTTGATTAACTTCAGTTCTTGATGTAGTCATTAAACTTGCTTTCCAAACACTTGGAGCTTTTTTTGATATTAGTTTTGCAATATTTATAGTCGCCCAAACGTCTCCAATGGCATCATGGGCATTGCTATGCTCTATACCGTTCATAGGAGCTAGTTGATCAAGCTTGAATACCGCGTTTCCTTTCTCACTTGTTGGAGTTTTAATACACTCTGGATAATATAAATGTGCCGATCTAACTAATCCCAGTATATCTGCTCTTTTGTTTCCATTCATTTGCGTGAGATAGGGGTCTCTTAAATTTTTAAACAAAGTTTTTCTCAAAAATTCCTCGTCAAATGAAAGCGAATTGTAGCCAATAAAAATTGCAGGAGACCACTTCTGAAAAACTTCATGCATTTGATTAATTAAACCGTAATGTGATAGGTTAGTTTTTGCTAGTTGATCCGGCTTTGTTTTATTAACTAATAATGCTGTGGGTTCAGGTATTATATCCTGATTTAGAGAGCATCTCGCTTCAAACCTATCAAGTTCTTGAAAATCATCATTAACAAGTATTGCACCACACTGTAGGATTTGATCCCATGTAGATGATCGCCCAGTAGTTTCAAAATCATAAAATACGTAATTCATTTCTTTTCTAATTTTTCTACCTCTGCCTCAACATTTTCAATTTGTTGAAGTTTTTCCGCTCTGCTTTGTATTTTATCAGCTGAAACTTTCACATTTCTAAATTGATCAGAGATCAGGTTAAATTTCTTTTCAATGTCGGCTGTTCGATCAGCTAGACGCTCAATATCTTTTCCTATTAAACCGATTTCCTTGATGAAGATCTGTGTTTTTCTTGACATATCGCTATCTCTAAGAAAAACCCTCAAAGTATTTAAAAGACCCCACAAATATGTTGGGGATACTATTAATACATTTTTCTCTCTAGCCTTTTGAATAAGATTTGACTCACTCTCCTCAATAGCTTTAAAAACATTTTCTGATCGAATAAACATGATTGCATGTGGTGCGGTCTCGCCAGAGATGATGTAGTCATCAGATATTTTTTTTACATTTTTTAATACATCGATTTCAAATAGTTTTTTATATTTTTTAATATCTTGATCACTCGTTGAATTTTTAAAATTTTTAAAATTATCCAACACAAACTTTGAATCAACACCAATACGCGAATTATGATCTCCAAAGTCAATCAGGCAGTCTACACGCTTACCGTTACTTAATGTTTCTTGAAATTTTAAATATTTTTGGGGTAACCTATCTCGAAGCAATTTTTCAAGCTCTTGTTCGGCAAAAGCACCTCTTTCCTGTTTGTCATCAAGCATATGCTGAAAATTTTTAAAAGTTTCATCAATGGTATTCTGGGTTGAGTTGATTTGTTTTGCAGCTTCTTCAATAACAGCAAATCTTTCGGAAAGGTTGGTAATTTGTGACGATAAAATATCATCGCCGGGACTTTTAGATTTAATACGAAGGACGCTATAAACAATGTAAGCGATAACAACAAAGCATGTAATATAAATTAAAATTTCCATATTTTTTATTTTTAAATTCAGTTGGGAAATAATTAATTATGATACTAAAAACTAAAAATTAGCTTCCCAAAAAAATGTTTACTAATGTTAGTTGAATAAATATTATCAAGATTCATTAATTAAAGATACACTTCTAAAAAAAAAGCCTTACTTAGTAGTTAGGTTCACCGAAATAAACCTAAAAACCAGTAAGGGCTTTTAGTTGGTTCGTCATTTTAGCACTACTGCCGAACCGCTACTCGTGAGTGTCTAAGTGCTACCTTCCTCACGCTTTCTGCATACAACATTTGGCCGAAACCTCCCCTTGTATGTCAGTTGAGGGTCGCCCCTCAATTAAATTCAACATACCAAACCTCTTAAAAATTTGGTATCTCCTTTTGATTGATTCTTTCTTACTCTGTGAGTAGCGTGAATAAAAAATTAATGGTATTAGCGTTAAGGTTGAAAATAAATGACACTAAATTTTAATTTTAATAACACATATACAAACCTTCCCGAGTATATGACTACTAAGTTATCGCCCACTCCAGTAAAAAATCCAGAAATGATTATATTAAATTATGATTTAGCCAAAAATCTTGGTTTAAATTTTAAAAATGTTGATTTAAAGGAATTATCAAACATTTTCTCTGGAAGCAAATTACCACCTAATACAGAAACTTTTTCGCAAGCCTATGCAGGACATCAATTCGGTCATTTTGTAATTTTAGGAGATGGTCGAGCGCATATGCTAGGAGAACAAATTAAACCTGATGGCTCTAGAGTAGATATCCAATTCAAGGGTTCTGGAAAAACACCCTACTCGCGTTCAGGTGATGGAAGAGCAGCTTTAGGACCGATGCTTAGAGAATACATAATAAGTGAAGCAATGCATTATCTTAAAATTCCAACAACTAGAAGCTTAAGTGTAGTGAAGACTGGGGAGAGTATTTTAAGAGAAAGTAAACTTCAAGGTGCAGTTCTTACAAGAGTCGCGAGTAGTCATTTAAGAGTCGGAACTTTTCAGTTCGTTGCTTCTAATCAAGATATCAAAACATTATCTGAATTGGTTAATTATACCGTTGAAAGGCATTTTCCTGAGATAAAAAATAATAAAAACCTGGCTTTAGAGTTATTTAAAAAAGTTTTAAATTTGCAAATTGATCTTGTCACAAATTGGATGCGTGTAGGATTTGTTCATGGTGTGATGAATACTGATAACATGGCGATCTCTGGAGAAACTATTGATTATGGCCCGTGCGCATTTATGGACAATTACGATCCTCAAACTGTTTTTAGTTCAATAGATCATTACGGTAGATATGCTTATATCAATCAACCGGTAATAGCACATTGGAATCTAGTAAGATTTGCAGAGACTTTGATTCCGCTGATCGACTCCGATCAAAGTATTGCGATAAAAAAAGTAGAAACAGAAGTTTTAAAATTTGACGAGCTGTACAAAAAGTCATGGTTTAAAATGATGAAGAGTAAAGTTGGTATTATTGGAGAAGACGAAAATGATTTAAAACTTATAAATGATCTCCTAAGTCTTATGCATCGGAATCAAGCAGATTACACAAATACTTTTAGAAACATTATGAATGGTAAATTACCAAAAGAAAGATTATTTAATGATCCAGACTTTATATTTTGGGAAGAGACTTGGAAGAATCGATTGAAAAAAAATAATCAGCCAGACGAAAAATCTTATGATCTGATGAAAAGTAGTAACCCAGTCCTTATTCCGAGGAATCACTTAGTCGAAGAGGTTTTGAGTGAGGCAGAAAACAATCAATTAGATAAATTGAATAAAATTTTAAATAAACTAAAAAATCCCTACGATGAAGTAGATGAAGAAGTATATTTAAAACCTGCACCTCCATCTGATAAAATTTATAAAACATTTTGTGGAACTTAAATGGAGAAAAATACTAAAGTTTTATTTTTAAGTTTTTTAATATTTGTTATTTCAATCTCAACAGTTTTAACTAGCTATTTCATATCTTTGAAATATAATTTTATAGAGGCTTGTATCCCAAATATAGATGGCTGTTTTTCTATATCACGGGTAGGACGTAATCCACCAGCAATATATTTATTCAAAACAGGTCTATCGATCGTAGCTCTTTTAATTTTTTATTTTTTTTGGCTATTAAGAACAAAAAACAAATATTCAGAAGTTTTTTATGTATTTAGTATTCTGGCTAGTTTTTTTCTATTGCTTTATATTTTTTTCTTAGGAGAAAGTAGTGCATATAGATTTTTCAGAAAAATTGGAATATTTTTTTACATATTTTTAATAATTTTCTCACAATTCTTTCTTTATTTAAGCTTTCGGGGTTTAATAAAAAATTACTTTTTTCGCCATGGATATTGGCTTTCTATTTTAATTATAGTTATTGGAGTTGCATGCTTACCATTGATGTATGCTGTTTCAGGAGAATTTTCACAATTAAAAAACGCAATTTCGTGGAATTACTTTTTGTTGATTAAAATCAACTTTTTACTTTTCGGTATTTCCTATTATAAGGGTATTAAATGAGAAATATTAAAAAAATTTATAAAAAAGTGAATAAAATTTTAAATAAATTAAATAGTGCTAAAAGAAAAAAAAAGAAAAACTAAATTCTGTTGTTAAAATCTTGCAGTATCTGCTCGACTTTTTTAAAATTCTCAGATGTTTTGGTTTTAGGATCAAAATATATTTTATCTAATTTACTTTTATCGTAGTCAATATCCTCTAATAATCTAAGCCCTTCATCATGGGCCTTTTTCAAATCAAATGCAAGGCCTCGTAGTCTTACTTGGTCCTTCTCTGTTTCAATTTCTTTAGAAATCTCGCTAGCTTGTCTTAGCAGTTTAAATGCCTTTTCTCTTATTTTTTGATTCCTAGATTTGAATATATTTAAAAAACCAAACATATCTGTATTCTAATCTGATTTGCCTTAAAACTTAAACTGCTTTTTGAGCTGATCTACTTGTCCACCATTTATCCAAAATGAAATACCAAATAGAATTTGCAATTGGTTCAACTATAGCGTCTGTAAGTGCTATAAGAAAAGAAACATCAGAAATCAACATCAAGCAGGTTATAGCGATTATAAAATGTCCAATAGTATAAATTATTGTTCTTACGATCGACCCTTTATTCGATGAATAGATTGATTTTGCAGCGTTAAAAATACCTTTTTTAAATTCAGTCATAAAGTTTAGCCAAGGCTAAAATATATAGCTTTTGCTAATTTTTCAAGAAAATATTATAAGCATATTGATAAAATAATATGAAAAAAACTAGATTTAGTAGTCCAAGATATTTTAAGCTGAGTAAAAAACAAAATGCTAATGAAATTTTAGAAGATTATGTTGAGGCTATTGAAGAAATTTCAAAAGATAAAAAAGATGTTAAAAACATAGACCTATCAAAACATTTCGGGGTTTCAAATGCTACAGTTAATAAAAATATAAAAAGATTAATCAAGGCAAAGTTAGTTACGAGCGAAAAATATAGGTCAGTTCATTTGACCACCAATGGCAAAAAGCTTGCATTAGATTCAAATGCAAGACATGAAATTGTATTTAAATTTTTAAGAAAAATCGGTGTTCCCAAAAAGATTGCTGAAGAAGATTCAGAAGGTATGGAGCATCATATAAGTCTTCAAACCCTAAAGATTATGAAAGCATTTATATAATTATTTTAAAACGCTATATTGATAGCCCCACCATTTTATTAATTTGTTTTTTATTGGTAAGGTACAGTTGACTCTTCCACGTCTTTTTTTAAAAGGGACTTTAAATAAAAGCTCTATATCATTATTGTTTACAAAGCTTATTTCAGTATTTTTCCATTCTCCACCGGAGTTATCAAAACAATTTATTCCCTTTACATTTTCATTAAAAAATAATTTTATATTTATAGGATTCTCATCTTTTAACATTGTAATCTTTGGTTGATAGTCTTTAAGATCAAATGGTCTAGATCTTAATATTCTTTTAAATCTTTGGATTTTTCCATAATTTTCATTCATACTAAAACGTGGTAAATAATTAATATTTTCTTTAAGTGATATAACTCCGCTATGTTGACCAAACATAATTTTGTAACCTCTTTTTTTTAACAAACTTATAATTTCGGTATTTGTCTCTCCAAATGGATGAGAAAAAATATCTGATATTTCCCCTATCTCTCTCTGATAATCAATTTGTGATTTTTTAATATCTTCATCGATTTCCTCAATTGACATATTTACAAAATACTCGTGAGAGAAGCTATGCCCGCCGATTGTAACAAGGCCGCTTCTTTTCAATTCTCTGATCTGTTCCCATGTCATATAATTTGGATGATTAATATTGACCTCTCTAGTATTAACAAACAAAATAAATGGTATTTTTTTTTGCTTAAGTATTGGCCATCCATTGTCGTAAAAACTTTTAAAAGAGTCGTCTATAGTCAAAAGAATTTTAATATTTTGAAATTTTGTTTTTCCAGAAACATAATCCTTAAATTGCTGCGCACTTATAAAACCATACTTGGAATCCTCTAATAGCTTTATATGCTCTTGGAACATTTCTAATTTAACATTTGTACTTACCAAGGACGGTTTGTTTTCATTAATTCTGTGATACATAAATGAAAGCACACCTTTGTCTTTCGCTAGCGCTTCAAAAGTTAAACAAAAAAATATTGCAAAAAATGCTAAAAATTTAGTCATATACCTTTGTTTATATTGTTTTTGAAACTATATAAAGTTAAACAATAAAATATGTTACTAAGTATTACCATAAAATTATTCGAAGTGGTTTTCCCAGTTTTTTTTGTTATTGGAATTGGCTATTGGTTTGGAAAAAATAATCCTAGATTTGACACAAACGTAATAACAGACTTTGTAGGAAAGATTGGGGTGCCATGTTTATTATTTTACTCACTCGTTTCAACTTCTTTAGATTTTAATACTTTTATAAAGTTTGGTGGTATCACTTTTTTGTTTGTTAGTCTTTTTGCTATACCAGGAATAATTGTACTGAAATTAATTAAAAGAGACTCAATTACCGAATTAGGTCCTTTAATTTTACCTAATTGTGGAAATATTGGGTTACCACTAGCAATTTTCGCATACGGTTCAAATGGATTTGCAATAGGTGGGTCTATTGCATCGGTTATAATGTTATTACATTTTACCTTAGGAATTTTTTTAGCAAGCAAAAAGCTGAGTTTAGGACCTTTGCTTAAATCTGTTCCCATGTATGTTATATTTTTATCAGCATTTTTATTATATTTCAAAATCGAAGCTCCACAATTCTTAATTAATACAACTATGCTAATTGGTTATGCTGCAATTTTTCTTGTGCTTGCTTCATTAGGTATTGCTTTAGGTACTTTAAAAACTAAAAATATTTATGAAACATCAATCTTATCAGCGTTTAGATTACTAGTTGGTCCTATTGTTGGTTTTCTTATAATTGATTATTTTAACCTCAAAAGTTATGAAGCTGGGATTGTACTTATTCAATGCTCAATGCCATCTGCTATACTGAATTTTTTACTAGCAAAAATGTACTCGAGAAAAATTCATGCTACTAATATAGCCTCAGTCATCATGACATCAACAGCTTTATCATTCATCACTATACCAATTATAGTGTTAATTGCTTTAACCTATTATAATTAATTATTTTGTTTCTTTTTTCTTATCTGATTTAGGTTCAGAAGATTGGGGCTCATTTTCTTTTAAATATTTTGCAACTTTTCCCTTATTGAAAGTAAATAGATATGGATCTTGTCTAACTAATCCAGAACAAAAAGCTACAGGATCATCTGATTTTATTTTTGAGGATTTTATATCTTCTACGCAATTGTTGAAGTAACGCACCTCTCTATATTGCTCCTCCACTTTCAAGCCGACTAACAGAGCAATCTCAACTGCAATTATAAATAGCATTATCGATGTTGCTTTCATTACCAATCGGTAGTTTGTTTCTTTTAAAAAGTCAATTTTTTTAATTCAAATTATTAGCTTTACAAATAAGCTACTTTTCAATTATTATGAAATTAATTTAGGGGGATAAATGGTGCACAGTGAAAAAGCGGATGGGCTTCAAAAGCCAGATAAAGAAACTGAGGGTTATATTTTTAACCATATGATGCTAAGGATTAAAGACCCAAAAAAATCCTTAGAGTTTTATTCAAAAGTAATGGGTATGAGATTAGTAAGAAAAATCGATTTTCCTTCAATGAAATTTAGTTTGTATTTCTTAGGAAATTTAACTGATGAAGAAGTAAACAACCTTCCAAAAGATACACATGAAAGAACTGCATGGACATTTAAGCAAAAAACTATGCTGGAGCTAACTCATAACTGGGGTTCGGAAAATGATAAAAATTTAAAGCATCATGATGGAAATTCTGAACCAAAAGGTTTTGGACATATAGCTTTCTCAGTTCCAGATGTTTATGCGGCTTGTAAAAGATTTGAGAAATATGGAATAGAATTTATTAAAAAACCTGATGATGGATCAATGAAAGGTTTGGCATTTATAAAAGATCCCGATGGTTACTGGATTGAAATTCTTAACGCAGAAGCAACTGCTGGCTTAACAAAATAATTCAATCCTGGGTAGTACAAATTAATTAAATTCATTGTTTTTATATGAGAACGACTCTCAACTTGTTGCAGAGCGACTTGCATTAAAAGTTCAATATTAATAAACTAATATCTATTAAGAAAAGTGAGAGAGGGGAGCTTGAAACTTTTATTAATATTTTTTATTGCAATTTTAATTCACCAATCACAAATTAATGCTGGTGCAAATGAACTGTTTATAAAAAATTGCGCTACTTGCCATTCTGTGCAAAAGGGCGACAAAACACTTCGAGCTGGCCCAAACTTATGGGGAGTGTTCGGAAGAAAAGCTGCAACACATAAATCTTATCCAATGTATTCAGAGGCGCTTCAAAAATCCAAAATTGTTTGGAATGATGATCATTTAGATAAATGGCTGACGAATTCAAGAGAATACGTCAAAGGCTCTATAATGATGTATGCTCAATCTGATGCAGGTATAAGAAAAAACATAATAAATTATTTAAAAACTTTAAAATAATTTATTAAAAGAGAGGAGAACGCAAATGAGATTATTGAACAAAAGTACAATATCTCGAAGAACGTTTCTTAAAACTGGAACTGTAACTGCTCTTGGATTAACAATAATGGGACCGATGATAATCGGAAAAGACAAATCCTGGGCTGCTACTTTCAGTAATATAGGGGCGGATGATGCTGCTACTCTTATCCAGATGGCGAGAGATATATACCCTCACGATTTTTTAGCAGATAAATACTATGCTAAAGTAATCCAAGGATATGACTCTGCTGCAGGGAAAGATAAGGCATTAAAGTCAATGATTAGCAAAGAATGTAAAAAAATAAATTCTGCTGCTAAAAAGAAATATAAAAACAATTATCGCATGATCAATCGAGAAGTTGAGCGTGTAGATATCCTTAAATCAAACACTAAGTCACCTTTATTTGCAAAAGTTAGAGGCGACCTAGTTACTGGTTTATATAATAATAAAGAGGTCTGGCCAAAATTCGGTTACGAAGGTGAGTCGGCTTCAAAAGGCGGATATCTAAATCGCGGTTACAACGACATTGACTGGTTAGATAAAGTATAGGAGGACATAATGGCTAAATTTTCAAAAAATGATGACAGCTTAGTCGTTATCATCGGATCAGGTGCTGGTGGCGGTGTTCTAGGTATGGAACTAGCTATGAAAGGCATCAAAACAGTGGTACTTGAAGCTGGTGGCAGACACGGGCCTCAAGACTTTGTTAACGATGAATGGGCAAGCTTTGGTCAAATTAGTTGGTTAGATCAAAGAACGACGTCCGGGGACTGGAGAGTTTCTAGAGACTTTTCAGGATTACCGTCATGGATAGTAAAGGCTGTGGGTGGTTCAACACTACACTGGGCTGGTGCTTCATTACGTTTTCAACCGCATGAATGGAAAGTTAAGACAAATTATGGAAACATTAAAAACACTTCCATCATGGACTGGCCAATTGACCATAAAGAAATGGACAAATGGTACACTCGAGCTGAAAATCATATGGGTACACTAGGTACAGGTGGTAGAGAAAGATTGCCTGGAAACAATAACTATAAGGTGTTTGAAGCGGGCGCTAAGAGAATGGGATATAAAAATTTCCATACTGGAAATATGTCTATTAACTCTAAACCATACGATGGTCGTGTGGCTTGTCAGCAAATCGGATTCTGCTTTCAAGGCTGTAAATCAGGTGCCAAATGGTCCGCTGGTTATGTTTCTATTCCAAAAGGTGAAGCAACAGGAAACCTAGAATGTAGAACGAACGCTCAAGTTATAAAAATAGAACATGATAAGAGTGGTAAAGTAACTGGTGTTGTTTACGCTGATGCAAAAGGCAAACAACAGAGACAAAAGGCTAGAGTAGTATGTGTAGCAGGTAATTCAATCGAATCGCCTAGACTATTATTAAACTCTGAGTCTAGTATGTTCAAAAATGGTCTAGCAAATTCATCAGGTGAAGTAGGTAAAAACTACATGCGTCACATGACTGCTAGTACATATGCTATTTTTGAAAACCCAGTATACTTTTACAGAGGTACAACAATGGCTGGAATAGTTACCGATGAATCTATCAATGATCCAAAAAGAGGATTTGTGGGAGGATACGAGTTGGAAACACTAGCTCTTGGTTTACCATTTATGGCAGCGTTCTTAGATCCAGGACAATGGGGTCGAGGATTTGCGTCATCAATGGAAAGATATGATCACATGGCAGGATTATGGATTGTGGGAGAAGATATGCCACAATCTACAAACGCTGTGACATTGCACAAAAAACTAAAAGATCAGCATGGAATGCCGATACCAAACGTCAATTTCTCAGATCATGAAAATGATATTAAAATGAGAAATCATGCTTGGAAGCAATCTACTGCTCTTTATAAATCAGTTGGTGCAACAAAAGTCTTACAAACGCCTCCATATCCATCTACTCACAATCTTGGTACAAATAGAATGAGTGCTAGTGCAAAAGATGGGGTATGTAATAGAAATGGTCAAACTTGGGATATTAAAAATTTATTTATCTCGGATGGTAGCCAATTTACTACTGGGGCAGCTGAAAACCCAACATTAACGATTGTTGCGCTTGCAATGAGACAGGCTGAATTTATAGCTAAACAAATGTCTTCGAAGGCAATTTAGTTGTTAAAAAACTACTTAAAAAAAGGCCCCTTTCATGGGGCCTTTTTTATTTGTGCGTTTATTTTAGTAAGTAGTTGTGCGACTAAAAATAATTTTCAAAATAGCTTCACAATAAAACAACAAAAAAATGTTGAGATTTTTACTGTAAGGGACTTTTATACTCAAAATAAATATCAATTATATTTTGATGTAGTTAATAGGAATAAAGACGTCACAATTGCGAAAATTAATCTGTATGTTTTTGACGAGGATTGTAAAAATGTTAAAGAAAATGATAAATCAGATAAAATTTTATCTTCAACGCCTGTTTTTATAAGGCCAATGCAAATTGGAGTTGTCTCTTTTTATCCTGACAAAAGAATCGCTTGTTATATTATAAGAAATATTGAAAAATATTAATGAATTTAAATTCAAAAAAAAATATGTTTTTTATTCTTAAAATCTTACTAGCCGCTGTAGTAATTGCGTTTGCAAGCTGGTTATCTGGAAAATATCCAAAACTAGCTGGATTTATTATTGCACTACCTTTAGCTACAATTATCGCTTTAGTTTTTTCTTACATTGAACATAAAAATCCTGAAAATACTATAACGTTTGCTAAGTCGGTTTTGGTTGCTGTTCCTGTTAGTTATTTTTTTTTCATACCATTTTTTTTCGCAAAATCTTTAAACAACAATTTTTGGTTAATTTATTTACTTGGGTTATTACTTTTAATAATAGCATTTTTCGTTCATAAATTTATAGTTTCTTTACTTTAATTTACAGAATTTTTCTCAAGGCAGAGGGAATGCATCTTATGATATCCTCTGCGATTAAACCTTTTCCAAATTTATTGGCAGCCTCTGAATGTAACCAAACGCCTGCGCACGCTGCCTGAAATGAACTCATTTTACTGTCTCCAACTAAACTTGAAATAATACCCGATAGAACGTCACCTGATCCAATTGTGGCAAGCTCAGGTGTTGAATTTGTATTGATGCATATTTCTCCGTTCGGTGATGCAATAATAGTGTTGTAGCCCTTAAGGACAATAACTGCATTGGAGCGTTTTGAGGCTAGCGATGCGGCAGTGATTTTGTTTTTTAAAGAAATTTTAGGAAAAATATTTTTAAATTCTCCTTCATGGGGTGTAAGTATTTTATTTTTGTTTAATAATAAAAATAGTTTTCTTTGTTTGTTTTTAAAGACTGACAGTGAATCACCATCAAGTGTTACATATTTTATTTTTTTCAATGCAAAGCATGTTATATCAAATATTTTTTTATTTAAACCTGCCCCAGGTCCAATTAAAAAATTTGTAATTCTAAATTTCTTTAAAATATTTACAAACTGCTCAAAGGACTCACAATTAATTTTTAAAGATGACGGGAAAATAATTTGTGCAAGTTTTATAATTTTTTTATTACCTAAAATAGTTACTGATCCTGTACCAACTTTAAGTGCTGACATAGCAGATAATATAGATGCACCGGCTGTATCTTCATCTCCACCAAATATATATAACTTACCTCTAGTATATTTATGAGAACTTTTTAATTTTTTAGGAAATTTTTTTAACCATAGGCTTGGACAATTCTCATAGCAATAATTTTTTTTTACACTTTCTATTAAACCAATTTTAACTACTCTTACTGCACCAGCATATTCTTTTCCCTCATTTAAAATATGACCAAATTTTTTTGAGTGTATTGCAAGAGTATAATCAGCTTTAATTGCCTGTTTCATCGGTTGCCCAGTGTCACCATTAATTCCGGATGGAAAGTCTACTGCTATAACTTTATTTTTTGATTTATTTATTCTTTTGAAAAGATCTTTATACTTTTTTTTTAATGTTTCTATTAAGACCAAAACCAAATATACAATCAACAATTAATTCGTTCTTATTAATCTTAGAATTAGTGTTTTCATCAACTTTAATATTTAATTGCTTAAGTGCCTTTAAAGCATCGCCCGAGTATTGGCTAATATGAATTGTTGATATAATTCTAACTTGATATCCTTTATTGATTAATTCATGTCCAATAATAAATCCGTCACCACCATTGTTTCCTGGACCACAATAAATAAGAAAGTTTTTCGATTTATTAATTTTTAAAATTTCCTTTGCACAACCCTGCCCTGCCTTTTTCATAAAAAAAAATGAGTTTTTATTTTTGAAATTATTAGACTCAATTTTTTTCATTGTTTTAACGCTAATAACTCTCATAAAACTTTTAAACTAGGCGTTTCTTACTCTAGTTATCGGTCTCTCATCGATAGGTAAATGCATCAAGGTTGCAAAGAAGGATAGTCCGATTGAAATATACCAGGCATAATCATAGCTTCCCAGTTGATCGTAGAAGTAACCACCTAAATATGCACCAGCAAAACTTCCAAATTGATGACTTAAAAATACAATACCAGATAACATCGTTAAATATTTTACTCCAAATATTTGCGCAACAATTCCAAATGTTGCAGGTATGGTTGCAAGCCATAAAAATCCAAATCCTATACCAAAGCCAATCGCAGTAATACTTGATGCTGGTAAAAATAAAAACAAGATTAAAATTATTCCTCTAAAAAAATATAAGCCACTTAAAAGAAATTTTTTAGAGTATTTGTCACCCAAAAATCCCATAGTGAGGGTTCCGAAAATATTGAACAGGCCAATTAGACTTAATATTGCTGCACCAGTCCATGACTCCAAACCTCTTTGAATAATATAATTTGGCACGTGTGTTGCAACTAAAGTGATTTGAAAACCACAAACAAAAAAACCAGCCATTAAAAATAAATATCCTTTATGGGAAAAAGCTTCATTTAAAGCCTCGATGAAATTTTGGTTTTTTACAACATCTGGCTCATTTTCATCATTGGGTTTTTTTAATAACAAAGCGAGTAAGGCGGCAAAAATCATTACTAAAGTAAAAATATTAAATACATAGTTCCATGTTGTAATTTTAAATAAGGTATTAGATATCAAAGGATAAACAAACATTCCCACGCTTGCAAATGCTGTAACAATTCCTGCTACTTTTGCTCTATCATGATTTGGAAAATGTTTTGCAACAGTTGGCACAACAATAGGAGCCGCTGCGCCACCTAAACCAATACCAACCAACAAACCAAGATTAATTTGAAAAAATAATCCTGAACTTTCAAAGTTTGATATAAAAAATATGCCAGTCGCATATATAATTAAAGCAAATGAAACAACTTTGTTTGCACCAAATTTGTCTGCAATTAATCCAAAAATAGTAGCAAAAGTTCCCCACACTATTGCTTGTATACCAATTGATAATCCAAAACTTGTAGATGTAATACTTAGATCACTTTCAAAGAATTGAAAAAATAATCCATATGTTTGTCTAATCCCCATTGAAACAAAAACAACAAAACATCCAATTAAAAGTGTGATTAAAGCAAATTTATTAGGAAAAAAATTTTGGTTATTCATTAAATGACTCTGTTATTTATGAGAACCATCGCAAAATGGTTTTTTTTTTGTTTTTTTACAACCACATAAAAAATAATCTTTTGTTTCATCAACTGTAAAGTTTAATGGTTTCAACTCAGTGCTTTTGTGCTTTCCATCACAAAGCGGCTGTTTTTCAGATAATCCACATGTACACCAAAAATAGGGTCTATCTTTTTCTAATTTTGTTTTAATTGGTTTAAAAGTATTTGAACTCATTTATTTTTTTTATCTAAAATGGTTCCTTTATCGATATACTTTTGTATTCTTTCCTCAGTAGTAAGATCCGGACCAGAATATGGTATTTTTTTATTTGCTTTAGTAGTATGCATCACTTGTAGTCCCAAATAAAAAACCCCCATTAATATAAAAACTAATAAGACAGTACTAAAACCAAATTTTGAGATAGGCGACTCAGCTAATGCATCTGTACCTAAATTACGTACAGTTTTTACATATTGAAATTGTTTAAAGGTGTAGTACGCAACAAAAATTATCAAAATATGAGCAACAAAAACACCGAGCCATCCGTAGATAAACATGGGTACAGCAAACACCCATATACTAAAAACTGTACTCCACAATGCAGACAATACAATTAAAATTTGTAATCTGACTGTTTTAGGAAGCGCCCGAAGGTCATTTTTTGTATCATCAAACAAAACATATGCTGCTGAAGACAACCAATTTTTAATTTTTTCCATTGCGTGTCATTCTTAGTATATTTTTCAGATATTAACAGCAGAAAAATTTCTTAAAAAAAGGCAATTTTTAAGATAAAGTAAAAAAATGCCTGAACATTTAGACAAAATACAAGACTCTATTTTTAACTTAAGCCAAGGTGAGTGGATTCAGCTTACATCTCTAATCTTAATTCTTATTTATCTTGTATGGAGATTCAAAAAATGATTGAAAAAATTCTTAAATTCTTAAGAGATTACAAAAATGAGGTGGTGTTTACATTTGCTCTGATTTTGTTATGTTTTTCAATAGCTATTTGGGCGATTGCCATGAATGCGGTTAAATATCAAAATGTTATAGGTACCTATTAGTCTATGCGAAAATTGCATGGCTTATATTCCATGCAAAAATTTCATAACTACATTCAAATCTAATCAAATCTAACTGATAATATTTTAGGATAAAAAGCCTTTTAACAAAAAAGGAGATGTTATGAAAAATTTAGGTAAAATTTTATTTACTTTTGTCGTCTCATTAGCGCTTGTAGAGCCAGCTATAGCAGCTGAGTCTACTGTTAATGCAGAAACACAATACGTATTTAATACTTTCCTATTTCTAGTTTGCGGTTTTTTAGTCATGTTTATGGCTCCAGGATTTGCGATGCTAGAATGTGGATTGGTTACATCTAGAAGTGTATCAACTATTGCAGCAAAGAATATTGGATTATATTCAATAGCTGGAATTATGTTTTGGCTAGTTGGCTACAATCTAGCCTACGGTATTCCAGAAGGTGGTTATATCGGTAGTTTTGCTCCATGGAGTGATGGATCAAAGATTGATACAGGTTATGCAGATAGTTCTGACTGGTGGTTTCAAATGGTATTTTGCGCAACAACTGCATCTATCGTTTCAGGAACACTAGCAGAAAGAATTAAAATTTGGCCATTCTTTCTATTTGTAGTTCTTTTAACAGGAATATTATATCCAATTGAAATGGGCTGGCAGTGGGGTGGAGGCTGGTTAGCAAGTCTTGGTTTTTCTGACTTTGCAGGATCAACTTTAGTTCACGCAGCAGGTGGAGCAGCAGCATTAGCTGGAGCAATTGTTTTAGGGCCACGAGTCGGTAGGTTCTCCGGAAAACAGTTGGTTCCTTTTGCTAATTCGTCTATCCCATTAGCAACAATCGGAGTATTTATACTTTGGTTCGGCTGGTTCGGATTCAATGGAGGATCGCAACTTGCTATTGGTACATTTGATGATGCAACAGCAGTAGCGAAAATTTTTATAAATACTAATTTAGCTGCAGCTGGTGGTGTTATGACTTGCGCTCTAATTACTAGACTAATAGGCGGAAAAACCGATGTTGTACAAATGTTAAATGGTGCACTTGGTGGACTAGTTGCAATTACTGCAGAGCCATTAGCACCAGTTCCATTTACTGCTATTCTTATTGGTGGTATTGGAGGTGTGATTGTAGTTGCAGGTTCAATGCTATTAGTAAAATTAAAAATTGATGATGTTGTTGGAGCAATCCCGGTTCACATGTTTGCTGGAATTTGGGGTACTTTAGCAGTTCCATTAACAAACGCAGATACAAATTTTGGTGCGCAATTGATTGGTGTATTATCAATCAATGTCTTCATGTTTGCGGCATCGTTCGTAATTTGGACTATTCTAAAATCAACAATAGGTATTAGAGTAAGTGACGAAGCACAAAGAAAAGGTACGGACGTGGCAGAAACAGGAGTAGTTGCGTACTCTATCAGAGACTAATTCTCCCTATAACCTCTCTGTTACATACAAAATGGGCCTCTTGGAGGCCCAT
>CABYDT010000003.1 GCA_902517865.1 uncultured Pelagibacteraceae bacterium
AGCTTTTAATCTCTCTTGCGCTTTCTTTTTAGGTTTTGCTTTTAATGGATTATTTCTTTTTTCTGGCATAGGAATAATCTTTGCTTCACCTAAAAATCTTGCAATTCTAAATGATGGTTTTGCTCCTTTATCTAACCAATATTTAATTCTCTCTACATCGAAACTTAATCTTTCTTTTTTATCTTTTGGAAGTAAAGGATTAAAATATCCTACCTTCTCGATGAATTTTCCATCGCGTGGTCGCCTAGAGTCAGCTATAACAATTTTGTAAAAAGGTCTTCGCTTAGCGCCGCCTCTTGACATTCTTATTTTTAACATTTTTTTTCCTTTCTATTTTAAGTTATTTAATAATTCAGGTGGTATGCCTTGTAAATTACTGAGTTCCGTATTGCCGCCTTTAGACATCTTCTTCATCATATTGCTCATCATCTTATGTTGTTTAAGTAATTTATTTACTAAAGAAATATCTGTACCTGATCCTGAAGCAATTCTTTTTTTTCTTGAGCCATTAATTAGCTTCGGATCATCTCTTTCATCTCCTGTCATAGATAATATTATAGACTCCTGTGATTTTAAAATTTCATTATCTATTCCAGACTCGTCAATTTGTTTTTTCATTTTAGATACTCCTGGTAACATACTTAATACGCCTGTCATGCCTCCAGCTTTTTTCATTTGTTGTATTTGCTGAAGATAAGCATTTAATGTAAATGTACCTTTTTTTAAATCATCCTCTAAATCTTTTATCTTCTTCTGCTCTAAATCCTCAGAAACTTTTTCAACTAGTGAAACTACATCGCCCATACCCAAAATTCTATTTGCTATTCTATCGGGATGAAAAACTTCTAACTGATCTATTTTTTCGCCAGTAGCTAAAAATTTAATTGGACAGCCAGTTACAGACTTCATGCTCAAAGCAGCTCCTCCTTTACCATCTGCATCCAGTCTAGTTAACGTAATAGAAGTTAAATTAATTAATTTGTTAAACTCTGAAGCAATATTAACGGCATCCTGACCAGTTAGAGAGTCTGCAACAAGCATTATTTCCTGAGGATTGATTTCGTTATATAACATCTTTAATTCCATCATCATCTGTTGATCTATTTGAGTTCTGCCTGCAGTATCAAAAATAATTACCTCTTCGCCAGATATCGATGTTGCATTTTTTGCTCTCTTTGCAATTTCTATAGGTAGCTGCCCCTCTACAATTGGTAATGATTTCATTTTGTTGTTTGTCGCAAGAACCTCTAACTGCTTCTGCGCTGCTGGTCTATAAATATCTAAACTAACTAATAAAACTTTTTTAGAAAGTTTTTTTTCAATAAAATGACCTAACTTAGCGCTTGTTGTAGTTTTACCTGAACCTTGTAGTCCTACGACTAATATTTTTACTGGTGGGACATGATTTAAATTTAAATCTTTTGCTTTATCTCCAAGAGTTTTAGTTAATTCATCATAAACAATTTTAACAATCATTTGACCGGGAGTAACTGATTTAAGAACTTCTTTACCTATAATTTTAGGTTTTACATTTTCAATAAACTTTTTAGTTACAGACAAAGCTACATCAGACTCGAGAAGAGCTTGTCTAATTTTTCTTAATCCTTCATCAGCTTGCTTCTCGTCTAAACGAGTAATTTTATTAAAGTAAGCAAAAGCTGACTCTATTTTATTTGTTAAATTATCAAACATAATTAAATACCCCAGCAACTATCGCACTAGTGGGCGAATCCTCGCTGACTAGTGTTGATCTCCTCTTTAAAAGGACACCAGAAAAATTGATATTTCCTGGAAGTTGCTAGAAATTATATAGATATATTTATAAAGTCAAGAAAAGGAGATAATACTTATAAATCATGAATTTTAATGCATTCAAAATGGATGGTTTGGGTAATGATTTTTTGATTATCGATAATAGAAAACAAAAAGTATATTTAAATGAAAAACAGATACAAAAGCTGTCTAATAGAGAAAACGGAATTGGTTTCGATCAATTAATTTATATTGAAAAAGAGGGTACCGACTTAAGAATAAAATACTTTAACTCAAATGGAAAATTTGCAGACGCATGCGGTAACGGTAACAGATGTGTTGCTAAAATTCTAATGGATGAAATAAAAAGCGATAATGTCAGTTTTTACGTGGGAGACAAACTACATGATGCAAAACTTATTAGTGAAAAAATTATATCAATCAACATGGGAAATGTAACATATGATCTAAGTAAAATTCCAGTTTCTAATGGAGTAAATAAAAATCCTATAAAAATAAAAGTAGACGAATTTATTGATGAGGGATACCTTGTTAATATAGGTAACCCTCATATTATTTTTTTAACAGATATATCAGATCAAGATTTAAAGAAAATTGGTCCTAAAATAGAGAAGCACGATTTCTTTCCTAAAGGTATAAATGTTACGTTTGTAAACTTGAGTAAAAATAATATAAGAATTAAAACATGGGAAAGAGGTGCTGGAAACACTTTGTGCTGTGGTACCGCGGCATGTGCTACTGGGCACCTATTAATACAAAAAAAATTATCTAATAATCCAGTGAAAATAAATTTTCCTCTAGGCTTTATTGAAATTAAAAAAAACCTTGAGGAAATTGTGATGACTGGACCAGTTTCAGATATAGAAAAAATAACTGTAAAAATATGAGTTTATTACAAAAATTTACAAATGGTTTAAAAAAAACTTCAGATAATTTTAAAGGTAATATTAATAACATTTTTAATAAAAGCAAGGCACCAGAAGAAATACTATTGGATTTAGAGGATTTTATGATTTCTTCAGATATTGGTTTAATTTCTACGGAAAAAATATTGAATAAAATTAAAGAAGAAAAATTTGATAAACAATTATTTAACAAAGAATCTTTTTTAAAAATTCTTAGAGATGAAATGATAAGTATTCTAAAACCGTGCGAAAGTAACAACTTAGATAAAAACACTAAACTTCAAAGTATAATAGTTTGCGGAGTAAATGGGACCGGTAAGACCACAACGGTTGGTAAGTTATCAAAAATTTTAAAAAATATGAATAAAAAAATAATAGTAGGAGCTTGCGATACTTTTCGTGCTGCCGCAATTGATCAATTAGAAAAAGTTTGTAATAAAAATAATGTTGAAGTTTTTAAATCAAATGAAGGCGCTGATCCTGCTTCTGTCGCATACAAAACAATGGAATATGCTTTAAGTAATAAATTTAATACTTGCATTATTGATACTGCTGGAAGATTACATAATAAAAAAAATTTGATGGATGAGTTTTCAAAAATTATTAGAGTTATAAAAAAAGTTGATGAAAATGCTCCTCATGAAATCATTATTGTGCTTGACGCAACTACAGGACAAAATGCAATGAACCAGGTAACAGAGTTTAATAAAATATGTAACTTGTCAGGTATTATTATGACTAAGCTTGATGGTACAGCTAAAGGAGGTGTACTTATTTCAATAAGTCAAAAGTTTAAACTACCAATTTATGCTATAGGAGTCGGGGAACAACCCGAAGATTTACATTTTTTTGATGCTGAAAAATTCGTTGAAGCGCTACTTAGATAATATGAAAAAACAAATTAAATATTTGGATTATGATAAAGTTGAAATTTGTGTGGGTACAATCATCGATGCTTATCCAAATCCAAAAGCTAAAAAGCCTGCATATGTTTTAAAAATTGATTTTGGAGAAAAAAAGGGAAATAAAATTTCATCAGCACAGATTACCGACTATTATAAAGTAAGTGATCTTATTGATAAACAAATTATGGCGGTTTGTAACTTTGGTAATAAAAATATAGCAGGAATTGTTTCGGAGGTTCTTGTTTTAGGAGCAATTGAAGAAGATGGTAAAGTTGTACTATTTCACCCATCCCAAAAAGTTAAAAACGGATTAAAGATTGCTTAAACTAGATAAAAAATTTTTTAAAGTTTTAATTAATTCCTCATTATATTCCATCATATGATTATCTTCCTCTGGAAAGTAAGATGCCTTAGGATCATTAGCCTCATCAAATAATTTTTTTCCCATATAAAATGGAACAATGTTATCAGCTTGGCCGTGCATAATTAGTATTGGAGATTTTACTTTTTTAATCTTATTTAAGCTTAAATATTTATCGTGCTGTAAAATACCTATAGGCAAATATGGATAAAGTTTCTTCCCCATATCCTGCATAGACGTAAACGGTGACTCTAATATTACTCCTGCAAATTTACTTTTACTTGCTACTTCAACTGCAATTCCAGTTCCTAACGATTCTCCATATAGCACCATTTGATTTTTTTTGACGCCTTTACCCTCAAGCCACTTAATCGTTGAATTTGCATCAATATATAAATTTTTCTCTGAAGGTTGCCCGTCATTACCACTAAATCCGCGCCATGAAACTATTAGGAAATTAACATTCAAATTTTTAAAATGATTAAGTTTATAAATTCTATTTTCTAGGTCACCGGCATTACCATGGAAAAAAACTATTGTTTGTTTTTTGTTTCGATTAAAACTATACCAAGCCTTTAAATTTATATTATCTGATGTTGTTATAGAAACTGTTTCATATTCAAAATTAATTTCTGTATCATTATAATTATTAACACTGGGGTAATACATAAATGATCTTTGATAAAAAAACATAAAAGCTAAGAAAACCAGGTATACTCCCAAAATTATTGTCAAACTGTAAATTAGATATTTTATCATCTTTTTTTATTTGCCAAGTATATTCCAAAAAGTATTAGTAAAGCTCCATAAAGATGAAAGCTTGATAAAATTTCATTAAATAAAATAAACCCGTAGATTGCTCCATATATTGGCATCAAATAAACCGTCAACCCTGCAATTGAAGCTCCCAGAACCTGCTGTAACTTTGTATACATCAAAAATGCTAAAACTCCGGGAAAAATTGCTGCAATAGTTATAAAATAAAAGTATGTTGAATTAAAAGTCGTGGGTATAAAAAGAAAGTGTTCGACACCATAAAATGGCAACAATATAATTGATCCAAAAAAACTCATTAAAGTAAACCTCTCCAAAATATCGAATTTACTTTTCCAATTAATTAAAAAAACTGAAAATAATGCCCAACTTATTGCAGCAAACAATATCCACAAGTCTCCAAAACTAAAGATTAAATTAATTAAATTATCTAATTTACCTTTAAAAACAATATAAGTGACACCGAATAAACTCATACAAATTCCAAAATATTGAACTATTCTTAATCTTTCTCCATAAATATATGAAGAGAGCGCAACTATGAAGATTGGTGAAAGCGCATATATAATTGACATATTTGTAACTGTAGTCGTCAAGCCAGAGATATATGGGAAAGCGCCACAAATAGCATAACCTGTAAATCCTAAAAAAAGTAATTTAAAAAACTCTTTCTTAATAAATTTTTTTTTTTTAATTAAAGTAGAATAAACAAAAGGAAGAAAAACTAAAAAAACTAAAAACCATCTAGAGGAAGCTAGCGCTATAGGCGGTATATTATCAAGTGCGCCTCTAGCAATTGCAATGTTACTAGTCATGAATATAGGTTGAATAAATAAAAGAAAGAAAGAAAATGAATTATTCTTTTTGATCAAGATTAATTTTTTTTGTCAAAAAATGCCTCGTAAATCATCATGAAGATCGCGATACCCATTAATATGTAAACCGGCATCACGTCAAGAAATCCAATCATCATTGATCTTGTTAATGTAGTCGCTAAGCCGACTAAAAAGGCAATTGCAATTAATAGACCTATTATCTTAGTTAATTTATTCATTATTTTTTTAAGTTCTTTTCCATCCAGTTTGCTACACCTAAAAATCTTAAATCGTCAAATTTGTCGCCAATTAATTGAATACCTAATGGTAAATTATTTTCTCCTTTAAGTAAAGGTAACGAGATAGCCGGAAGACCCATATATGTCCAAATAGTACAAAACTCTGGACTTCCTGTTGATTTAAGTCCTTTCGGTGCTACACCTGATGTTGATGGGGTTAATACGCCGTGATAATCCTCAAAAACTTCTTTGTAGGACTCATAACTTCTAGTCATAAAATCAATTGCCTCGGCATAGTCTTTTGCAGAATATTTTAATCCTCTAGAAATAGCGCTTATAATTTCTTTAGATAATTTTTTTTTATATTTTTTATAGTAAATTTCATAACTATTAGCCATGTCTGTTTCATGAATAATTTTATGATACCTGGGTATGTCATCAAAGTAAGATGGGGTTTCGAAAATTTCGATATTTTTTTTGTTTTTTTCTACATAATCTAAAAATGTTTTTTGAGAATTTTTTTCTATGTTTTTCCAATTTTTTGTCTTGTAAAATATAAATTTTGGATCAAAAATTGGTCCTTTTTTTACCTCCTCTTCTAGACTTTCAGCCGAATAATAAATTGTAGATGGATCATATAAATCTTTTTTGATTAATGCTTTTGCTAGCAAAGCTACATCCTCAACTTTTTTTCCAAACAATCCTATATGATCAAGTTTATCAGATTGTTTTAGGACCCCACTTCTCGAAATCAATCCATAGGAAGGCTTATATCCTACAACTCCACAATAACTTGCTGGCCTAATAACTGATCCATTTGTTTGAGATCCTATTGCCAAGGGGGTCATATATGATGCAACAGCTGCTGCTGATCCGCTAGACGATCCTCCTGGAGTTCTTGAATAATCGTTTGGATTAGTTGTCTTGCTTGGATGAAAATAAGCAAGCTCTGTAGTTGTTGTTTTTCCCATTGTAATAGCTCCGGCTATCTTTAGAAGATTGACAACCTCGGCATCTTGAGATCCTGTCATTTTTTTTCTAATTACCGTTCCACATTCAGTAGGCATGTCTAAGGTACCAAAAATATCTTTTACTCCAATTGGTAAACCATGCAATTGACCAAGAGGCTTTCCAGCTTTTCTATTTTCGTCTGCTTCTGTGGCTTTTTCTAATAATAGTTTTTTATCAAAATAAGCCCAAGCTTTTACATCTTTTTCAAATTTATCGTACCTGTCTATGTATGCTGAACATAGTTCTACTGATGAAATATCACCAGATTTTAACTTAGATACTAACTCACTTATTGATAAGGTTAATATATTTGACATTAAAGATTAATCTAGCTAGCAAATAAAGTATTAGGTAACCAAAGAGCAATTCCAGGAAATAAATACATTAAAACCATAGCCAAAATAACAATAGCAAGAAATGGCATTATTCCCGCAAAAATTTGAAGTAATTCAACATTTTTTGGTTGAACACCCTTTAAGTAATAGGCAGACATTGCCATTGGCGGTGTCAAAAATGAGGTCTGTAAATTTAAAGCAATCAGCATCGCAAAAAAATAAGGGTCAACTCCGAAAACCTCTAATAAAGGTAAAAAAATTGGAACAAAAATTATTAAAATCTCGGTCCATTCTAAAGGCCATCCTAAAAGAAATATTATTATTTGAGTAATTACCAAAAATTGCCAAGGAGCAATATCAATTGATTTGAAAAAATGTTCAAAAACTTCGTGCCCACCCAAATAAGAAAAGACAGATGAAAAGGTCCATGATCCAATAAATAACCACATAATCATAGCAGTAGTTTTTGCTGTTAAAAATACTGACTCTTTAAAGTTTTTCCATTTTAAAGTTTTATAGAAATAAGAAAGAACTAAAGCACCAAAAGCACCAGCTGCTGCTGCCTCGGCAGGTGTTGCAATACCTGCAAGTATCGTACCTAAAACTAACATTATTAAAGCAAATAAAGGTACAAAAGAAACTAATACCTCTCTATAAATTACTGATTTTGGAGGAACATCCTCCTCTTTAGGTTTAGGAGCTATTGAAGGATTTAGATAAGCTCTTGTCACAGCGTAGCCTATATAAAGTCCAGCAAGTAATAAACCAGGAAAAATTGCTGCAGCAAATAATCTTAAAGGAGATAATTGAGCAATAACTGAGTAAACAATTAACATTATGCTTGGTGGAATTAAAATTCCTAGGCAGCCACCAGAACAAATAATACCAGATGCAAATTTTTTGTCATAGCCAGCTTTTACCATAGCTGGCCAAGCAAGTAGTCCCATAAGAGTTACAACTGCACCAATAATACCGGTAGCAGTTGAAAAAAGCGTACACGTTATTAAAGCTGCAACAGCCATTGATGCAGGTAAATTATGTGCGGCTAATCTGATTGCAAAAAATAACTTTGCTACTATACCTGCTCTTTCAACGAGATAACCCATGAATAAAAAAAGAGGTACGGCTGTCAAAACACTATTATCCATGACAGTATAGGTGTTTTGTACAAATAAAGAGAAGATTCTATTATCAAAAATATGATCCATCACAGAAGGATCATAATAAGCATAATATCCAAATACAATTCCCATAGCCATTAATGTAAATGCAATTGGAAAACCCAAAAGTACAATAAACAGAAATATGCTCATCATTAAAATAGCAACTTCTGGGTTTGTTAATTCAAACATAATTATACCTTCCTAGGAATTTTCTTTATTAAATTCATCGTGAGATGTTCTCATTAAAACTTTTTCTGTTTCCTCAGCCACAACTTCTCTATCAGGCCAATGACCTGTTTGAATACAAATTATAGCTCTACAAACCTCTCCTATACCTTGAATTGTTAATAGAACGCCTGCAGCTGGTATCATAGATTTTGCCATATAAATTTGTATTTGTGCTGGACTATTCCAACTTGTCTCTTTTATTTTCCACGCAAGTGCAGCGTATTCATATCCATAAAAAGCGAGTGCTAAAACTCCAGGGAAGAAAAATATAAAATATAAAACTAAATCAATGTATCCTTGGGTCTTAGGTTTAAACAACCTATAAATCACGTCGCCTCTAACATGTGCTTCGGTTGCAAGACAATATGCACCCGACATCATTAATATTGCTCCATACATTTGTAAACTAAAATCAAAATTCCACAAAGTTGGTGCATTAAAAGCGTAGGCCATAACTACCTCGTAAACAGTCCCACCCATTAATATAACAATACACCATGAAAAAGCTTTTCCAACTGAGGTGCTCAATTTGTCAGCAAAAATTATGAATTTTCTCATCTTTAAAATATTTATAATAGTAAAAAAAAGGGGGCAATAAAACCCCCTTTTTTTAAATCTTTAAATAATTAAGATTTATTAGATCTTAACTTTACCTATTGGTCCAAACTCAGTTTCATAAGCTAATTTGTAGTTCGGTTGATTCATCAACAGATACTTCATAGTTCTTTTAGCGTATTTCTTCTGAGAAGCGATAATTTTCGCAAAGAAAGGATCTTTCTTCACAAAGTCTCCTATGACTTTGTCCCAACCTTTTAATTGCTGAGCTAATATCGCATCAGATGTTTGATACACGTTTACTTTATGCTTATTCATAAGTTTTGACAAATCAGCAGAATATCTACTTAATGCTTTAAAGTAGTTATCAGTATTTGCAGCGTAAGCAGCGTTCTTTAAAATAGACTGATGAACAGGTGATAAGCTATTAAACTTTTTCTTGTTCATAGGTATTTCGAACATCTCCTGAGATTGGTGGAAGCTACCTAAGTGATAATGCTTAGATACATCTTGCATACCAAACTGTGAGTCTGATGTAGGATTGTTAAATTCAGCCGCTTCAATTAAACCAGTTTTCATTGCTGGTTGAATTTCACCACCTGGTAATTGTCTTACGACCATTCCCATTGCAGTTAAAACGTTAGTAGCCAAACCTACTGTTCTATACTTCATACCTTTAACATCAGAAACTTTTGTTACGTTCTTCTTGAACCATCCAAAAGGCTGTGCTGGCATAGGCATATGAAAGAAACCAATATAATTATATCCTACTTTAGCAAGAGTTTCGTCATATAGTTTTCTTCCTCCACCATACTCAATCCATGCCATAACTTCTTGAGATGACATTCCGTATGAAGGACCCGTTCCAAAAAGAGAAGCCGCTGGATTTTTACCGTACCAATATGCTGTCACCCAGTGACCCATATCAACAACTCCAGAACTTACGGCTTGTCCTATTTCTTTAGTCTTAACTACTGCTCCAACTGGCTGCAAATCAATTGACAGGCTTCCACCTGACATCTCCTTAACCATTTTGCAGTAATCGCCGGCCATTTCAAAAAAGATATTTGCTCCTGATGGCCATGCTGCTTGCATTTTCAGCTTAACACTTTTAGCGTGTCCAGCTGACCAAGCTGCAACGTTTGGCATAGCAACTGTAGCTGCTGCTGCTGCACCTGTAACTGCTGCTGCTTTAAAAAATTTACGTCTTGATTTAGACGCAATGTTTTTTTTCGACATGTTTTTTTCTCCCATGTTAGTTAAATTTAACTGGTTTGATTAAAGCAAATCTTTGATGATGTGTCCAAAAAAAAAAGTTGTATATAACAACCTCAAGTTGATTAATTTACCTGATCTTTAGGTTTAACTGAATTATTTAAAAATTGATCTAAATTATTAATTGCTCTTTCTCCCATCGCAATTCTAGTTTTTTTAGTTGCACTGCCAAGATGGGGCAAGAGAAATAGATTTTTTAATTTTAAATATTCCTCATTAATTTGTGGCTCACCATTATAAACATCCAATCCTAATGCAAATACTTTTCCAACACGAATTGCATCCAGCATATCTTTGTCATTTATAATTTCACCACGAGCAGCATTAGCTACTACCGCGCCATCTGGAAGATATTTTAATGTTTCTTTATTTAATAAATTAGTATTATCCTTGCCACCTGGGCAATTTATCGACAAAAATTCGCTTTGGCTTAACAAATCTTTTAATTGCTCATGAAAAATTGCTCCCTTTTCTAAATTTTCAGGAAGCCTACTTCTATTGTGATAATGAATTTCCATACCAAATCCTCTAGCAATATCTGCTACAGCTCTTCCAATTCTTCCCATACCTAGAATACCAAGCTTTTTATTTGTCATTTGTTTACCTATCAAAAAATCCGAGGACCACTCCCAATTTTTGTTTTCAGCAAATATTCTGCCCTCATAAGCTCTTCTTGAAGCACCTAATAGTAACAGAATTGATACTTCCGCAGTTGCTTCAGTTAAAACCTCCGGAGTATTAGTAACTAGTATTTTTTTTTTATTAGCAGTATCAATATCTATGTTACCAAAACCGACCGCGTAATTTGCAATTATTTTAATACTATCTGATAATTTATTTAACAAATCGGCATGAAAATTATTATTTGGAAAAGTTAAAATACCATCACAGTCTATACTCATTTTAATGATATCGTTATCTGATAGATTTTTATCTGATTGGTTATGAATTACATGAAATTTACTTTGTATATCGATAAAATTTTCTTCGATCAATTTTCTGGTAATTAGAACTTTTTTCATGATTTAATTGAATCTGGTTTTTTACCACCTGTATACCAATCTAAAAGTTCTATCGTGTGTAGAATGGGTATTTTTGTGCCCATTGAAATTTGTTTAATGCACCCAACATTTCCAGTTGCAACAAAATCTGGATTTATTTTTTGAATATTATTTACTTTTCTCTTTAGTAATTCTTCGGCTATTTCTGGCTGCATTAAATTATAGGTACCTGCAGAGCCACAGCAGATATGCCCATCGGGTATTTCGTAAATATGGTTACCCGTTTTATTTAATAATTTCACAGGTTGTTCATGAACTTTTTGTCCGTGTTGCATTGAACAAGCTGAGTGATAAGCAACTCTATATTTTTTTTTCTTTGAGCTTTCAATAAAGTCTAATTTAATTGACTCGTCTAAATACTCTGTAATATCTTTTGTTAATTTACTTATCATTTTAGCTTTTTTCCTGAATTTTGGATCAGCATGATTTCTAAAAATAAATCCATAATCTTTTAAAGTTGTTCCACATCCTGATGTATTAACTAAAATTGCATCTAGATTTTCTTTTTCATAAAGATCGTGCCACTGCTTGATATTAAATTCGATTAATTTATGAGCAGATGCCTCTTTGCCCATATGATGTGTTAACGAACCGCAACATTTTATGTCTTTTAATATGTGAACCTCTATACCATGCCTAGTAAGAATATTGATTGAAGAGTCATTTATTTCTGGAGAAATAACTTTCTGAACACAGCCTGTTAACAAAGCAACTTTTGACACAACTTTTGATTTTGGTTTGAATACAGGGTTGTTAGGTAATTTTGATTTTGGAAATTCTTTAGGCATAAATTTAACCATTTTTTTAATATTACTTGGAGCTAAAAACATCAGAGGACGAAAAATGTTAGTCACAACACCAATTAACTTAAACAAAACTGGATTTGGTAAAACGATGGCTAAAATATTTCTAAGCAACCTTTGGAAAATTGGTCTTTTATAAGTTCTTTCAATATGATTTCTGCCATGATCTATCAAATGAAGATAATCAACGCCGGCAGGACATGTTGTTAAGCAAGCATAACACGACAAACATTGGTCAATATGTTTTGTAATTTTAGCATTTGCGGGTTTATTATTTTCCAACATATCTTTTATCAAGTAAATTCTACCCCTGGGTCCGCTCAACTCGTCGCCTAATATTTGAAATGTTGGGCAAGTAGCATTGCACATACCACAATGTACACATTTTCTTAAAATCTTTTCTGAAGTATTAATTTCTGGATTTTCAAGCTGGTTTTTTTTAAAATTTGTTTGCATTAGATACCTGCGTACATTTTACCTGGATTTAAAATTAGGTTTGGGTCAAAGCTTTTTTTTATTTTCGATGACAAAATTTTAAAATTAGTATCACCGCATGTCAAGAATTCTTCCGTTCTCCTATAATTATCATCTGATTTATAAATCGTTAGATGACCATTGTTTTTAACAGAAAATATCCTCATTTTTGAAATAGTCTCTATGTCTTTAGTAGAGAGCCAAATTAATCCTCCAGCCCAATCTATAAAATATTTAATATCATTTGAAAATTTGCTTAAAAATTCCGATGCATTAGTTATTGGTAGCGATAATTTACATACAATTTCATTTATATTTTTAAACAGCTCAAGATTTTTACTTAAGTTCCAAAAAGCTTTTGATTGAAATATATCAAGCACAGAGTAATCTGATGCTACAAATATTTTTCTTAATTGTTGAATTCTCTCTTGAACTGAAGTTTTTGGCCCTTCTACTCTTAATGACAAAATTGAATTATTTTGTTTAACATCATTCAATCTAAAAAATCCAGTGTTATCAGCTGGATAAAAACACGCTCCTGATATTTCAAGCGATGTGTCCATAGCTGTTGAAAAAAAATTTATCGCCTCATTATGAGTAAGCCCATATATACAAAAAGTTTCTTGATACTCATATTTAGGTAAAACTTTTAATGTAACCTCTGTCAGGGCGCATAAAGTACCGTATGAACCACTAACTAACTTACTTAAGTCATAACCTGTTACATTCTTGACTACCGTGCCTCCAGATTTTATTTGTTCACCAGATCCATTTATTGCTTTAAAGCCTAACAAGTGATCTCTTAGTGCACCAATTTTGAATCTTCTAGGACCTGATAGATTACAAGCAACAACTCCTCCTATTGTTCCGCCTCGTGACTTTCCCTCATATAAAAACCCTAAATCCATTGGTTCAAAACCAAAGGTTTGATTTTTACTATCCAGAGTATTTTCAATTTCCTCTAGAGAAGTTCCTGCTTTAACTTTTATATAAAGTTCTTCTGGAAAATATTCTATAATTCCATTAATATTTTCTAAACATAACGTTTTTGAGCATTGAATTACTCTTCCAATTTTTTTAGAATTATTACCAATTATTTCAATTGGAGATGAGTCTTTGTGACATTCATAAATAAAGTCGCTAACTTCTTTTTCATTTACCGGGGAGTAAATATCATTCATCAAAATCTTGGCAAATCAGGGAATTTAGTTTTGCCTTTGTGGATGTGTATTCTTCCTTCTTCGGCGCATCTATGAAGAATAGGATAAACTTTTCCAGGATTTAATAAATTTTTCTTATCGAAAGCTTTTTTTAAACTTAGCTGTTGTTGAATATCGTTGTTATTGAACATTTCACACATGAGCTCTCTTTTCTCAACTCCAATACCGTGTTCACCAGACAAAACTCCACCAACTTTGACACAATACTTTAATATATCAGCACCAAAATCCTCTGCTTTTTTTAATTCTTTAGGATCATTTGAATCAAACATTATTAGCGGATGTAAGTTGCCATCGCCCGCATGAAAACAATTTGCAACTCTTAAATTATATTTTTTGGAAAGTTGATTAATATAACCCAAAACATCTGCTAGTTTATTTCTCGGGATAGACCCGTCCATACAAATATAGTCTGGAGAGATAACTCCACAAGCCGAAAAGGCAGCTTTTCTCCCTTTCCAGAATTTCATTCTTTCTTCATCGCTATTACTTGCTTTATTGTAACTCGCCTTATTCATTTTAGCTATATCTAGAACCTTTTGTATCATAGCCTCTACCTCGCTTGCTGTTCCGTCAATCTCCACTATCAAGAGTGCTTCTACGTCTCTAGGATAACCAGCTTTCGCATAATTCTCAGTAGCAATTATAAGAGGTTTGTCCATAATTTCCATGCCAGCAGGAACAATACCCTTTGATATAACATCAGATACACAACTTCCTGCATCCTCTATTGAGTTAAATCCAATCAAAACGGCTCTTACTGCTTCTGGTTTTTTTAAAATTTTAACTGTTGCCTCAGTGACGACACCAAGTAAACCTTCAGATCCCATAAAAACGCCCAGTAAATCATATCCTTCAGAATCTAAATGTTTTCCACCAATCCTTAATATTGTTCCATCTATTAATACTATTTCAACTCCAAGAACATTATTGGTAGTTGTTCCATACTTTAACGAGTGCACACCACCAGAATTCTCTGCAATATTTCCCCCGATTGAACACGCTAACTGACTCGAAGGATCAGGTGCATAATAATATCCTTGATCTTGAACTGCTTGAGTTATGGCTAAATTAGTAACACCAGGTTGAGTAACTACACATCTATTTTTAAAATCCTTTTCTAGTATCTTATTGAACTTACCCATGCTCATGAGGACGCAATCTTTCAAGGGTAATGATCCTCCTGAAAGTCCAGTCCCCGCACCTCTAGGAACAACTTTAATATTGTGCTGATAACAATATTTCAAGATTTCAGATACTTCTTTAGTATTTTCTGGTAAAACTACGGCAAGAGGTTTTTGCTTATATACATTAAGTCCATCAGTCTCATAGGGTCTCAGTTCATCGTTGTCAGACAAAACATTACATGTAAATCTATTCAATTCTTTAACAATTAATGATTTGTTATCTAGTATTTTTTGATCAGCTTCGGGTAAATGTAAAACCATAATATGTATATATTAAATAATTTTTTTAATTTTCTCCAATGATTTTTCTATATTCTCATAACTATTTGCATAGCTGAATCGTACAAAATCAGTGCAAGATTTGCCAAAACTAGTTCCAGGCACAATTGCCACACCTGCGGTGTTTAAGCATTTTTCTGCAAAAATCTCTCCATTCATACCTGTTTGGGCAACATTAGGGAAAACATAAAAAGCGCCTCCAGGTTTAATGCATTTAATACCTTTTATGCTATTTAATCCATTTACTATAAGTTCTCTTCTTCTTGCAAATTCAGTCATCATATTATCTATAAACTCATCAGATCCCTCAAGCGCTGCCAAAGCAGCAACTTGGTTTGCAGCTGCTACGCACGAATAACTATTAATTGCCAATTTTGTAACTTTCTTAATTAATTTTTCTGGCCAAACACTCCATCCGAGACGCCAGCCGGTCATAGCGTATGACTTGCTCCAACCATCTAAGACAATCAATCTTTCGTAAATTTCTGGATAATTAAGAAGTGTCGGCATTTTTTTTCCGTCATAAATTTGCCTTGAGTATATTTCATCACTCAAAATACATACGTTTGGAAAATTTCTCAAACCTTCAACAAGCTTTTTTATTTCCTTTTCATCAATGAGTGCTCCTGTTGGATTTTGGGGATTATTTATTATTATCAATCGTGTCTTTTCGTTTATTAAATTTAAAACTTCACCAGCATCAAATGAAAAATTGTTTTCTTCCTTCAAATACATCGGAACAGCCTTTGATCCAGAATAATTAATCATCGACTTGTAAATTGGAAAACCAGGTTCAGGATAAATGATCTCGGAGCCTTCTTCTCCCAATAACATCATTGTAAAAAAAATCGTAGGTTTACCACCAGGTGAAATAAATATTCTGGATGAATCAATTTTTATGTTATAAATTCTTTGGATATAATTTGATACGCCTTCCCTCAATTCTAATGTTCCACTAGGTTCAGTATAACCATGATAGCCATCATCAAGAGCTTTTTTACAAGAGTCAACAACATGCTTTGGTGTAGAGAAATCTGGTTGGCCAATGCCTAAATTTATAATTTCTCTTCCCTCACTTGCAAGCTTCTGGGCTTTAGACAAAATTTCGAAAGCCGACTCTGTTCCAAGTCGGGAATAACGTTTTGATATTTTCATTAATTTACCTAAAAGCTATTTTGTTTTTATTCAATTCTCTTACAGATCTGCAACCCATTAAAGTCATATCTCTTTCAATTTCACTTTTCATTTTTGTTAAAAGCATCTCAACTCCTATTTGTCCACCAGCGCTGAGCGCGTATAAATATGCTTTACCCATTGAACACGCTTTTGCACCAAGTGATAATGCTTTTAGAACGTGAGTTCCTCTTCTAATACCCCCATCTAAAATGACTTCAATTTTATCTCCGACTGCATTAACAATTTCTTGTAATTGATCAAAAGGTGCTCTTGAGCCATCCAGTTGTCTTCCTCCGTGATTTGAAATCATAATTGCGGTTGCGCCAATGTCTACCGCTCTTTTTGCATCTTCGACTGACATTATTCCTTTCAATGCAAATGGTCCATTCCATCTTTTAATTGCGTACTCGGCATGTTTCCAATTCATTGTTCGATCAAACTGTTGATTAATATAGTCCATAACTGACATTTCAATACTACTGCCTTTTTTTGTCATGTGTGAAACATTTTTTAATTCAAACTTTTCTCGCATTAGGTAATTTAAACTCCAATATGGGTGAGTTGCAAAACTCATTAAACTTGACATCGTCAATTTAGGAGGCGTAGCAAAACCAGTTCTATGATCTCGTTCTCTATTCCCAGCAACTATCGTATCTACAGTTAAACAAATTGCCTTAAATCCAGATCTTTTGCATCTATCAATTAAATTATCTGTTAAACCTTGGTCTTTATGAATATATAATTGAAACATTTTAGGGCCACCAGAGGCATTTGAAACTTCTTCAATGCTTGTTGTGCCCATAGTAGATAAACTAAAAAAAGTTCCGAACTTTTCAGCAGCTTGTGCAGTCGCTCTCTCTCCTTCATGGTGATACATCCTATGCATTGCTGTCGGAGATAAAAATAATGGAAAATCTATCTTTTGTCCTAGTACTGTTGTAGAAAGATCTACATCACTCACATCTGTTAAGACATTTGGAACTAAATCACATTTGTTAAATGCTTCTGTATTTCTTTTTAATGTTATCTCATCGTCAGCACCACCATCAATGTAATGAAATATTGGACTTGGTAATTTTTTTTTTGCTAATAATCTAAAGTCATCAACATTATGACAATCTGATAGCCTCATCGTTTAAAAAATGTGTGATAGACTGAATGAATAGCTATTAGCGCCAGGATTTTTATCTCCTAAGCTAGCGTTTGATAAATGACTATAGCCAAAAGATAAATTTGAACCTCTTCCAAAATTAAATCCTAGATCAATTTGAGATTTAAATTCTAGTGCATGACCCAGATCTTTACCATTTCCTTGATCGTAATATCCAGGACCAAAACTAGGAGACAAAATAAACGGTCCTAGTTTAAAATCAACCTTTCCACCAATAAAAGCATATGATGCTGAGTCCTGCGTGATGAATGCGCCAGTGGTAGGTTTTAAAATACCATACTTTTCTTTTTGACCAAAATCATAATTTAATTCAAGCATAGACGACCTCATACCATCGTCACTAAAATCAAAGTTCCCTACCGCTATTTTTAAGCCTTGGGCATTTGCATTAGAAAGAAAAGCAAATAAAAATATTGTAATTAATTTTTTCATTTTTATATAAGGTTTACAGCATTTGAATTAAAAAAAAAGGCTTAATCATTGCCCAGAAAAGGCAGTTTTTTACCCTTTTTATAATCTTTAAATCTTTTAAGAGCCCATTTTACACTTGGAAAAGCTAATTTTTTCCAAGGAATTTCTGAATATTTAAATAATTTTACATCCAAGCTTTCAATACCTGGTTTACAGAAGCTAGATGAGATTTTTGAAAGGAATATAATTTGAATAATATTTCTTTTTTTTATTGAATAAACACCAAATATATTTTTTATTTTAATTTTTATACATGCTTCTTCTTTGGCCTCTCTCATCGCTCCCGTTTCGACACTCTCATTTTTTTCAACAAAACCTGAAGGCAAAGTCCACAAACCATAACCTGGATGAATGCCTCTTTTGCACAATAAAAATTTATTTTTGTAAGTTACAATTGATCCAGCAACGACTTGGGGGCTGCCATAATCTATATATCCACAAAGCTGACAAACATTCCTATAATGTTCGTCACCAGCTAGTTTCTTTTTTTTAAACTTATGACAATTTTTTTTATTCAAATCTAATTCTTTTAACTATGAATCTTAACCCAATTAAAATAAAAATTATTGGCAGCATCCAAATAAATATTGTGCTTACATTAATTGGTGTCTTATATAAAATCCAATCTCCATATTTCAATTTAAGATAATTATAAATTTCCTCGTCCTTCTTACCTTCTTTTAAGTTCTTTTTTATTAATTTTTTAACATCTAAAGCAAAATCAGAGTCTGAGTCATTAATAGATTGACCTTGGCAAACAAGACAACGTAAATTTTTAGATATTTCTATTACTTTAGTATTAATTTTTTGATCTGCATACAAATCTAAAGGTATAATACAAATTATGATGAAAAATATGTATTTCATTTTTTTAAAATCTCTAAAAATTTAAAATAAATATTATCATCTATAGGACCAATTTGCTTCAAAACTATATTCTTTTTTTTATCAATTAAGAATGTCTCTGGAACCCCAAATGCTCCTAATTTAATACTTTGATATCCATCTTTATCATCAACTATTGCATAATAAGGATTACCAAGTTCATTTAAGAATGATGACATATTTTTTTTACTATCTTTGTAATTTATACCAATTATTTTAATGTTACTATTTTTAAACTTTAAAAGATACTTGTGTTCATCTCTGCATGGAGCGCACCAAGAAGAAAAAATGTTAATTAAGAATTTTTCGTTATTTAATTTTGAATTTAATAATATTTTATCTTTTTTTATATCATCAACTATATATCCTTTTATAGGGTCTAGGGTTGATCCAACCGTAGCCGATGGTAAATGTTTATTGTCATTTAATATAACAAAAACAAATACTATTGAAATTACTAGTGTAGAAATTCCTAAAATTACAATTTTTTTTTTTAACATCATTTCCTAACAAATAATCTTGCGAATCCACCTAAAACTATAATTAAACTTGATATCCATATTCCTAGTATAAAAAAATTTTCATAATATCTGGCTCCTATTAATCTTTTATTTCCAATGGAAGAATAGTTTATCGCTAAATAAAAATCTTTCAGTAACGTATTTTTAATTGATATTTCGGACGTGAGTTGTTCAGGTTGATTATATTTACGAATTGACGGGCTCAATGTAAATGATTTATCGCTTGTTTTTATTTCGAATATTGTAGAAAATTGATCAAAATTTATTTCCTTAGATATATTGAATTCTTCAAAAGTAATTTCTAGGTCATCTGATACATATTTGTCATTCACGTTAATCATAAAATTATATTCTTTAGAGAAAAAACTATTTAATGTTATTGATAAAATTAAAAGTCCAAATCCTAGATGAGATAGATTTTTACTTAAGTATTGCTTAAAATTTAATAGATTTTTGCTTGAAAATAATTCAAAAATCGTAGCAACAATTAAATAAAAAGAGAAAATTAATCCCAATATATAAATAATGTTAGTTTCGCTAGAAAGATACGTGATTATCAATGCTAGGATACATGATATTAGACCTATTGAAATAATTAAGTTCTTTTTTGCATCAAAATCGTTTTTATACCATTTCATTAATGGTCCTGTTCCCATTAAAAATAAGAAAATGAAAACAAACGGTGCTAAAATAGTATTGTAATAAAACGGTCCTACTGAGATATTTTGGTTTGCAACTGCTGATAACACTATTGGGTATACTGTGCCGATTATAACTATTACTAGAAATAAAATTAAGAAAAGATTATTAAATACTAGGAAATTTTCTTTGCTTAAAAACATAATGTTATATTTTTTTTCAACAAAATCACTTTTAATAATATAGATAGCTAGAGAAAAGAATATTATTAAAATTATAATTCCTAATATAAATAAACCCCTTTCTGGGTCATTTGCGAAGGTATGAACAGAATTTAATATTCCGGAACGAACCAGAAAAGTCCCGAATAAACTTAAGGCAAAGGTAGAAATTGCAAGCAATGCAGTCCAAGATTTAAATGTGTTATTCTTTTCCATAATTAACAATGAATGAATAAGGGCAACAGAAAGTATCCATGGCATTAAGGATGCATTCTCAACTGGATCCCAAAACCAATAGCCGCCCCAACCTAATTCGTAATAAGCCCAAATTGAACCTAAAAGAATTCCAATTGTTAAAAAAATCCAAGAAATAATTACCCATTTTTTTGACAACTTAGCCCATACACTGTCAAAAGAATTATTTATTAAGCCAGATAGAACCAAACTTAATACTAATGAGAAACCTATATAACCAAAATACAAAAATGGAGGGTGTATTAACAGTAGAGGATCTTGCAAAATTGGGTTTAGTCCTAATCCCTGGATAGGGTCGGATGAAACGTAATCGAAAGGATTTGATAGGAAAAATAAGTAGATTAAAAAAATCGTCATTAAATTATTTTGAAAAAAAACCGTTAAATATTTAAATTTATTATCAAAATTTTTTGAGTAATAACAAAAAGTAAATCCGTACAAAGCAACAATACAAATAAATAATAGCATACTACCTTCATGATTTCCCCAAGAGCCGGCAATCTTATAAATTAATGGTTTTGTAGTATGTGAGTTTTGATAAACAGCGCTTACATAAAAATCTGAGATCACAAAACAATAAATTAGAAAGATAAAACTAAAAAAACAAAAAATACAACTCGCAATATAAGTTTTTAGATAATGAGAATAATTTTTTTTAAAAAATAGAAAAGATGTAGTAAGTGATGTCATTAATGATAATAAGACGAAACTATTTCCAATAATATTATTCATGATCAATCATTTTCTTTTAAAATTACCAATTTTCTTAAGACTGTCTGCTACCTCCTTAGGCATATAATTTTCGTCGTGTTTAGCTAAAATTTTTGTACCTACAAAAGTTTTTCTTGAAATTAAATTTCCTTCTACAACCGCTCCTTGGCCTTCAACAAACAAATTTGGCAGAATACCAGAATATGTTACGGATATTTCTTTATTAAAATCTGTAATTATAAAATTATACTTTTTGTTTTCTTCACTGATTGAGTCTTTTTTAACCATTCCACCAATTCTAATTTTTTTATTTGGCAGTTCGATAAGGTCAGATACCTCTGTCGGTGAGAAAAAATATATAGTATTTTCCCTCAAAGCACTAAACAAAAACTTCGATATTATTAGAAAAGTTATTATTGATATTAAAAATATTACTATTCTTTTATTTGTATTTGTGCTCATTGTTCAAACCTTTGATTAACTTTTTTCTCTAAGAATTTTCAGCTTAAAACTCTCAACTTTAAACCTTATCAAAAAAACCATCAATGAAAAAAATGCAAAAGCAATAAACATAAACATTAATGGAGCCAGCATACTTTCATGTATTGTGCTTTCCTCTAAAAATTTTATGCTTGCAGGTTGATGCAAAGTATTCCACCAAATAACTGAAAATTTTATTAATGGAATATTTGCAAGACCAAAAACCGCGATCAATGATGATATTTTTTCAGCAGTGAAAATATTTTTAACTACGACCCAGCTTAAAATATAAAAAATGTATAACAAAACTAATAACATCATTGAGGTCAGTCTTGCGTCCCACGTCCAAAAAGTACCCCAGGTTGGTTGTCCCCATAAAGATCCGGTAAAAATAGATATCAATGAAAAAGTGAAACCAATTGGAGCTAAACTTTTAGTAAAAATTGTGAATATTCTAAACCTGAAAATTAAACTTATTAAAGAGAAAACACTCATCGCTGAAAAAATCATTAATGCTAACCAAGAAGACGGTACATGAACATACATTATTCTAACAACTTCACCCTGCAGATAATCAGATGGTGAGAAAAAAAATGATAATACTAAACCTATTATTAATAATACTAAAAAAGTAATTTTAAGATAGTCAAAATAATCATTGTAAATACCTACAATTTTTTTGTTTTCAAAAATTCTACGCATATTAAATTATGTACTTTATAATTGGAAATTTTAATGTGACAAAGTTTGTCCAGCTCGAAGAAGGGAGATTGGGACAGAAAACTCCGAACTGGACAATTAATACTTATCTAAACCTTTATTTTGTCAGATGATTGTGTGAATATTGTTTAATTTGTGGCAGGTTAATTTGAAGATTTTAAATATAGTCCATCTTGGTTTTGGCCATTAAATATTTCCTTTATTAAAGGATGGCTAATTGGCTCTTTTCTATCATCTAATAATAAATTTTGTTCTGAAACATAAGCCTCATAAGTTATTTCCTCATTTTCTGCCAATAGATGGTAAAAAGGCTGATCTTTTCTCGGCCTTACATCTTTTGGAATTGATTGATACCACTCCTCAGAATTATTAAACTCAAAATCGACATCATAAATAACTCCTCTAAAATCAAATAGCCTGTGTTTAACCACTTCACCTATTGAGAATTTTGCTTTCTTAGGATTTTTTAGCATTCTACTAATAATAAGTAGTTATCTTAAAATAAAAATCAAGATATTATTTTGTCGTGGATATCATTTTCATTGGTATGTTGTTTACCTTAGTTTCAAAATAAATATTTGAAATATCTCTATTATGCACAGGATAAAAAATGTTAATTTTAATATTATTTAATTTTTTTTCTCTTTTAATCTTATGACCAGAAACTGTTTGATAATATAACGTGCATAGTTTGTGCCCATTTCTAGCTAAATTAGCATCAACCAGTTTCAAGATATACACATCCTCACCATCAAAAACTTTTTCACTGAAATTACAATTATTGAGTCCTTTTTTTAATATTTCAGTCAGAGCTGATAAGGGATCGCTCACGTTAGTTAAATCTGAAATATTAATTTTTTTGTAACCCTTTTTTGTTTTGATATTCTTAAAATTGTTTCTTGCATCCTTACCCATGAACTTAGCATTAAGTTTTTTGTTAAAATTTTTTTTATTTCTAGAATATTTGTACTCCGATATATTATCATCATAAGATGTGAAAGCTGTTGATTGAAATTTATAAAAAAAACCAATTAACCCTTCGCTTTTTATATTTGCCGTGGCGTAGGATTTGTTTAAATTTAACGAAATAGTAGCAAAAGTAACGTTTAGTGTAGAAATCTTGTAATTATATTCTTCTGCAATTAAGTTTTTGCAAATTAGTGTGAAAAAAATTATTATAGTTGTTACTCTCATGAATAAATTTTTAAAGATTATATCAGACTTTGGGCCTTTGCTGATATTTTTTATTTTTTATAAAAAGTATGGAATGATCGAAGCAATATTGCCTCTAATTATTGCAACGGTCATTTCAGTAATAATAATGTATTGTTTTGAAAAAAAAATTAGCCCTATGCCAATAATTGGAGCTGTTCTAGTATCAGTATTTGGCGGACTTACAATTTATTTTGATAACAAGGTTTTTTTCTATATGAAACCCACCATTATAAATATTCTTTTTGCATTAATATTAATGTATGGGAAGTTTTTTCTTAAAAAATCTTTACTTCAATTGCTTTTAGAAAATACTATTAAATTAAAAGATGAAGGATGGAAAATATTAACTGATAGGTGGATCTATTTTTTTATATTTTTAGCATTTTTAAATGAGATGGTATGGAGAACACAATCAGAGGAAATATGGGTACAATTTAAGGTTTTTGGAATTCTTCCAATTACTTTTGTATTTACGATATTTCAAATTAGAATAATAGAAAAATTTAGAATTACAAATGTTTAGATATAAGTTAATAAAAAATAAAGAAATCGATAAGGAAAACTTTTTTAATAAAAATGAACTTGGTGAAATTCTTAATCTATATGGAAAGATGGTCTCCAAAGGTGAATGGAAAGATTATGCTTTTTATATAAATAAAAATTTAATTAGCTTTGATATTTATAGAAGATCATCTGAAAAACCTTTGTTGCAAATTATCAAGATACTTAAGGGTAAAAAAGATTTTAAATACCAAGTTAAAGACCAACACGGTAAAATTATTAAGAATACCAACGAATTAAAAAGTGCTGTTAGTTTTTTACAAAAAAGAAACTTAAAAGTTATTAAATGAAAAGAAAGAAAGGAAGATTACCAAAAAAAAACTGCCCAACTTGTGGACTAGAATTTACGTGGAGAAAAAAATGGAGAAATAATTGGGAAAATGTCAAATACTGTTCTAAAAGATGTTCAAGAAATTAAAATATTATCTTCTTTGTCCAAATAGTCTTAACAACATTATGAATAAATTTATAAAGTCTAGGTATAAGGTTAAAGCTCCCATCACAGCTTTTTTACCCATAACCTCACCACTGTCAGAAGCGTAATACATGTGTTTGATTTTTTGTGTATCATACGCTGTCAAACCTACGAACACTAGCACTCCAATTATTGATATAATAAAATGCATTGCCGAAGATTTTAAAAATATATTAACGATAGATGCAATAATTATTCCAATTAGTCCCATCATTAAAAATGATCCCCAGCCAGTTAAATCTTTTTTAGTTGTATAACCGTACAAACTCATGGCACCAAATGTTGCAGATGTAATAAAAAATACTCTCGCAATACTTGGCATAGTATAAACTATAAAAATAGATGATAAAGAAGCTCCCATTAATGCTGCAAATATCCAAAATACAGTTTGAGCTTTGGATGTACTCATTTTATTAATTCCAAAACTCATGTAAAACACAATTCCTAATGGCGCTAAAGCCACAACCCACATTAATGCAGATTGATACATTGCATTCCCTAATGGTGTCAGACCAACTATATTACCTGATCCATCAGTAACTGCAGCAAACTTAAAAATTATCAATGCAACTATGCCTGTCAGCAAGACCCCTGAAGACATATAATTGTATACTTTCAGCATGTATGATCTTAAACCTTGATCTACTTTGGAAGTCTCAACTGATGCAGTTGATTGTATTTTACTAATTCTGTCTTTTAAATTCATAGTAATATATATGATCAAAAATAAATAAAATTCAAGCCTAAAAAATATCAAAAAACCATTAGGTTTTTTAAATCAGTGTAAATTAAATCTAATGCGACATATAATATTGCAAATAAACCTAACCAAGCGATCCACCGGTATTTGATTATTAAATTTGAAATCAACTTAGCCATCGTTGCCATTAAGATGATAGATAATACTAAACCAAATGCCAATATATAATAATGGTCTTTTGCAGCGCCTGCAACACCAAGCACGTTATCTAAACTTAAACTAATATCTGCAATCGCAATTGTTATAACTGCACTCAATAAAGAACTTTGGCCTGATACTACTTTTTTTGTTTTTGGTTCGATTCTTTTAACTACATCTTTATAAAGTTTAAAAACAACCCATAATAAAATTAATCCACCGACTAATTTTAGCCCAGTGATTTGCAGTAAAAAAACTGTCAGGAGAGCAAAAATAATTCTAAAAATTACTGCCAAGCTAATTCCCCAAAACATTATTCTATTTCTGAGTGATTTTTTAAAATTAGAAGCAAGCATACCTATTATGATTGCATTATCTGCAGCTAGAACTAGGTCAATTAAGATAATTTGAAATAAAATTAATATTTGTTCACTCATTATTTATTTTTTATAACTATCTGATATTAACTATCATGAAATTTAAAAAAATAATATGAATTATAAAAGTCTAGGAAAATCAAACATCAAAGTAAGCACCATTGGACTTGGTACAATGACATGGGGTGAACAAAATTCTGAAAAGGAAGCATTTGATCAAATGGATTATGCGCAAGATGCTGGAGTAAATTTTTTTGATACTGCAGAACTTTATCCAGTTCCGCCTTCTAGTAAAACCAGGGGTGAAACAAGTAGAATTATTGGTAGATGGATAAAAAATAAAAAAAATAGAAATAAAATTATAATTGCTGATAAAATTGTAGGAAGATCTGGCATGGATTGGTTCAGAGAAAATTCAGAACAAACTAGACTTAACAAATCTCAAATTTCTTTTGCTTTAGATAGATCCTTAAAAGATTTGGATACTGATTACATAGATCTTTATCAACTTCACTGGCCTGATAGACCAATAAACGTTTTCTCAGGTTTGGAATATGTTCACAAAGAAACGGATGAAAATAATACAATTTTAGAAGTTATTGAAACACTTGAAGAAAGTATAAAAAAAGGAAAGATAAGAAGCTTTGGAATTTCAAATGAAACACCCTGGGGAACTTCCGAATATTTAAAATTCTCAGAAATAAAAAAGCTCTCTAGAGTAGTTAGTATACAAAACCCATATAATCTTTTGAATAGAAGTTTTGAAGTTGGATTATCTGAAATTTCTATCAGAGAAAATGTTGGTTTATTGGCTTATTCACCTCTAGCAAGCGGTACGTTGAGTGGAAAATATCTAGATGGTAAACTCCCTGAAGGTAGTAGATTAAAGCTATTTGGTAATAGATACCCAAGATACAGAACTCCAAATTCTGAAAATGCGATAAAAGAGTATATAAAAATTGCAAATACCTATAACTTAGACCCCTGTCAAATGGCAATTAAATTTTGCGAAATAAAACCCTTTGTTACATCAGTTTTGATTGGTGCAACTAAAATGGATCAGCTTAAACTTAATATTGATAGCGTAAATATCGAGCTTAATAATAAAATTTTAGAGGATATTAATAAAGTTCAATTAGTATATTCAAACCCATGTCCATAAGAAAAATTTCAATTTTAACTTTGCTTTTGTGTTTTTTTAATTCGCAATCTTTTGCGGAAATAAAAACTGAAAAAAAATTTAAAATGTGGGAAAGTCAATATATGAATAAGGATGGCAAAAAAGTTTGTTTTGCAGTCTCAATGCCAACAAATATGAGTCCAAAAAATTTAAGCAGAGCTGAGTCTAGAATTTTTGTATCTTTCAGGCCAAGCGAAAACATAAATAATGAAATAAGTATAACAGGTGGCTATAAATATAAGAAAAAATCACAGGTTAGAGTAAATGTTGGTAATTCAAATTTTAAACTAGAAATTAAAGATAATTTTGCTTGGTTAGTTAGCTACGATGATGAAATTAGAATGATTAGAGCAATGAAAAAATCAAACAAAGCTAAAGTTATTGGTATCTCCTCAAGAGGCAATAAAACAACCGATACTTATTCTTTGATGGGTTTCACTAATGCATATAATGCTGCTAGAAAAAATTGTAGAAAATAAACAACATTAGAATGAAAAAAATCAAAAAAATTGTATTAGCCTACTCAGGTGGTTTGGATACTTCAGTAATATTAAAATGGCTTCAGGAAAAGTATAAAGCAGAAATCATTTGCTACACAGCAGATTTGGGTCAAAACATTGATAGGAAAACTCTATATAAAAATGCTAAAAAACTAGGAGTTAAAAAAATTATCATCGAGGATTTAAAAGAAATTTTCGTTAAAGACTATGTGTTTCCGATGCTAAGGGGTAATGCTCTTTATGAAGGAACTTACCTCCTCGGAACATCTATAGCTAGACCTTTAATTGCTAAGAGGCAGATTGAAATAGCAAAAAAATTTAAAGCACAAGCTGTTTCTCACGGTGCCACGGGTAAAGGAAATGACCAAGTAAGATTTGAACTTGGTTATCATTACTTCGGCCCAAAAATAAAAATTATTACTCCTTGGAGGGAGTGGAAGATGCAATCAAGAAATGACTTAATAAAATATGCAAAGAGAAATGGTATTTTAGTGCCTAAGGATAAAAAAGGAGAGCCTCCCTTTTCGGTTGATGATAATCTATTACATACTTCTACAGAAGGAAAAATTCTTGAGGATCCAAGAAAAAGTGCGCCAGAATTTATTTTTCAAAGAACAACTTCGCCAGAGAAAGCTCCTGATAAGTCTACTGTTATAAGTATAGAATATAAAAATGGAAATCCCGTTGCTTTGAACAATAAAAAGTTATCACCTGCAAAGCTACTTTCAAAATTAAATTTAATCTCTGGAAAAAATGGTATTGGAAGAGTCGATTTAGTTGAAAATAGGTTTATAGGTATAAAATCAAGAGGCGTTTATGAAACACCAGGAGGAACAGTGCTCTTATTTGCAAATAGAGCTGTACAATCAATAACCCTTGATAAGAAAACAATGCACGAGAATGATGAAATTATGCCAAGATTTGCTGAGCTAATATATAATGGATTTTGGTTTTCGAAAGAAAGAATTAAGATTCAAAAAATAATAGATAAAAAGAAATCAAAAGTTAACGGAAAAATTAAATTAAGATTGTATAAAGGTAATATTATTATTCTCAGCAGAGAAACAAAAAATAAAGCATATTCGATAAAAAAAGTTTCTTTTGATGAAAATAAAATGTTTTCAAAGTCTAAAGTAGAAAAATTTATCAATTATCATAAGAAACTATTATAATTTACACAAATAAGTGAGTTGTTAAAATTATGATTTCAGATATAGATGATTCATGCGAGATATTTTGAAAAAGGTACAATTGTCAGGTGCCTTGATAGTTTTAATTTGTACTGTCATCGGATTTGGACTTGAAATATACGAAATGTTCAATAATCGAATGATTACATTGCCAGACTTGCTATTATTATTCATCTATCTTGAGGTATTGGGAATGGTCACAAGTTTTTGGGGAAGTTTAAAAGTTCAACTAACTTACCCTTTGTTTATAGCTTTGACAGCTTTAGCTAGATTAATAATTTTACAAAAAAAAGATGTTTCAAGCGCCTCTTTGCTCTATGAAGGTGGCGCAATTTTATTAATTGCCATCGCTATTTTATTTTTAAGATTAAGAAGAAGTAAAATTTTAAAAATAGACGCTTCAAAAGACGATATATAATTTTATTTAATCTGATTCTTATAAGCTTTTAATGTATTTTTAAGCAGACAAGCTATCGTCATTGGACCTACGCCGCCAGGAACTGGTGTGATTGCGTAAACTTCGTTTTTTATATTTTCAAAATCAGCATCACCAACTATTTTTTTTGATCCCTTTTCTACAATTCTGTTAATACCAACATCGATTATGACCGAATTTTTGTTTACCCAATTTTTATTAAGTATTTTGGCTTTGCCTGCAGCCACTACTATAATATCTGCCTCTCGACAAATTTTTTCTATATTTTTGGTTTTAGAATGTGTCACAGTCACAGTGCAGTTTTCTCTTAAAAGAAGCTGAGCCATTGGTTTGCCATTGATGTTGGATCTTCCGATAATTACAACGTTTTTACCAGTTAGATCTTGTATCACTTCCTTGAGTAATAAGTAACAGCCAAGCGGCGTACAAGGGATCATTGCGTCATTACCTGAAGATAAATTACCTACATTAATGGGATGAAAACCATCTACATCTTTTATTGGGGTAATTGTATTTATAACTTTTCCTTCGTCTATATGTTTTGGCAACGGTAATTGAACAAGAATTCCGTGTACATTATTATCTGAATTTAAATCCTCAATTTTTTTTAGTAAATCTTTCTCGCTTATATCAGTTTCAAATTTTATTACCTCGGACTTAATTCCTACATCACCAGCAGATTTTTCTTTATTTTTAACATAAATTTTACTGGCTGGATTGTCGCCAATTAATATTACCACCAAACATGGTTTTATATTTGTTTTTAGATTACTAATTTCCTTTTTCAAATTCTGTCTTAAATCTTCTGCAATTTTTTTACCATCGATAATCATTTAAAAAAGTCCTGGAGCAAAAAGTTCAAATATTATATTTCTTAAAAACATTAGAAGTAATATCAAAATTACAGGTGATATATCTATGCCTGAAAAAACGGGAATAAATCTTCTAATATATTGAAGTGCTGGATTTGTAAGTCGATATGAAAGCTCTAAAAATGCATAAACAACTCTATTTGAAGTATTTAAAATATTAAAAGCGACCAGCCAGCTTAAAACGGCATTAATTATTACTACCCATAAATATAAATTAATGACAGTATCTAAAAGAATAAATATTGATTTCATTTATTCATTTTCTCAACATAGATCGACTGTGAAGGAAAGGCAAATGAAGCATCGGCATCTTCAACAATTTTTTTAATAACAAGCATAAATCTATCTTTAGTGGCCTTCCATTCATAAAAATTTTTAGTTTTTGTATAACAAATTATATTTATATCTATTGAACTTCCGGCAAAGTCGCTTAATTTCACTGACACCGGGGTTTTCTCTGAAATATTAAAATCTTGATTTGTTTCTATGTAATGCTGAATATCTTTTTTGATTTTCATCAATTGTTCAGAGGTACTTCCATACTCTAAGCCTATAGTCATTTCCAAACGTCTATGAGTTGTTTCTGAATAATTGATAACCGCTTTTTCTGCAAATTGAAAATTTGGTATTGTCGCTAATGATTTATCAAATTTTCTAACTACAGTGGATCTAAAACCAATTTTTTCAACTATGCCCTCAATTATCCCGTCTACAAAGATCCAATCACCCACTTTAAATCTTTTTTCTACTAGTACCAATATTCCAGAAATTAAATTCTTAAAAAGATCTTGAGCTCCAAGGGCAACAGCAACACCGAATAGCCCTAGGCCGGCTATAATTGGACCAATTTTTATCCCCCAAATTTCTAATACAGATGCTACTCCTAGTATTAAGATTAATATTTTAAATGCTTTTATAATCCAATTTAAAAGATCTTTTGAGAGTATGTCTTCAATTTTTTTTACTAAAAAAGAAACTGGTTCAATAATTTGATGTAAAGTCCAAAATATTAAAATAGTTACAAGGGTTCTGTTTAAACTTGCTACAAAAAAAGCGGATTTGCCATCAAGGTTTATGTAATTACTAGCTATAAAAAAACCCAAAACAATAGGAAAAAACTTTACTGGACTTTCAAGAGATTTGACGAGAGAATTATCAAAGTTATTGGTTGTTAATGAAACGTATTCTTCTAGTCTTTTTACTACAAATTTTGAAACCAATCCTCTTAAAATCAAAAAAATAAAGAAAATTAATAATGCGATTATAATCTCTGTAATATTGCTACCGGCAACTCCTTGTTGCCAAACATCACTAAACAAATTAAAAAAATTTTCAAATAACTCCATAATTATACGAATTATACTGCTACAAAGGCCTAATCAAGGCAAAATTCCTCATCACCTATATTAAATATTCTAATATTTTGCCACTTGATTTTTTTTAAAGGATTAAGGACATTTTCACTGATAACTCTAAGACAAATAAATTTACACTTACTAGATAAGTTATTTGTTAATATAAGCTTTGCAAATGCATCAGATGATCTTCTAGAGTATAAAAAAATAGTTTTGTTTTCATTGTTATTTATTATTGGAAGTATTTGTTTTGAAAAATCTGTGTTTATCAGAGAAGTATAATTAATAACTGATGTAACATTGTATCCTTCATTTTGGAATTCTTTCTCTAAATTATGAGAAATAAATTCGCCCCTCAAATATAAAATTCGTTTTTTTTTATTTTCTACCGAATTAAAAAAAATATTTTTAAGTGAATTATAATTTCCACCCCCAGAAATTACTTTTTTAAAACCAATATTTTGTGCGATTTTGGCGGTTTGATCGCCTACGCAATAACATTGTAATTTCTTTAGCGGTTCAGAAAAATCTAAAAATTTTAATGAATTTGAGCTCGTTAAAATTAAATATTCAAATTTATTAAATTCGATATTAGAATAGTTTTTTTTTTTAGAAATTAGAATTGGGCAGTGAGTAATCCTATATTTTTTTGAAAGATTGATTATTGTGCTCTTATCAATTTCCTCTTTTGTAAATAGTATGTGCAAGTTTAGACTCCTTGATTATAAAATCAGTACCGGCTTGATCTAAAATTTCTTCAGCAACATCATATCCGATTAATTTTGATTTTTCTACAATACCTGTTTTATGTGAGGAGTATCTTTTTTTGCCGTCTATCGACAATAGTTCTGCTCGTAAAAAAATTTCTCCATCGTCATTAATAACTGCATTAACACCAATGGGAGTATCGCATGCACCGTTTATTTTATCTAAACATGATCGCTCTGCTATAGATATAAATTCTGTTTCTTTATCATTCACTAATTTTAAAAGATTAATAACGCTTTTATTGTCTAATCTAGTTTGAACGACGATTGTGCCTTGTCCAGCGGCAGGTAACATTACATCTTTATCAAAAATCTCAGTAACTACTTTATGAAAACCAAGTCTTTTAATACCTGCGTAAGCTAGAACAAGTCCGTCAACCAATCCTTCTTTTAATTTTTCGATCCTTGTATCAATATTTCCTCTAATATTTACAATTTTAATGTCATCTCTTATCCTTTGAAGCTGAGAAATTCTCCTAACTGAGCAAGTAGCAACTGTTGAACCAGGCTTTAAATTTTTAAAAGAGTTTGTCACAGGGGAAATAAAAGCGTCTCTTGCATCTTTTCTTTTTAAATATGCACCTAAAACTAATTTTTCCGATCCAAATGTAGGTATGTCTTTAAGAGAATGAACTGCGCAATCAATATTACCGCTTAATAATTCTTTTTCAATTTCTTTGACAAATAGACCTTTGCCACCCATTAAAGAAAGGTTCTCTGTTTTAAATTTATCTCCAGATGTTTTAATTACTTTTATTTCTACGTCAGTAGGCTTTAAATTTTTATTTGCTAACAAAAGCTCATCTTTAAAGTGTTCAGCTTGTGCTAAAGATAATCTACTGCCTCTAGTACCTACTATAATTTTATTATCTAATGACATTTCGCTACTTAAATCTTATTTTATGTAGTAATAATATTTAAATTTCAGCGACGCGAGGTCGCATTTTATGAAGAAGAATTTAATATTTTTGGGTATTGAAACAAGTTGCGATGAAACTGCAGCATCAGTAGTTATGCAAGATAGTAAGGGAAAAGTAAAAATTCTTTCCAACGTTGTATCTAGCCAAATTAAAATTCATAAAAAATTTGGCGGTGTAGTTCCGGACTTAGCATCAAAAGCTCATGCTGATAAAATAGATATAATTATAAAACAAGCAATTTATAAAAGTAAAAAATCATTTAAGGACATTGACGGAGTTGCTGCAACTGCAGGTCCAGGGCTTTTAGTTTGTCTGATGGTTGGAATGACCGCTGGTAAAACAATAGCAAGATTTTTAGATAAGCCTTTTTTTGGTATTAATCATCTGGAGGGGCATGCGCTAAGCGCTGGTATCACAAATGATATTTCTTACCCTTATTTACTACTTCTTATTTCTGGAGGACATACTCAATTTCTATCCGTAAATAATTTTGGAGATTACAAAAGAATAGGAACCACAATCGATGATGCCTTAGGTGAAGCATTTGATAAAGTTGCGAAAATGCTTGGTGCAAATATTCCCAATGGTAAAATAATTGAAAAAATGTCCTTAAAGGGAAATCCAAAAAAATATTTATTACCAAAACCAATTTTACATAAATCTGGGTGTAATTTATCTTTTGCAGGATTAAAGACGGCAGTCATGTTGAAAATAAAAAATGTAAAAAATAATAAATCTAAATACGATATGGCAGCATCTTTTCAGGAAACTATCAATGAAATATTAAGAATTAAATGTTCAAAGGCAATGGATATGTTTTTGGACTTGCGACCTAAATTGAAAAATAAAAATTTTGTTGTTGCAGGTGGTGTTGCATCTAATAAATCAATAAGAAATAATTTAATTAAATTATCAAGGTCAAAAGGTTTTACTATAATTTTTCCACCTTCAAAATTATGTACCGATAATGCGGCGATGATTGCATGGGCTGGTATCAAACATTATCAAAAAAAAAGTAAAGGTAATTTTAATGTTGAGTCATCAGCAAGATGGCCGCTCGATCCAGAAGCGCCATTCATGAAAGGTCCAGGATTAAAATTATGAAATATTGGTTAGTAAAATCTGAACCAGATGTATGGTCTATTGACCAACAAATTAACTGCGGATTTGCTGGAGCTACTTGGGACGGTGTAAGAAATTATCAAGCATCAAATAATTTAAAAAAAATGAAAAAAGGGGACCTCTGTTTCTTTTATCACTCAAACATTGGCAAAGAAATTGTAGGAATTGTTAAAGTAATTAAAGAGTCATTTATAGATCCAACTGATAAAAAAAAGAAATTTGTTGCAGTGCAGTTAAGTTTTTATAAAAGATTTAAGAACCCGGTAACATTAGGTAATATTAAATCAAATAAGGCCATTTCTCACATTTCATTAGTAAAACAATCAAGATTATCCGTGATGCCAATAGATTCAAAAAGCTGGAAAATAATTTGTAAGATGGGTAAAATATCGGATTAAATAAAGGGGTGACAGATGGCAAAGAAAAAAAAGAAAAAAGCTAAGAAAAAGAAAAAAAAGTTAAAAAAGATTAAAAAGAAAAGAATAAAAAAGAAAAAGAAAAAGACAAAAAAGAATCTTAAAAGAACTAAGAAAAAAAAAGTTAAAATCAAAAAGAAAAAAAAGAAAAAGAAGACAGTTTTAAAAAAAAGCACACCTAAAACCGCCAAAGATCCAGTATTTAAAGTTTTTCCCGAATGGAAGAAGAAGGGGTTGGTAAACCAAAGTTCTTACAAAGAAATGTATGAGGAGTCAGTTTCAGATAACGAAAAATTTTGGGAAAAACACGGAAAAAGAATTGATTGGATAAAACCTTACTCTCAAATCAAGGATGTTACGTATAGTAAAGAAAAAGTTGACATAAAATGGTTTTACGATGGAACCTTAAACGTAGCATACAATTGTATTGATAGACATTTACCTAAAAAAGCTAACGATACCGCTATAATTTTTGAGGGAGACGATCCAAATGTCTCAAAAAATATTACATATCAAGAATTAAAAGATGAAGTATGTAAACTCTCAAACGGTTTAAAAGAAATCGGTATTAAAAAAGGAGACAGAGTAACAATTTATATGCCAATGGTGCCACAAGCAGTTTACTCGATGCTAGCTTGCGCAAGAATTGGCGCAATACACTCAGTAGTATTTGGTGGTTTCTCAGCTGAGTCCTTAGCTGGAAGAATACTAGATTGTAAATCTGAATATGTAATTACTGCAGATCAAGCAATTCGTGGAGCAAAACCTATACCATTGAAGCAAACAACAAATGAAGCTTTAACAAAATGTCCGGATGTTAAAAAATGCGTAGTGTTGAAACATACCGGAGCAGACGTTGAATGGAATGAGAATGTTGACGTATGGTATCACGATATTACTGAAAACGCTTCTACTGAATGCGAACCAGAAGAAATGGGCGCGGAAGACCCGTTATTTATTCTTTATACCTCAGGATCAACAGGAAAACCTAAAGGTGTGCTTCATACTAGTGGTGGTTATATAGTCTATGCTTCGATGACTCATGAATATATTTTTAATTATAAAGAGGGCGACATTTACTGGTGCACAGCAGACGTAGGTTGGGTTACAGGCCATAGTTATATTGTTTACGGACCATTGGCAAACGGTGCTACAACAGTTGTTTTTGAAGGATTGCCAACTTATCCCGATGCAGGAAGATTTTGGCAAGTCTGTGATAAACATAATATAAATATATTTTATACTGCGCCTACTGCTTTAAGAGCATTGATGAGAGAGGGAGATGAACTAGTAAAAAGGTCTAGTAGAAAATCTATAAGACTTTTAGGTACTGTTGGTGAACCTATAAACCCAGAAGCATGGTTATGGTATTATAAAATTGTTGGGGATTCAAAGTGCCCAATCGTGGATACTTGGTGGCAAACAGAAACTGGCGGTATATTAATATCACCACAACCAGGAGCAATAGATTTAAAACCAGGTTCAGCAACAAAACCATTTTATGGAATTAAACCCGCAATAGTGGATGAGTCAGGTAAAGAACTTAAAGGAGCATGCAAAGGTAGATTATGTATGTCTGACTCATGGCCTGGTCAAATGAGAACAGTATACGGTGATCATCAAAGATTTATTGATACGTATTTTTCAACTGTCGACGGGAAATACTTTACAGGTGATGGATGTAGAAGAGACAAAGATGGATACTATTGGATAACAGGAAGAGTGGACGATGTGATAATAGTATCAGGTCATAATCTTGGCACTGCAGAAATTGAAAGTGCATTCGTTGCACACAAAAAAGTGGCTGAAGCTGCTGTTGTCGGATATCCCCATGAAATTAAAGGAAATGGATTGTATTGCTATGTAACGCTTAAAGCAGGCGAGGAAGGCACAGAAGAATTAAAATCAGAGCTTATTCAATTAGTAAGAAAAATGATTGGTCCAGTCGCAAAACCAGATTTGATCCATTTCACTCCTGGTCTACCAAAAACCAGATCAGGTAAAATAATGAGAAGGATTTTGAGAAAAGTAGCAGAAAATGATTATGGAAACTTGGGGGATACATCAACATTAGCAGACCCTACGGTTGTTCAAAGTTTAATTGATAATAGGTTAAACAAGTAAACTAAAAATCGTAAGTTATACCTTTTTTTTCCCAGTCGCCATATCTTGTGGGTTCTGGACCAGAGGGACCATTTAATTCTGTCTTCTTTTTATGTTTTTGCCTCTTTTTTTTTCGATCTTGCGCCTCTTTCAAAGCTCTATCTGCGATTATTTGTAATTTTTTTTTCATTTTTAAAATATTGATTTCAACATATAATATTCCAGTGAAAGATTTTTTTCAAACATTACTAAAGCCAGACTGGGATGATAATCCAAAAAAATCTGAAATATTATTAGCTGCTAATAAATTAGAAGTGGGTGAATTTCAATTTTTACAGTTAGCCTATAAAGAGTGGCATGGTCATGAATTACCAAAAACATTGGTTGATAATATATTCAGAGGATACACAATTCGTAATAATATACCTAATTGGGCAAGACATTACGCAAGAAAAATAGTGCATTTAGATAAAGTGAACAAATTGAACCCTCAAGACCCTAAGTATCATGTTTACGATGTCGAATTTGGTAAACCAATAGGATCAAAAGGTTTATCTAAATTTATTTTTTCAGTTTTAGGTATAACTGTTTTCTTTTTAATATCATTTTATTTGGCAATAATTACAGTGGATGAACCAGCAACACTATTACCTCCATATTTTGAAAAGAAAAATATTTACCCTGAGCTTTACAAAAAAGAGAACGGTAACAAGAAATAAAAATGTTTGACATACCAAAAGAGTACGAAAATCTTGTAAATATCGTTTTTTTAATTGTCACTGCAGCAATTGCATATCATGGATTAACATTTAGAAGACCAGACGGCGAGTCTGATTGGGTTAGATTATTATTTGGTTGTATAGCCGGAGTTTATTTTTTTTTAGTTTTATTTAAAGATATTTTAAAAGTTATTTCTTTTTAAAGTTTACCAGGCTTATGCATTATCTGCTCCTTATCGCGATCCGGGACGCTTAATACTCTCTCTTCCTCTGGTAACTTTAATTGTTCATAAATGTATTGAGCTCTTTTTCTAATAGAAGAAGGTTTATTAATCATATATAAAATTTTCTCCCCTAATCCAGGACCTTCCACGGCTTCTGAGTCTGTTTCTAAAGATTTTATGTAATCTTTAAGCGCTCCTTCATAATCTCCTTTTCTATCTTTTATTATACCTCTGTTTGCATAGGCAGCTGCTAATGTTCCTCTTCCGGTTAAATCATCATCGACTAAAGTTTTATTTAAAAAGATAATTAAGTTAGACAACTGTTTTGAAGCTAGATCGTATTCTTTTTTATTGATATTTGCTATTGCCTCACACATCATAGCTCCACGATGCTCAGGATTTTTAATTAATGCTTCGTTAGCAGCTTTTATTGCTTTGTCCCACATTTTATCTTTTAATCTGTTGTCGCATACTTCCGTCTCATAATCTCCAGGTGGTCTGTTGACAAAAGATTTATAAACTGCCCAAAAAGTAAACATAACAAATGTTGAAACAGCACAAATTATAATAAATCTTCTAAGGATATTGATATTCATAATTTAAAAAACATTTTGTACGTATAAATAACTAAACACAAAAGATAGCAATACGGAAGTTAACCTTGCTCTATTATTTAATTTTTTTTTTACTACTTCGTCCGGCTCACCTTTTTCTTTAAATTGTTTTCTTAAATAAAGATTTAATAAGATTTTTTTTAATGGAAAATACAGGGCCACAAATAGAGCTAATGTCCAAATTGGATCATGGAAAGTGATATAAATATCTTTTAGCATACAACTTCAGGTTATATTTAAGTTAAAAAAAAATAAAATAAATAAAAAGCCTTAAAATAGCACCTAAATGCTGTTGCAATGCAAAAGCAACCCACAATAGCTATAAAAAAAAGGGTTGATAAAACTGTTGAATTAATGGAGATTCCCCTGAAATGTTAAAGGCTGATTATATCAGTTTTTATACGTTACATGTAACAAACAAACAACAAAGGGGGAAACCTTGTCAGCAAAAGTAACATGGCTGATTGCATTTGTGATCTTATACTGGATATACTGCGTATACTGGGGATTAAGATGTGCACAAATGGCAAAGACAGCAACGGATTATTTCGTAGCCGGTCGTAGACTTGGACTATGGGTATTCGTTTTAGCTGCAACAGCCACATCGTTTTCTGGATGGACCTTTATGGGTCACCCAGGATTAATTTATAGAGACGGGTTCCAATATGCATACGCATCTTTCTACGCCATAACTATTCCATTTACGGGTGTTATGTTCTTAAAAAGACAATGGATATTAGGAAAACGTTTTGGTTACGTTACTCCAGGTGAAATGCTAGCAGATTACTTTAAAGGTGATGGTGTTAGAATTTTAACCGTGGTGATAGCGTTATGTTTCTCGATTCCTTACCTTGGATTACAATTAGCAGCTTCAGGAAAACTGTTTAACGTTTTATCTGATGGACTGTTTACTGTAACTGCAGGTACATGGGTCTTAGCTGCCGTGGTGCTAATTTATGTGGCATCTGGTGGATTAAGAGCTGTGGCGTACGTGGATACACTACAATGTATACTACTTGCATTCGGAATCGTAGCAGTTGGTTTTATCGCTTACGATCTAGTTGGCGGATGGACTGAACTTAACAAAGGATTAGCTAATGTCGCAAAAGTAAAAGGTGCGAAGTGGGGATTCACGCAAGATGGATACTCATCATATTTAGCGATTCCAGGAGTAATACAATTTACAGCGGGTCTTGGTAAAGAAACACCTGTTGGTGGATTGTGGACTGGAGTGATGGTGTTAACTTATATGTTTGCTCTTATGGGTATACATTCTGCACCAGCATTCACTATGTGGGCATTTGGAAATCAAGATCCAAGACCGTTTGCACCACAACAAGTTTGGGCTTCTTCATTTGGAATAGGTTTAATCTTATTCTTCTTTACAGCAGCTCAAGGTATGGGAGCACATTTATTAGGTGCGAACCCAGCAGTTAATGCAGCAGGAGTAAACATTGCAAATGTTTTACCTGAATCAATTGGAAAAGGTGGACAAGGGAACTTAGTTCCTTTCTACATCAACACAATTGGTGATGCAGCTCCGTGGTTTGTTGGTCTATTAGCAGTTTGTGCCTTAGCAGCTATGCAGTCTACAGGTGCAGCTTATATGTCAACAGCAGGCGGAATGTTAACTAGAGACTTATATAAGAAATACCTAAATCCAAAAGCTTCTCACGCAACGCAGAAGTTATTTGGAAGAATGGGTGTTGCTTTCATAGTCTTCTCAGCACTATTAGTTGCTACTTACTCAAAAGATGCACTTGTCCTATTAGGTGGACTAGCAGTTGCATTCGGTTTCCAAATGTGGGTACCGTTAATGTCAGTTTGCTACTTCCCATTCTTTACAAGACAGGGTGTAACTTTAGGTATGGCAGCAGGTATTGTAGCTGTTATGTTAACTGAAAGTATTGGTGTCAAATTATTCGGTGACGCTCTTCCTTGGGGAAGATGGCCTTGGACAATGCACTCTGCATTCTGGGGTATGTTCTTTAACCTAGGTACAGCTATAATCGTTTCTGCAATGACACAAAATGCAAGTGATAGAGCACATAGACAAAAATACCATGACTTCTTAGCTCAACATGCTGGATTACCAGCATCTAAGCAAGGTCTAAAACCAGTAGCTTGGGCAATTACCCTAGCGTGGTTATTCTTCGGAATTGGACCTGGAGCAGTTATTGGTAATGATATCTTTGGTTCACCAAATGACTATTCATCATGGACATTTGGAATTCCATCTATCTGGGCATGGCAAATTCTATTCTGGGCTTTAGGAGTCGGTATGATGTGGTTCCTAGCGTACAAAATGGAAATGTCTACAATTCCAGATAAGGAAATCGTTGCATTAACAGACGACATTGGAGACACGCAAAGAGCGTAATTTCCTAAATTTTATTTGAAAAAGGGCGAGTTTATCTCGCCCTTTTTTTTTGTTTTTTCCTTACGAAAGATTATAAAGAAGAATAACTTTCAATGAAAAAAAATATAAAGATTGCTCCATCTATTTTATCGGCAGATTTTGCTAACCTAGAGGAAGAAATTTCAATTCTTAATAATTCTGAAGCTGATTATATTCACGTTGATGTCATGGATGGTCATTTTGTTAAGAATCTAACTTTTGGACCTCCAGTAATTGAAAAGATAAGAAAATATTCAAAAAAACCTTTTGACGTCCATTTAATGATAAAATCTGTTGATCAATATTTAGAGTCGTATTCAAAAGCTGGCGCTGACATTATTACAATTCATCCTGAAACAACGAATAATTTAGATAACGCGATATCTAAAATTAAATCACTTGGTAAGAGAGTTGGGGTATCATTAAATCCAGATGTATCTATTGATAAAGTTTTACCTGTAATAAAAAAAATCGATCTTGTGTTAATCATGAGTGTTTATCCTGGATTTGCAGGTCAAAAATTTATCCCTGATGTTTTAAAAAAAGTAAAAATATTAAGTGAAGAAATAAATAATGGAAATTTAAATGTAGAAATAGAAATTGATGGTGGAATAAATATAGATACTGCAAAATTAGCGAAGAAAGCTGGTGCAAATGTATTAGTTGCGGGCACAGCAGTATATTCAGAAAATAAGGTTTTAGAGAATATAAAATTATTAAAAAACTGTTGATACGTGAATTATAGATTTATAAGTCTTTTCATTGCCTCGATTTATAAATACCTTAATGAAAAAATTAAACAAATATACTTTTCAACCAGCCTATACAATAAATCTCTATCGGTGATTCCGCCCACTAGAAGCTATGACATGAATAACATGCCATTACTTCAGGAAATAACTGATAAAGACGAGAAAACGATGAATTTAATAAAAGAATTTTCAAAAAATATTTGGAAATTAGATAATATTGGAAAAAGTAATATAGGTAAGCTTAACGCTTTCTCATGGTTACCACTATTTGACGTAAAAAAAGACAAAGTGCTAATCAAAAATATAATGCTTGAATGGCTTAGGAAATATGAAAATTATAATTCTAATGCATGGACATTAAACTTAATATCTAAAAGAATTATTTTTTGGATATGCTGTTCGCATTTTACTGTTCGAAGTGAAGATCTAGTGTTTAGAAATAGAATAATAAATAGCATTATCAAACAATCGTTTCACCTAAACAAAAACATTAATCTTTTAAACAAACCTATAGATCGAGTTTTTGCTTTAGTGTCTTTGGTACTTACAAGCATTACATTCGAAGGTTATCAAAAATTATTTCAGGTATCTTTAAAAAATCTTAATGCTGAAGCCAAGTCTATGATAGACAAAAATGGATTTGTTTTAAGTAAGGATCCTGAGGAACAATTTTGGTTATTACATCATCTATTTATTGCAAAAGAATTTCTAATATTTTCGCAAAATACATCTCCAGAATTTATTGACAACCTTATAGTATCCGTCGGAAACAATTTGTCTGGATTATACTATAGTAATAATGAGGTACCACTTTTTAATGGATCAAAAAAATTAAATATTGAAAATTTTAATAAATTATTAAAACTTAAAAATTATAACTTTGAAAAGAAAAATATCACACATTCTTATTTATATACAAAGATCAAAAAATTTGAATTAATGATGGATGCAAATAACCCACCACCTGATTTTAAATCACAAAATTATCAATCTGGCTGTCTATCATTCGAGTTTTTATATAATAGCGAAAAAATTATTACTAACTGTGGTTCGGCTAAAAATTTTTCTGATAACTTATCTATTATAAGTCAGTCTACTGCAACCCACTCAACAATTACAATTAATGATACTTCCTCTTGTTTGTCGCAACAAAATAAACTTATTAAAAAATATTTTGGAAATTCACTAAAGAGAAAATTAAAAGTTTATAAAAAAGATATTATGAGATCAAAGCATTTTTCTACAGTGTCAGCTGGACATAATGGATATAACTCAAATTTTAATTGTCTTTACGAAAGGAAGATAACTATTAATGATCTTGAACATAAATTATCAGGAGAAGAACTAATAATTGTTACAAAAAAAAATAAGAAGAATATAAATTATGCACTTAGATTTCACGTCGTTCCAGAAGCAAAGCTTTTAAAAACTCAAGGTGGGAATATTTTATTAAGCTTACACAATCAAGGTTGGAAATTTCAAACTAATAATAGTGATTTAAAAATTGAAAAGAACCTTTATTTCGCAGATTACGATAAAATTATTGAGTCGCAATGTATAGTCATTGAAGGTAAATTAAACGAAAGCTTAAATAAAATCGAGTGGTCACTAGAAAAAACGAATAAATGACAAAAAAAATATCAAGATGTTTAATATCTGTATCTGACAAAACAGGTTTAGATAAATTATTAAAAGAAATTAAAAAATATGACATTGAAATTATTAGTACCGGAGGCACTTACGAATTTATAAAAAGTAAAAAATATGATTGCATAGAAATTTCTGAATTTACTAGTTTTCCTGAAATTTTGGATGGAAGAGTAAAAACCTTACATCCTAATATACACGGTGGTATTTTGAATATTAGAGATAACAAAAGCCATCAAGACCAAATAAAAAAACATAATATTAAAAATATTGATCTCGTTATAGTAAATTTATATCCATTTGAAAAAAAATTATCTGAAAACAAAAGTTTTGATGAGATGATTGAAAATATAGATATTGGTGGCCCATCGATGCTAAGATCTGCAGCGAAAAACTTTTCTGAAGTAACTGTTATATCGTCGATCAATTATTATGATGATCTAATTAAAGAATTAAATATACATGGTGGAGCAACTAGTATTAAATTTAGAAAAAAAATGGCTAATGAAACATTTAATGAAACTGCATATTACGACTCGTTGATTTCAAATTGGTTTTCAAAAGAAAATAAAATTAAATTTCCAAATAAACAAACCATATCTGGAAAGTTAGTTGGTAAGTTAAGATATGGTGAAAATCCTCATCAAAATGGCGCTCTATACTCTGTTATAAATAATAATTTCTCGAATTTTGATCAACTAATGGGAAAAGAAATGAGCTATAATAATTACCTAGATGCATTTAATGCCTTTGAACTAATTTCTGAATTTAAAAATGGTTTTGCAACGGCAATAATAAAACATAATAACCCATGCGGTTGTTCCTACGAAAATGACGGACTTAAGAGTTATTTGAACGCTTTTAACGCTGATCCAAAAAGTGCTTTCGGGGGTGTTGTAGCGTTTAACTTTAAAGTTGAAGAAAATCTTGCATCTGAGTTAGTTAAAACATTTTATGAAGTAATATTAGCTCCAGATGTTTCTAAAGGTGCGATTTCTATATTATCTAATAAGAAAAATTTAAGAGTTATTAAAACTTCTAGTACTAAAATTAAAGGCAATTTAGATTATAAAATTTTGGGAGGTGTTCTTTTATCGCAAGATAATAATGAATTTTCCCTTAATAAAGATGATTTAAAAATTGTTACAAATAAAAAGCCGAGTGATAAAGAATTTGAGGATTTATTATTTGCTGAAAGAGTTTGTAAACATGTAAAGTCAAATGCAATAGTTATAGCTAAAAATAATAAGACAATTGGAATTGGGGCTGGACAAACTAGTAGAGTAGCATCTTGTAAGATTGCAGTAGATAACTCTTTAGAATTTATATCAACAAAAGATGTAGCTGGTAGTGTTGCTGCCTCTGACGCCTTTTTTCCATTTGCGGATGGTATAAAAAAATTGATCGATTTAGGAGTTACTTCTATTATCCAGCCTGGAGGGTCGATCAGAGACGAAGAAGTTATCGAAGAGGCAAATAAAAGAAATGTCTCAATGGTGTTTACTAACCGTAGAAATTTTAAACACTAATTTATTACATCAATCTTAGCAGCTAAAACAAAATCACCTTCTGTCAAACCTTTTATAGCATGTGTAAAGATTGTGATATCAGCATATCCCCAGCCAAATTTAAGGTCAGGATGATGATTTTCTTCCTCAGCAACTTTAGAAACCTTATTGATAAAGTTTAAACTTTCCAAAAAATTATCAAACTTTATATTTTTGTTTAAACAGTTATATCCGTCTATCGTTTTTTTTATTTCCCAGTTCTTAAGTTCCTTTTTCAATTCTGAGATTTCATCGTCTTTTAAAGCAGGAATATCACCACTACATGGAATACATTTTTTTTTTGCTAATTCGCTCATTTAATATCCTCCGTCAGATCCACCGCTATCAGTTTGTGCATCCAACTCAATTTGCTGTAATCCCTTTTTAGAAACGACATACTTACCGTCTTGTTTTTTTGCATCATACCAGTCGTCTATATTCTTTGACATATCAGATACATAAACTTGAAAACTTTTTTTCACTACTACGCCTTTGTCTTCTACTATTTTAATTCTGGTTTTTTTATCAATATATTCGTACCTTGCGCTTTCGCAGCTTATTAAAAATAGACAAGATATAATTAACAAAATCTTTAGTTTCATAATCTTTAGAAAATACACAATTTTTAATATTAAAATACCCTTAGATTGTCGCATTTTGGAGCGGGTGAAGGGAATTGAACCCACGACCTAAACGTTGGCAACGTTTCGCTCTACCACTGAGCTACACCCGCTTAATTCTAATTATAGATGTATAGTTTTCTAAATTCAAATATTTTATAACATCAAAATGAATAAAATATTAACAATAATTTGCTTTTTTCTAGCTCTTAACTGCAATGCAGAAGAATTTAAGCTGAGAAAACTTTATGATTTATCGAAGCCTTGGGGGCTTACATTTTTTAATTCTGATTTGATTGTAACAGAACAAGGTGGAAAAATTTTTTACTTAGGGTTATCTGAAAAATCAAAAAGAGAAATTAGTCATAACTTAAATTTTTTAGAAATTGGGCAAGGGGGATTACTAGATATAATTAATCATAATAAAAAATTATATATTTGTTATACAGAAAAAAGAATTGGAGGAACAAGCACTTCTATTGCAACAGGTTATTTAGAGTCTAATAAAATAAAATTTAAAAATATATTTAGAGCAGAGCCGCCAATAGATAGTGGATATCATTTTGGCTGTAGAATGGTTATAAGAAATAACATGCTATTTGCTTCTATAGGTGAGAGAGGCAAAGGAATGATAGCTCAAGATGCATCCAAACACCCAGGAAGTATCATAAGAATAAATCTCGATGGATCACCTCCTAAATCAAACCCTAAATTTAATAAAGAAAAGGAATGGTTACCTGAAATATACCAAATTGGGATACGAAATCCCCAAGGCATGACTTTATCTCCGTATGATAACAAAATATACATTTCTAATCACGGTCCAAGAGGTGGTGATTTTTTTGGCGAGGTAAAAATTGGGGAGAATTACGGTTGGAAAATTATCGCATGGGGTGGAACAAATTACGATTTTACAAAAATTGGAGATGGCAGTGCATGGAAGCCTGGTTTTACTAAACCTCTTAAAACTTGGGTCCCTTCAATAGCTGTAAGTGGAACACAAATATACAAGGGCAATGAATTTAAAAATCTAAACAATCATATTTTAATAGGATCACTTAAAGATCAATCACTAAGAAAAATTAATTTTAAAAATAGCATTATAGGCAAAGAAAAAATAATTTTTAAAGGTGATATTGGCAGAATCCGTGACTTTAAAATTGATAGTAGTGGTAAAATTTATTTATTAAGTAACGGCCCTGGTGCTTTGTGGCTTATGAGTAAAAGATAAAAATTTGGGCAGCGCGTTATGCGCTGCCCACACGGTAAATTTAAAATGGGTTCCTAGGCTGAACCTTATTATAGCCAAGAATCTTTCCTTTATTTTTTCCTGACTTAATCAAATATCCGTTTGTACCATTTCCATTAACTTGAACTGGTTTAACAGACTGATTTAATATCCTCGCACGTTTAGCCTTTGATACTTTTCGGCTAAAACTGTCGAGGATTTGGTGCATTCTTTGCATCATATTTTCCTCCGTTATGTTTTAACCTACTTTTAACCGATGTAGATCGGCCACTTTGTATCCATGTGGATGGTAAATTAATACTAATCCTTTTTTTAATTTTTTTCAACATCATTTAATCTTAGGTTTTGCAACAAAACAAATTAGTATAATATCTAATTTTATGAAAAAATTGAATATTAACGAAATGCCAGAGGAAATACCTGTTTTCCCTCTTTCGAGTACAATATTTTTTCCTAAGACGGTGCTCCCCTTAAATATTTTTGAACCAAGATATAAACAAATGGTAGAGCATGCTATAAAAAAACAAGGTCTAATAGGAATGATACAAGCCAAACAAATAGAAGGAGAAAATAAAATATCACTATTTAACATAGGGTGTGTCGGATACATAGAAAGTCATTATCAAACCCCTGATGGAAGATATCTTATAAATTTAAAAGGAGTATCTAGATTTAAAATAATCGATGAGATTAATAATGATTGTTTATATCGCGAATTTAAAGTTAATTACTTGGACCTTAAGAAAGAGATAACAAGCGAGGACTTAAAAAAAGTGGATGTTAATGAACTAATAGATAAAACTAAAAAATTTTTTAAACTTAATCAACTTTCTACGGACTGGAAAGTCGTTGAAAAAGTGTCACCTGACCAGCTTGTAAACTCATTATCAATGATATGCCCATTTACTGTGAGCGAAAAACAAAGACTTTTGGAAACCGACACGCTCGATGATAGAAACAAGGTTTTAAATCAAATAATTAATTTTTATTTACTGGGTCAAGCAACGAGCGATGAAAGAATTATCCATTAATTAAGAGCCTTTATTCATTGAATCAAAAAATTCGTTATTATTCTTTGTTTCTCTTAATTTAGATATCAAAAACTCTATGGCGTCCATCGTTCCCATTGGGTTTATAATTCTTCTTAAAACATTCATTTTTTGGAGTTCTTCTTTTTTGAATAACAACTCTTCTTTTCTAGTACCAGATTTAGTAATATCGATTGCAGGAAATGTTCTTTTGTCTGCAACTTTTCTGTCTAAGATTACTTCTGAGTTACCAGTACCCTTAAATTCTTCAAATATTACTTCATCCATTCTTGATCCTGTTTCTATTAAGGCCGTTGAAATAATTGTTAAAGAACCACCTTCTTCAATATTTCTTGCAGCACCAAAAAATCTTTTGGGTCTTTGCAACGCGTTAGCATCCACACCTCCGGTCAAAACTTTTCCTGAACTAGGTACAACTGCATTATAAGCCCTTCCCAAACGAGTTATAGAATCCAAAAGTATTACAACATCTTTTTTATGCTCTGCTAGTCTTTTAGCCTTTTCAATAACCATTTCAGCGACTTGAACGTGACGCATTGCTGGCTCATCAAATGTAGAGCTAACTACCTCTCCTTTAACGGATCTTTGCATGTCGGTAACTTCCTCTGGCCTCTCATCAATCAGAAGAACTATCAAATATACTTCTGGATGATTTGCAGTTATAGAATGAGCAATATTTTGTAGTATAACTGTTTTACCAGATCTAGGTGGTGATACAATTAACGACCTTTGTCCTTTTCCAATCGGTGAAACTAAGTCTATTAGTCTTGCGGTAACATCAGGTTTTTTTTCAGCCTTGTTTTTTTCTACTTCTAATTTAATTTTATCTTCAGGATATAGGGGGGTTAAGTTATCAAAGTTAATTTTATTTCTTGTCTTTTCAGGATCCTCAAAATTAATTTTGTTAACTTTTAACAAAGCAAAATATCTTTCTTGATCTTTCGGAGCCCTTATCTCTCCCTCTACTGTATCCCCTTTTCTTAATCCAAACCTTCTAATCTGGCTTGGACTTACATAAATATCATCGGCACCTGGTAAATAGTTTGACTCCATGGCTCTAAGGAATCCAAAACCATCTTGCAATGTTTCTAATACTCCAGAAGCAGTGATTTGTTCATTTTTTTCCGCAAATTTTTTAAGAATTGCAAATAGTATTTCTTGTTTACGCATTGTACTAGGATTTTCAACGCCAAGCTTCTCAGCTTCAGAAATTAGATCTGCTGGTGTTTTGTCTTTTAGTTCTTGAAGATTCATATGTAGGGAAATTTGTTAGAAGATTAAATTATAGTATTTTTTTTAAAATTTATCAATATTAATTAGGCATAAAAATAACAAGAAAAACAATGATGATTAGCATTACGGTTGGGATTTCATTTATTATTCTATAGAATTTTGCAGTTCTGAGATTAAGCTTATTTTGAAAATTTTTTCTGCATTTAGATAAAAAACCATGGAAGCCCGATAGCAAAACAACAAGAATTAATTTTATTTGCATCCACAATTGCATAGCAATTTCATGACCTGCTAAATATACTAACCAAACACCGAAAATCCAGGTGGCTATCATTGCAGGATTCATAATATATTTCATTAATCTAAGTTCCATTAATGAAAAAATCTCGTAAGTATCGCTCTCAGGTTTTACGTCGGCATGGTAAACGAATATTCTTGGCAGATATAGAAGTCCAACCATCCAAGATATCACTGCTATTAAGTGTAAAGCTTTTAATGTTAAATACATAATTAATGAATATAGGTTTTAACTATATTTTCCATCATTTTAATATGGTCGTCATTGTCATTTAAACAACTTATTAAATCAAAATTCTTACCTCCGCTTTCAATAAAAGTCTCCTTTCCTTGAATAGCAATTTCTTCTAAGGTTTCAACGCAATCTGAAGAGAAGCCAGGACAAATCATTAAAATATTTTTTTTTCCTTCTGCTGGTAGTTTTTCCAGAGTTTTATCAGTATATGGTTGTAACCATTTCTCAGGACCAAATCTTGATTGAAACGTTGTCTCAATTGGTATCTCGTTAAATTTTTCTTTAATTAATCTAGATGTTTTTTGACAATAGCAATGATAAGGATCGCCTTTATCAAAATATTTTTGTGGAATACCGTGATATGAAGCCACGATTAAATCTGGCTTCCATGATATTTCTGATAATTTTTTTTTTATACTATTAACTAGCCCATTAATATAATCTTCATTAGACTCATAGTGTGGAATAACTTGAAGACTCGGTTGCCATCTCATTTTTATTAGACATCTATAAACCTCATCACACACTGTGGCTGTCGTGGCTGCTGCATACTGAGGATAAAGCGGAAAAAGTATAATATTTTCACAGCCTTCAGATTGAAGCTTTTGAAGTCTAGATTTTATACTCGGGTTCCCATATCTCATTGCATAGTCAATTATTATATTTTGACCATTAAACTTCTCTTTTAATTTTTGAGTTTGTTGCTTTGTGTAATATCTCAACGGGGATTCGTTTATATCAGTCATCCAAATCTCTTTGTAAGCTTTTGCAGTTTTAGACGGTCTCAGATTTAGAATAATGAGATTTAGAATTATTTGCCAGAGTATCGGATTGACTTCTATAACCCTTTTGTCTGAAAGAAATTCTCTTAAATATTTTCTTATATCCCACCATGACGTAGAGTCTGGGGTTCCTAGATTAACTAGCAAAACACCTTTTTTACCATAATTTACCTTTGGATGATTATTATTTTCCATTGATCAATAATTTTTAACAAAATTAACTAATTTTTCCACATTTTTAATTTTAGTATTTGGCAGTACTCCATGCCCTAGATTAAAAATATATCTTTTATCCTTAAAGAAATCTAAATATCTTTTTGCTTCCTTAATTATTTCGTTTTCATCATCTGTAGTTAATAAGTCTGGTCTCATGCCTCCCTGGTAAACAACATTAGAGTCTATATCTAATTTTTGAATATCTGTATTAAAATCTAAGCTTATCCCATCTGGTTTAACGTTGGTCACAAATGAACTTATGTTATCTTTAATGTTTCTTGGAAAACATATGACAGGTACATAAGGATATATTTTTTTAATATTTTCAATTATTTTCTTATTTGGATTTTCGCAGAAAGGATTGAGCTTCTCGTTCTCAATAATACCCGCCCAACTATCAAATAACTGTATAACATCTGCTCCATTTTTTATTTGTTCAATACAATGCCAACTTACAAGATCTATAAATTTGTTTAATAATTTTAATATTACATCTTCTTTGCGATTTAAATTAAACTCATTTTTGGGAGATTTTAAATTTAGAGCATATACCAACAATGTCCATGGTGATCCTGCAAACCCAATGAGTGTTTTGTCTTTGTGTAATAAATTGCGTACGTTTCTCATTGATTTATAGCAATTAGAAAGTTTATTAATAAAAACATCTTTTTCAATTGAAAGAAAAGCTTCATCGTTTAAATTTTGCAAGACTGGTCCGAAATTTTCTTTAAATTTAACGTCTTGGCCAGCTGCGTAATTAATTAAAAGAATATCTGAAAATATTATAGCAGCATCAAGATTAAATCTTTTTAACGGTTGTAATGTAACTTCACTAGAATCTTTAATATTTAAACAAAAATCTATGAATTCTTTATTGTTAGACCTAATCTTTTTATATTCTGGCAAATACCTTCCTGCTTGTCTCATCAACCAAATAGGTACAATACCTTTGTTGATTTTGTTTCTATCGAATTTATCTAATATTAAATTGCTCATATTAAATATATATGTATTAAAGTATTAGTATTATTAGGCATGGTTAATAGTGTGACTAACTTTTAATAAACACTATATACAAAATTATTAACAACCAAAATGGTGAATTTATAACTATTTTAAACAAATAATAACCATATTCAGTGACTATTAATAACTTTTATACTTTTAGTAAAATAATGGATAAAATTTGAGAAATATTTATAAAACGACATTAATTTTGATAGTCTAGGGATAAATTTGAGTTATATAAATCAATCAACAACTTTATGAACAAGTTATATAATTTTTTCCTGGTATCTGATTCAACTGGAGAAACTTTAGATAGAATTTTTCTTGCTATAAAAGCTCAATTTCCAAAATTTAATTACAAAATACACCATTTCGCATTTATGAGAACTAGTGCACAAACAGCTCAATTAATGGAAAAATGTAAGGAAACGGAAAATCCAATAATCCTTTATACTCTTGTTGAAAAACAGACTACAAATCACATAATTAATGAGTGTAAATCAAAATCAATACCATGCTTTGGTATTCTTGATCATATTATCCCTGATTTCGAAAAAATTTTTAAAACCAAAGCATCACATGTTCCAAGTGGGCAACATGCTCTCAATAAAGAATATTACAAAAAGATAGAAGCAATGCAATTTACACTAGCACACGATGACGGGCAAAAACTCGAAACTGCTGTTAACGCAGATATTATTATCCTCGGCGTAAGTAGAACGAGTAAAACACCCACTTCTATTTATTTAGGAGAAAGGGGTTATAAGGTTTCAAATATTCCGCTAGTTATACATCAAGAACTTCCAGAAACAGTTTTTAATAGTAAAGCCGTTAAAATAGGTCTTACAATAGAGACAGGGCGTTTAACAGATATAAGAAAAACAAGAATTAATATTTTAAATGACAAGAAATCTTCTACTTATACTGACCAGTCTACGATAGATAATGAAATCAAAGAGTCCAAAAAAATGTTTCAATCACGACAAATTCCAATAATAGATGTTACACGTAAATCTGTTGAAGAAACAGCCGCATCAATAATTAAAATTTACGAAATTACAAAAAAATAATGATTAAAAATGTGATCTTAGCTTCTCAAAGCGGAATAAGAAAAAAAATTTTAGAAGAAAATGGATATCAGGTTAAGCAAGAGCCTTCGAGAATAGATGAAGAGGAAATTAAGATTTCAATGGAGGCTAAAAATGCAACGTGTCTTCAAATTGCTAAAAGTTTAGCAGAACTCAAAGCGTCAAAAATTAGTAATAAATACCCTCAAGATATTATTATAGGGGCAGACTCGCTGTTGGATTTAGAGGGAAAAAACATAAGTAAACCAAAATCCAAAGAGGAGGCTAAAATCATATTATCAAAATTAAATAATAAGACACATTATCTTCATACTGCGGCTTGTATTTGTAAGGGTGGAAGTATGATTTCTCATTTTCATGAATCTTGCAAGCTGGTGATGAAAAATTTGTCTGACAAAGAACTTAATGATTATTTAAATAGATTAGACTTAGAGATAATGAAGAAATACGGAGTTTATCAGATAGAGGCTGGTGGTCTTGAATTATTTGCTGAAATTAATGGAGATATGAGTTCGATTATGGGTTTACCTATTAAGCAAATTAATAAATATTTAGAGCAATTAAAATGAAAAAAATAGTTTATATTTCACTTTTTGTTTTTGTTAGCTCTTGTTTTCACCAACAAATATATTCATGTAGCGCACCTAGACAGACTGATATTTTTATAGAGATTAAAAATAATAAATTTTTTTTTAGATATTCAGGTGCAAAAAAATCTGAAGAATTAAAAGTATTGATTAATAATAAAATGGAAATTTTAGCTGAAAAACATTACAAATACATCGATTCTAAATGGATATATTCATTAAATAAAATTGAGAAAAAATTAAATATTACACAGCTAAATAAAGGAAGATTAAAAAGCACGTGGAATTTTAAATGCACTAAAATTTAACATTATGAAAAAACTGCTTGTTATCGGGAATCCTATTAGTCACTCATTGTCTCCAAAACTACATAATTATTGGATACAACAGGAAAAGGTCGAAGCTATTTATGATAAAAAGCTTTTGGAAAAAGAGGAGCTAGAAGAAAATATTCTAGAGGTTAAAAAGGGTAATATTTTTGGAATGAATGTTACTATACCATTTAAGAGATTGGTTATCCCTTATCTTGATGAACTAACGGAGAATGCAAAAATAACTCAGTCTGTTAATACTATTTACATGGACCAAAAAAAAATTTTTGGGGATAATACTGATATTTTTGGTTTTGAGACACCTTTGATTGATAAAGGTTTCGACGGAAAAAACAAACAAGTTCTGGTTTTAGGTGCAGGAGGTGTATCAACTTCTGTAATTCTCGCCCTCAAAAACCTAGGTGTACCTAAAATCACCTTAATGAACAGAACCAAAGATAAAGCTTTAAACGTCAAGCAAATATTTAATGATATTGAAGTGAGAGACTGGGGAGAAAGGATTAATTTTGATCTTGTAGTAAACTGCACAAGCCTTGGATTAAACAATGAGGAAATAGGAATAAATTTAAATGATGTTAAAGGAAAAATTTTTTACGACATAATATATAAGCCTAAAACAAAGTTTTTAATAAACGCGGAAAAAAACAACAAAACTATCGATGGCAAAATGATGTTTATTTATCAAGCACAAAAATCTTTTGAAATCTGGCACGGAGTATTACCAAAAATAGACCAAAAGGTAATAGAATTAATTAATGATTAGATTGGCTATGCTCGGCGAAATTGGCAGTGGCAAATCTTATGTGTCAAGATTATTTGGTTTTCCAATTTTTAATGCGGATGAACAAGTATCGTATTTATATAAAAATGATAAATCAATTTTTAGAAAATTAAATAAGGCTTTGCCAAGATATATTAAGCAATTTCCAATAGATAAAGCACAACTATCAAAAGCGATAAAATCGAACAAAAAAAACTTAATAAAGATAATTAAAATTGTACATCCAGTTGTAAGATCTAAGATGAAATCCTTTTTAAAAAAAAATAATAAACAAAAAGCTGTAGTTTTGGATGTTCCTCTATATTTAGAAAATAAAATAAATTTACCAAACGATGTTCTTATTTTTGTGGATGCTAAAAAAAGTAAAATCCAAACACACTTAAAAAAAAGAAAAAATTATGACTCTAGATTAATTTCAATATTACAAAGTATTCAGCTATCCACAGACGAAAAAAAAATGCGTTCAGATTTAATAATAAAAAATGACTTTAATAAAAAAAATGCTAAAAAAAAAGTTAGAGAGATTATTAAAAAAATTGTAATATGATTGAAATTATACTTGATACAGAAACCACTGGTCTTTCTCCCTCCACAGATAAGATTATAGAAATTGCATGTATTGAACTAGATAATCACACTCCAACAGGTAAAAAATTTCATACATTTATAAACCCAGAAATGAATATAACGGAAGGTGCTTATCAAACGCACGGTATCACAAGGGAGTTCCTAAACGACAAGCCTAAGTTTAAAGAAATTGCCAAAGAATTTTTAAATTTTATCAAAGACTCAAAATTAGTAATACATAATGCTGATTTTGATTTGGCGTTTTTAAATAAAGAATTAAAAGATGCAGATTTAAAAGTGTTAGGCAAAGAAAGGGTAGTTGATACTTTATTTATAGCAAGAGATAAATTTCCAGGTCTACAAAATAGTTTAGATGCTTTATGTAAAAGATTTAAAATTGATAATTCCAGGAGAGAAAAACATTCTGCACTGCTCGATTGTGACTTGCTAACAAAAGTATACATTGATTTGCTTGATAAAAAAGAACCAACATTTGATTTACCGGTTAAAGATACAAGCACGTCAAACAACGACTTAATAGATCTAAAAAATAGAAAAAGGATTATTATAGAAATTTCGGAAGAAGAAGCAAAAGAACATAAAAACTTTTTGAAAAAAAATATTCCAAAATCTTTTATTCTTAATTAGCTTTTTGTTGATTATACAAAGATTCGAAGTCAATTTCTTTGTTAAAATTAAAATTTTTAAATCCTGATTTTTGAAATAAATCAGTGACTACAGTCTTAATAAAATCAAAGTTTTCAGAAGGTATTGTTACCAAAACGATTTTCTTTATTTCATCAGGTGTCAATTTGGTATCTATTATTTTAAAAACAATAGCCATAACAATTTCTGATCTCATTTTATTTTTTATGTTCTCTGGTGCTTCTATTATAAGTTTACAATTTAATTCGACTAAATTACCTTTATAAGGGTTACTCTTAAAATCTATTTTTGTAATATAGCTTCCAAGATTTTTAGCTGCATCTACGAAAGCTTCTGGCGTTGGAATTTCAAAAGAAACGTCTTTTATATATCTCGCAATTACCTCGTATTTGGTATTGTTATTTTCGTTCATCAATGTCCTCAGGGTTAATATCTATAATTTTACTATTATCGTTTTGGTTGTTGGAATTTTTTTTAACAAAATATCTTAAAAAAATTTTTCTAGTTATTGGTATTACAAGCAAAGCGCCTAAAATATCCGTTATAAATCCAGGGATGATCAAGCATATGGCTGCAATTACTAAACAGAAGGCACCCAGAATTTCAAATATAGGTGAATTGTTTCGCCCAATTGAATTTAAAGCGGAGTAGACAGTTGCCAAACCTTGTTGTTTCACAAAATATAACCCTATACCTGCGGTTAAAAGCGTCGCCATTATAGTATTGAAAGCTCCAATAAAAGCACCTATTTTAATCATAAAGTAGATCTCTATTAATGGAACAAATATTAAAAATAGTAGTGTAAATTGCATTCTGTTTAATCTATTATCAAGAGATAATTATTTTTTTTATAATTACAAGTAATGACTGAAAATTTTGGATATATCGACATAATTCTTCTAGCAATGCTAGCTGGCTTCATTTTTTTACGTTTAAGAAATGTTCTTGGCAAAGGTGCAGATGATATTCCAATCAAGCCAAGGTTTAATGAGAGCAAAGAAAGTTTTTCAATTAACCCAACAAATTTAAAGAAGGATAAAGAAACTTTTGATAAAAAAGATTTTATAAAAGGTGCCGAAGCTGCATATGAAATGATTATTGGAGCTTTTGCTAAAGGTGATAAAAATTCCTTAAAACCCCTTCTTACGGAAAATCTCTATAGTGAATTTTCTAAAATTATAGATGAGAGAAAGACAAAACAGATTACCTCTGAATTAACTTTTATTGGTATTAAAGAAACAAAAATTGCCAAGATAGACAAAAAAGACACTCATTATAAAATAAAAACAAAGTTTATTAGTGAAATTGTCAACTGTCTAAAAAATAATTCTGGCATGGTAATAGAAGGCGATCCTGAGAAGATTAAGACTGTTACTGACGTTTGGATATTCGAGAAAGATTTAAAAGATAAAAATCCAACTTGGTATTTAACAGAACTTTCAAGTGATGGCGACGAAAAAGAAACCAAGCACTAAAATCACTAAACAAGATCAAAAAGATTGGCAAGATTTTATCAAAAACATTAAATCTGTAGAAGATAAAGATTTAAAAGATGAAAAGTTTGTCATTAATAATAATTTTTTTTTTGATATAAAAATTGATTTACACGGTTTTAAAGTTAAGGATGCATTTGAAAAAGTATCAGAGTCAATTGATTTAGCGATTAATACAAAAAAACGAAAAATTTTATTTATCACTGGGAAAGGTTTACATTCTAATTACGAAGCAGATCCTTACGCATCTAAAGATTTAAGACTTCTTAAATATGCTATCCCAGATTTTATTAAAAACGAATATAAGAATAAAATCGTAAGTATAAAAGAAGCACCCCAAAAATATGGAGGCGATGGAGCCATAATTGTTTTTTTAAAAAAATGAGTCAAAAAAAGGAAGTTTTGATATTTACAGATTTAGATGGATCTTTATTAAATAATGAAACTTTTAAATTTGATGAAATTAAAAATTTTCTTTTAAAGTGTTTGAATAGTGGAATAAAACTGATCCCAACCTCAAGCAAAACAGACCTGGAGATACAACAATTTGTTAACGAATTAAATTATAACATACCATATATTTCAGAAAATGGATCTTCTATACACAATCTAGATATTCTAAAACCGGATATTTCAAAAAAAATTATTCTTGCTAGACCTTTGGCTGAAATTAAAAAAATTTTTGTAAAAAATATTAATACTAAATTATTATCATATTGTAGTTTGTTATCTGAAATGGATATTGAAAAACAAACTAAAATTTTAGGTTTAAGTAAGAAAAAACTCGAAGCTTCTATGAATAGAAATTATACTTTCCTAATTAGTTTTAATGGAGGAAAAGAGGCAATTGAGCAATTAAATATTGCTTGTAACAAGTTAGGACTTGCAATTAATCAAGGCGGAAGAGTTTTTTCAATTGGAGATAATCTTAATAAATCAATTGCTGTAAAAAAAACCTTAAATGTGCTTAGTAATTATCAAGATTTTAAAAATGTCATTACAATTGGAATTGGAGATAGTCCAAATGACTTAGAGATGTTAGATTGTGTGGATTTTCCTTGTCTTATAAAAAATAAAAATAACCAAAGTCTATTAAATAGAGATAAATACACAATATCAACTAAAGAAGCTCCTCTTGGATGGATGGAAGTAGTCAAAATGGCTCTGGAAAAAATACATTAATTCTTTAAAATTAAAATATGACAGATTTTTCACAAGATGGAATAGTTGCAAATTTGCATGATTTCAAAATTAGAGAAACAGAAGAATTAGAAAAAGAGCTGTCCACAATATCAAAAAAAACTAACATGGAATTAATTTTGCCGTGTTTATTCTCAGAGTTAGAAGGAAAAGCATTACCAAAAATATTAGATGAAATTAATAAAACTGACTATATTAACCATATTATAATTGGTTTGGATAAAGCAAATGAAAGCCAAGCTAAAAAAGCTTGGAGTTTTTTTAAAAAATTAAAGTTGCCTTTTTCAATATTGTGGAACGACGGACCAAATTTAAAAAAAGTTGATGATGAACTTAAAGTCAAAGGATTGGCTCCTAAAGAAATGGGGAAAGGGAGAAATGTTTGGTATTGCGTAGGCATGGCTCTCGCTAGAGGTGAAGCTGACGCAATAGCGCTCCACGATTGCGATATCATTACTTATGAAAGAAGGTTATTGGCAAAGTTATTTTATCCAGTTGCCAATCCAAATTTTAATTACGAATTCTGCAAAGGATATTATCCACGTTATGCTAAAGGTAAATTAAATGGTAGGGCATCAAGATTATTGGTTTACCCTCTATTAGTAGCAATGGAAAAAACAATCGGAAAAAATGAGTATTTGGAATTTATGAAATCTTTTAAATATCCACTTGCTGGAGAGTTTTCTTTTAAAAAAGATTTACTAAGGGAATTAAGAATCCCTACTGATTGGGGAATGGAAATAGGAATCTTATCAGAAATGCAAAGAAATTTCTCATCTAATTTAATATGTCAAATTGATTTAGCGGATGCCTATGACCATAAACACCAAGATTTATCAACAGAGGACGATAGCAAGGGATTGTCAAGAATGTCTATTGATATTATTAAAACATTAATAAGAAAATTAGCAACTCAGGGAAACTCATTCAGCTTGGAAACATTCAGATCAATTAAAGCAACTTATTACAGATCTGCTTTAGATATGATCGATATTTACAAAAGCGATGCAGTTATGAATGGCTTGTCTTTCGATAGACACTCAGAAGAAAAAGCTGTTGAACTTTTTGCCTATAATATCATGAAAGCGGGTGAAAGTTTCTTTGAAAATCCGATGGAAACACCCTTCATACCAACATGGAGTCGTGTAAGTAGTGCATTACCTTCAACTTTATCAAATCTTAAAGAGGCCGTGAGAGCAGACAATGAAAAATTCAAGTAAAGTGTCTCAGTTGATTAAGGATGATATTCAATCGAAAATAATTCAAATATATAAATCAGTAGATCCAGAAATTAATACTTTTTATTATACAAGAAAAATTAACGATCTTATCAAAGACTTTAATCAAAATATTAAGTTAGGTAAGAAAGAAGACATTTGTTCAGAAAAAACTATTTTATTAATTTCCTATGCTGACAATCTTAAGATAAAAGGAGAAAAAAATACATTAAATATATTCAATAGTTTTTTTAAAAAAAAGCTTAAACAGAGTTTTAACTGTATTCATTTTCTTCCCTTTTTCCCATCGAGTAGTGATAGTGGTTTCGCGGTTAAAGATCATAGCGTGATCGATAAAAGGTTCGGTAACTGGGATCACATTAAAAGATTGTCAAAGGATGCAAATATAATGGCCGATATAGTTATAAATCATGCTTCATCTAAAGGTGTATGGTTTAGGAATTTTCTAAAGAATAAAGATCCAGGAAAAGACTATTTCTTCTCTGTCGATAGAAAATTTAATACTAAGAAAGTTATAAGACCAAGAGAACATCCTTTACTGCAAAAATTTAAAATGTATGACAGCCAAAAAAAACTTTGGTGTACGTTTAGTCCAGATCAAGTTGACCTTAACTTTAAAAATCCAGATGTCTTAATAGACTTTGTAAAAATTATGATGAATTTCATAAGTAAAGGAATTTCAATTTTCAGATTGGATGCAGTTGGATACCTTTGGAAAGAAACTAACACAGAGTGCGTAAACCTACCTCAAACACATCAAATTATAAAACTTTTTAGATTAATCTTAGAGAGATTAAATACTAGATCCTGGATTGTTACAGAGACTAACCTTCCAGGAAAACAAAATTTGAGCTACTTTGGAAACAATGATGAAGCTCACTGGATTTACAACTTCTCTTTGCCCCCTCTAGTTGCTTACACGTTATTGTTTGAAGACAGCTCTCAAATATCGAATTGGAGCAAATCGATGCCACCAGCAAGAAATGGAAACACTTATTTAAATTTTTTAGCATCGCATGACGGTATCGGTATGAGACCAATCGAAGGGATTCTTAATGAACTTCAATCGAATAAAATGTTTTCAAGAATTAAGAAGAACAAGGGAAAATTTTCATATAGGAAAATTCAAGGTAAAGGAAAAAAAATTTATGAAGCTAACATTACGTTATTTGACCTTTTGAGCAGGACTGATTATGACAAAAAAGGAACTTATAAAATAAAAAGATTTTTAGCGGCACATGCCATTATGTTCTCTCTAGAAGGGATACCTGGTATTTATTTTAATTCACTATTTGGAACCTCAAATGACATATCAAAGTTTAAGATTTCTAAAAAAAATCGTGATTTAAATAGACATAAGTGGGACCTTTTCAATTTACAAAAAAAACTCGGGAAAAAAAACTCAAAAGAAAGCATTGTATTTAGTGAGATAATGAAATTACTTAAAATAAGAAAAAATCAAGAAGCCTTCCATCCAAATGCTACGCAATATACCTTAGATCTTGGAAAAAAAATCTACGGTTTGTGGAGACAAAGCAAGGATAAAAGACAAAGTATATTCTCAGTTACAAATATAACTTCAGAGAGCGTTGAATTTAACCTTAATAGATTAAATTTAATTAAAAATGAAACGTGGAGAGATTTGATCAATCCTAAAACAAAAATTAATGGTAAAAACAGTATTAGATTAAAGCCTTTTGAAACTCTATGGATTTCAAATAATTAGAGAATGAATTTAGACAAATCTTTGTCTTTTGTAATATCTCCTAAATGTTTTTCGATATATTTTTTATCCACTACGATTTCTTCGCCAGCTTTATCTGGAGCAGTGAAACTTATCTCATCTAAAACTTTTTCAAGAATTGTATGTAATCTTCTTGCGCCAATATTTTCTATTGTCGAGTTAATGTGAGTTGAAATATCTGCTAAAGCTTCAATACCATCTTCAGTAAATTTAAGATTCACTTTCTCAGTTTTCATCAATGCTTTATATTGTTTTATTAAACTGTTATCAGGCTCTTTTAAAATTTTAACAAAATCTTCTTTGCTTAGCGCTTTTAATTCTACTCTTATCGGCAATCTACCCTGTAATTCAGGTAAAAGATCAGACGGCTTAGCCAATTGGAAAGCACCTGAAGCAATAAACAAAATATGATCAGTTTTAATCGGACCATGTTTTGTGTTGACGGTTGTCCCTTCAATTAAAGGTAATAGATCTCTTTGTACACCCTCTCTGGAAACATCAGCTCCAGTCCTATCACTTCGCGCAGAAACTTTATCTATCTCATCTAAAAAAACTATTCCATTATTTTCTGCTGCAAATTTTGCTTCTTTTAATATCTGATCTTGATCAATAAGTTTGTCGGACTCCTCTTGTATTAAATATTCAAAAGACTCGTTGACTGTCATTTTTTTCTTTTTTTTCTTACCACCCAAACCCTTACCAAATATATCTCCAATACTGACCATGCCTACACCTCCTTGCATGCCGGGGATTTCAAACGAAGGCATTTGAGGATTATCTTGAACTGAAAGTTCGATAGTATTTTTATCTAAATCTCCAGCTCTTAATCTTTTTCTAAAACTTTCTCTAGTTGCTACGCTCGCATTTTTACCAACAAGAGCGTCCAAAACTCTTTCTTCTGCAGAAACTTGTGCCTTTGCTTTTACTTCTTTTCTTTTTTTCTCTTTAACTAGTGATATGGCAATCTCAATAAGATCTCTAATTATTTGCTCTACATCTTTTCCAACATAGCCAACTTCTGTAAATTTTGTAGCTTCTACTTTTATAAATGGTGCCTGTGCTAATTTTGAAAGTCTTCTTGATATTTCAGTTTTACCAACACCTGTTGGACCAACCATTAATATATTTTTTGGAAGCACTTCTTCTCTCATATCATCAGGCAGCTCTTGTCTTCTCCACCTATTCCTCAAAGCTATAGCCACAGCTCTTTTAGCCTCAGCTTGACCAATTACAAATCTATCGAGTTCCGAGACAATTTCTCTTGGAGAGAATGAAACTATCTTTTGCTCTACTTCCATTATAATTTTTCTACTGTTATATTATTGTTTGTGAATACACATATATCAGCTGCAATTTCTACAGATTTTTTTGCTACTTCTTCAGCACTCTTACTTTTGTCATCTATCATTGCTCTAGCTGCTGCTAGTGCATAATTTCCACCGCTCCCAATTGCTATTATTCCATGTTCAGGTTCCAACACATCTCCATTACCACTAATTATGAAACTTTTTTCTTTATCAGCAACTGCCATTAATGCCTCTAACCTTCGAAGATATTTATCCGATCTCCAATCTTTAGCTAACTCCACAGCAGCTCGAGTTAATTGACCTCCGTGTTTTTCTAATTTTGCTTCTAATCTCTCAAATAATGTAAAGGCGTCGGCCGTTGATCCTGCGAAACCAGCGATGACTCCTCTTTTTTCAATTCTTCTGACTTTTTTGGCTGTTTTCTTGATAACTGTATTTCCAATACTTACTTGTCCATCTCCTGCTACAACTACATCCTCACCTTTTCGTATAAGAACGATTGTTGTTCCATGCCAATTATTGTTGTCCATATTTTGCTTCATTTTACTTATAGATGGTATGTGGTTATTAATTACAAATCTTCAAGGTATTAATTTTAAACGGATTATTGTAAAAACAACGTTATTTATGAGGACTGCAAACATTGTTAGAAAAACAAAAGAAACCTCTATAACTGTAGACGTCAATTTAGACGGTACCGGAGAGTATGATATTAAAACTGGTGTAGGTTTTTTAGACCATATGCTCGAGCAAGTATCAAAGCACTCCCTTATAGATCTTAAAATTAAAGCAACAGGTGACCTTCATATTGATTTGCATCACACAACTGAGGATACTGGCATTGCGATTGGTGAAGCTATTAAAAAAGCACTTGGAGAAAAAAAAGGTATTAAAAGATACGCAAGTGAAACAGTTCCGATGGATGAAACTTTAAGCAGGGTATCACTAGATATTTCAAACAGACCTTATTTAGTTTGGAATGTAAAATTAAAAATTGAAAAACTTGGTGAGATGGATACGGAATTATTTAAAGAGTGGTTCCATGCTTTTGCCCAAAGCTCTGGCATAACATTACACGTTGAAAATCTTTATGGTGATAATAGTCACCATATTATTGAATCTTGCTTTAAAGGATTAGCAAAATCTTTAAAATCGGCTGTTGAAATAGATAGTAGAATGAAAGATAAAATACCATCAACAAAAGGTGCTTTGTAAATTTAAATGAATGTAACTATTGTCGATTATAAGTCTGGCAATATCAGTTCTGTAATAAATTCATTTCAAGCTGTGGCACAAAACAATATTAATATTAATGTCACAGAAGATCTAAATCAAATTAAATCTAGTGATAAAATAGTTTTGCCAGGCCAAGGGTCATTTAAAAGTTGTGTTGATGCTTTAAATAATATTAGTGGTCTTGTAGATACTTTAAAAGATTTCGCGTTAGTTAATAAAAAACCTCTCCTAGGTATTTGTGTAGGATTACAAATGTTTGCAGACGTTGGTTATGAAGAAGCTGAAACAAAAGGACTTGGTTGGATACCAGGTAAGGTTTGTAAAATTGATAACAAGAATGGGAAATATAAACTTCCACATATTGGCTGGAATGAGATAGAGTTTATGAAAAATAGCAAAATTTATAATGGTATACAAAATAAGTCTCATATGTATTTTGTACATAGTTACGAGTTTATACCTGAAGATAAATCGGTAATATCAGCAACGGTTCATTATTCTACCAGAGTTGTTTGTTCAATTGAGAAAGAAAATTTATTTGGTACACAATTTCACCCTGAAAAAAGTGATAAATTAGGATTACAAATTATTAAAAATTTTATAAATTTATAATATGAAAAATAAATTATTGGTTGGATTCGTATTTATATCTTTATTGATTAGTAAACCCTCTTTTGCAAATTGGGTAAAAGTATCTCAAAATGAGTCTATTAAACTATTTGTAAATCTTAAAAGTTTATCAGGATCTAGAAATCAAAAATATGTTTGGGTGTTAATGGATGAGAGACAACCTAAAGAGTCTTATAAATCTCGCGTCGCACACATGTCAATAGATTGTAAAATAGGTAGGCACAAACTTTTAGCACTTTTTCTTTATGATGATCACATGGGCAAAGGAAAAGTTTTATTCGAACACCAAAATTTAAAGAAAGGCTGGCGATCAACTAAGCCAGGGTCTGTTGGATATTCCGTTTTAAAAGAAATTTGTGATAAGTGAAAATATTTCCTGCGATAGACATAAAAGATAAAAAATGTGTGAGGCTTATTAAAGGTAAGTTTGATGATAAAACTGTATACAGTTCATCACCAATTGAACAAGCTAGGAAATATTATGATCATGGTTTTAAAAATTTACATATTGTTGATCTGGACGGTGCACTTACTGGCAAAACAGTTAATATAGATCTTATTAAGGATATAGCCAATAACTTTGATTTTAATATAGAAGTTGGTGGTGGCATTAGAACAATTGATAGCATCAAAGAATATATAGATTCAGGAATTGAAAAAGTAATACTAAGTAGTGCTGCAATTAAAAACAAAAAGTTCTTAAAGGAGGCTTGTAGTCAATTTAAAAACCAAATTGCTTTAGGATTAGATGCAAAAAATGGAAATTTATCAGTTTCTGGATGGACTGAAAATTTAAATATTAAAACTTTAGATTATCTTAAAGAAGTAAATGATTTTGGTATTAGCCGTATAATCTGCACAGACATAAATAAAGATGGAATGAAAACTAGTCCTAACTTTGATGAAATTTTAAAGATTACAGAAGTTTCTAATTCTCCTATTGTAATTTCAGGTGGTGTTTCTTCAATCGATGATATTAAAAAAACAAAGGCTTTTAAAAATAAGAAAATTGAAGGAATAATTGTTGGAAAGGCTATTTATGATGGCGATATCAAACTTGATGAATTAGCGAGGGAGCTAAATGCTTAAAAATAGAATTATACCCTGTCTTGACGTAAAAAATGGAAGAGTCGTTAAAGGTATAAATTTTGTTGAGCTTAAAGATGCAGGAGATCCAGTTGAGCAGGCTAAAATTTACAGTGATAGTGGAGCTGATGAAATTTGTTTTTTAGATATTACTGCTTCAAATGAAAACAGGGAAACGATTTACGAAGTTGTAAAAAAAACATCTAAGAATTGCTTCGTACCTTTAACCGTGGGTGGTGGTGTGAGAAGTATCGAAGATATAAATAAACTTCTAAATTGTGGAGCAGATAAAGTATCAATAAATACAGCAGCTGTTCAAAATCAAAATTTAATAAAAGAAGCCACAAGGAGATTTGGATCCCAATGTATTGTTGTAGCTATAGATGCTAAGAAAACTAATGAAAATAAGTGGAATGTATTTACGCATGGCGGAAGAGAAAAAACTGATGTTGATGCAATAGAATATGCTAAAACTTCGGAGATTAATGGAGCTGGAGAAATTCTTTTAACGTCTATGGATAAAGATGGTACACAGTCAGGGTATGATATTGAACTTACAAGTAAAATTTCAAATGCTATAAACATTCCTGTTATCGCATCCGGTGGTGTCGGAACTTTAGATCATCTGAAAGATGGTATTGTCAAAGGAGGAGCAAGCGCTGTGTTAGCGGCTTCTATTTTTCATTTTGGTAAATTTTCAATTAAAGAGGCAAAAGAATATTTGAAGTCTAAAAATGTTTCTGTAAGAGTATAGAATGCTTAAAACTTTAGAGGAATTAATTAAAACAATACGTGAAAGAGGTGAAAAACCTGAACTAGCGTCATATACAAAAAAACTTTTTGACGATAAAAAACTTTGTATTAGCAAAGTGAAAGAGGAAATTGGAGAATTAATTGAAGCTGTTGAAGAGGATAGTAATAAAATACATGAAGCTGCAGATGTTATATATCACTTAATGGTTTTATTGGAGTCAAATGGTATTAAAATTGAAGATGTGATGGAGGAATTAAAAAAAAGACAAAAATGAGTTACGACAAAGATAATATTTTTGCAAAGATACTTAGAGGTGAAATACCATGTGATAAAGTATTTGAGAATGAACACAGTTTAGCGTTTAAAGATATTAGTCCTCAAGCTAAAGTGCATGTATTAGTAATCCCGAAAGGAGCTTACACAGACATTGACGATTTTTATTCTAATGCATCAGAGAAGGAAATATTGAGTTTTACAAAAGCAGTAAGTGAAGTTTTAAAAATAACCGGTGTTTCTGAAAGCAAAGGCGGGAAAGGCTTTAGGGCTTTAGCTAACACAGGATTCGATGGTTCTCAAGAGGTTCCTCACTTTCATCTTCATGTAATGGGAGGAGAAGCTTTGGGACTACGAGGTTTGAGAAAAAATTAATGCCAGAGAACGTTCAAAGATATTTTCTTGAAATGCAATCTAAAAACGATCTAATACCTGTGGAGTGTGGAATTTTTAATTTAAAGGTTGAAGAAATTGGCAAAGAAGATCCTGCATTTTGTAAATTTTTATATCAAAAGATTGGCGAAGATTTTCATTGGAAAGATCGATTATTTTGGTCTGTAGATCAATGGAAAACATATTTAAGTAGTGAAAAACTAAAATTTTTTACTGCCTACGTTGGAGATGAACCCGCAGGTTATTATGAGTATCTAAATCACTCTGATAAACAAGAGGTCGAATTGACGTATTTTGGTATTTTCAAAAAATTTTTTGGAAAAAAACTCGGGGGATATTTGTTATCTCATGCGCTTAAAAATGCCTGGAGTCATAATCCTAAAAGAGTTTGGGTTCATACTTGTACACTAGATCATCCTAACGCGCTTAGAAATTATATTGCCAGAGGTATGAATATTTTTAAAAAAGAAAATATAAAAGTAGTTTAATTATAATCTGGAATATTAAAAGACTCGTTAATTATTAAATTTCTTTTAACTTCATTTATTCTAAAAACAACTTTTTTTTGGTCCATACTAGTTGTTTCCCAACCTTTTAAGTTTTTAGAGTTTTGATCAAATATAACTTTTAAGTCATTGCCGTTAGATAGTAAAATTTGCGCAATAATATCATTACCATTAACTGTTACATTATTTACTTGGTAAATCTTATCAAGTAAAAGATTTTTATCCAAAATTACATTGAACGGTGTATTAGTTATTCGGTAATTGTATTTAATTTTGTATTTATGCTTGATGATTGCGGCATCATTATTTTTCACGTAAAACTCTTTTCCATCATTACTAATATAGGTGCATTTCATTTTTTTTGGAAAAACAATAATACAAGTACCCTCCTCAACTATTTCACCAGTTTTTTGAGAAAATATAAAACTAATATTTTCAGTCTCCATTAGATTTTTTGCAATGTCGTCTATAATTTTACTGTGTGATTTTGCTGTAAAAAATAAAATGAAAAAAAAAATACTTAAATATTTTTTCATTAAGTATATATTTCACGTTTGCCTGTATGGTTAGCTGGGCTTATTATCTTTGCTTCTTCCATTTGATCTATAATTCTAGCAGCTCTATTATAACCTATTTGCAATTTTCTTTGTAAAAAACTTGTTGAAGCTTTGCCTTCTGATTTAATCAAACTAACTGCTTGGCTGAATAACTCATCTTTTTCTTCTGAACCTGCATTGCTATCTTCGTTTTCGTCAGTTTGCATTTTAGTAATATCATCAATGTATTCTGGTGACCCTTGAGATCTCAAAAATGTCGAAATTTTCTCAATTTCTCTATCTGAAACGAAAGGACCGTGAATTCTTATAGTTCTACTTGCGGAGGACATAAATAGCATGTCTCCTTTTCCGAGTAAAAGCTCAGCTCCTTGTTCGCCTAAAATAGTTCTACTGTCTATTTTTGAAGTAACTTGAAAAGAAATTCTTGTGGGGAAATTTGCTTTTATTGTTCCAGTAATGACATCTACACTTGGTCTTTGCGTTGCCATGATTATATGAACACCTGCTGCTCTTGCCATTTGAGCTAATCTTTGAATATAACTCTCGATTTCTTTACCAGACGAAAGCATTAAGTCTGCCATTTCATCAACGACTACAACAATATAAGGCATTACTTTCTTTCCTTCTTTTCTGGCTTTATCATTATAACTAGATATATTTCTCACACCTTCTTCTGTCATTTGTCGGTATCTATTTTCCATCTCATTTACTGTCCATTTTAAAGCTGACTTAGCTTTTTTTGGTTCCGTAATTACTGGTGACAACAAGTGAGGTATTCCCTGGTAAACTGATAGCTCAAGCATTTTTGGATCTATTAAAATTAACTTACAATCTTCTGGTTTATGCTTATATAAAATTGATAATATTAAGGTGTTAATACAAACTGATTTTCCCGATCCAGTCGTACCCGCGATTAATAAATGTGGCATCGAAGCTAAGTCCCCAATAATTGGGTAACCAGATATACTTTTGCCCAAGGTTATTGGAAGTCTGATTTCTTTATTATTAAACTCTTTGCTATTGATTATTTCTTTATAATTAACTGGCTCAATAAATTTATTGGGTATTTCAATACCAATTGTATTTTTTCCCGGAACAGTCGCTATTCTAGTAGATATAGAACTTGTACTTCTTGCAATGTCATCTGATAAATTAATAATTTTTGACGTTTTTATACCTGCGGCAGGTTCAAGTTCATAAAGTGTTACTACAGGTCCAGGGCTTACTCTTTTTATTTTCCCCATAATACCGAAATCTAGTAATGTTTCTTCTAAAAATTTTGATTGCTTCTCATATGTTTCTGTAAGTTCTTTTTGAATTTTATTTTCCTCTGGGTCATTTAAGAAAGATTTTAAAGGTAGTTTGTACTCAAATTTTGTAAAGTCTGTTTGTTCATCAAAACTATCATTAAGATTCAAGCTAGCTTGAGCCTCTGATGTGTTTGGTTTAAAACTTTTGTTTATAGAAGGAACCTCCTCAGAAAGACCAAGGTCTTCAACAATATCAGGAGCCTCATTTTTCCTTTTCTTAAAAATTCTAGAAACAATACTAATAACCATACTAGAAAAAGTTTTAATTAAGTTCATCCAGTTCATAAATGTTAACCCGAGGCTGAGAAAGAAAAATGAAATTCCTATTGCTAAACAGGTATACGAAATTTCGGTTTTGAATTGATAAAGTTCTATTGGTATTAGACTCATTAAATATTTTCCTAAAAAGCCACCATATCCATTATCTGGCAACCAAAAACTACTGTCGCCAAATAATTTAAAAAATAATGATCCAAATATTAGATACAATGTAACAAAGAAAATTTTAAAACTAAAATTTGTAATCCTTTTTTTAAAAATCAATAATAATCCCCAAAAAAATAAGTTTCCAAATATTAAAAATGAAGTTATTCCAAATGCTTGAAGTAAGAAATCCGAAATTGAATAAAGGTAGTTTGAGAACAGTATATTTATGTTCTGGTTCGTAAATACTAACAGCGAATTGTCGGCAGAATAATTTGCCAAGGTAAAAATATATATAAACGAACATAGAATTGTTATTATTCCTATGGTTTCAATCAGTCGCAGTTTCAAAAAACTAAGCAATTTGTTTATCATATTTAAATTTTAACGAATCATTATCTATTACTTTTTAACATTTTTTGTACAATTGATAAAAAATGAAAAACAACTTTTTTGGTAAGATTGCGATTATAGGAGACGGAATTACTGCAAAATTGGCTGCTATTATGTTTAAAAATCTAAAAATAGAGCCAGTTTTAATTGCAAACAAAAGAAAAAATAAATCAGTGAGCAATGCAACTATATCTATAAGCAACAACACGGCAAATATCTTGGAACAAAATGGTATTAAGGTAATAAAAAAGGCTAATCCTGTTCACGCGATTAAGTTATACGAATATAAGTATAGTGGTAGAGAAGATGTTATTTTTTATAATAAGACAGAAAAGCAACCTTTATCCTATATAATTCTGAAGAGTGATTTGGATAAAATTTTAGATTTATCACTTAATAAAGAAATAAAAATTTTAAAAACAAAACCACATGACAGTTCACTAACACTTAATACCATTTCATCTCCCAATAAAAAATTAAAATGGAATTATCACGAAAAAGCTTTCACTTTCTTAATCAGTCATTCTAAAATTTTAAATTTTTGTGCAAGACAAATATTTTTGGAGGAAGGCCCAATAGCTTTTCTTCCATTAAATTCAAATACAACATCTGTTGTCTTTTCAATTAATGAAAAGTCAGAATTAATCAAAACGTTAGGTGATAAAAAAGTTTTAGAAAAGTATTTAAGTAAAAATTTCGAATTTATTAAAAATATAAAAGTATTTTCAGACGTTGAAAGTTATGATTTAAAATTCCAATTTTTAAACTCTACATTTAAAAATAATGAAATTTATGTTGGAGATATTGCTCACCGAATACATCCAATCGCTGGACAAGGCTGGAATATGACCGTTAGAGATTTAAATAATTTAACAAAAATTTATAAAAGTAAAATTAAATATGGTTATAAATTGAATGATTATTCCATATTAAAAGAATTTGATAAAAAGAGCAAACTTAATAATTTTGTTTTTGCATCATCAATAGATTTAATAAGACGGTCTTTTAAATTTAAAAATAAAAATCTTTCAAAAGGAAGAAAAAAAATTTTTAATGAACTAGATACTTTGCCTGAATTAAAAAGAGAATTAATCAAAGTAGCAGATAAGGGACTAAACTTTTAATTCTTTATTAAGTAATTTCTTTTTTAGTTTTAATCCTCCAGGTCCTGAGTAGCCACCTAATTTTCCATCTGATCGTATTACTCTATGGCAGGGTATTACAATAGGATATGGATTTTTACCAACTGCATTTGCCACAGCTCTAATTGCTTTTGGTTTTTTTATAGCAATTGCAACTTGTTTATAGGTTCTTGTTTGACCTTTAGGTATAGTTTTTAAGTATTTCCAAACTTTTATTTGTAGAGTTGTTCCTTTTAATTTCATTTTTGTTATAACCTTATCATGAATTTTTATGCATTATCAACACCGCCTGGAATTTCCGGTATAGCAGTAGTACGGCTATCAGGTAAAAATGCTCTGCAAATTGCTAATCAAATTTCAAGAGATGTGATAGACGAACCCAGAACAGCTCTCTTAAAAAAATTTTATGATCAAAATGGAGATTTAATAGATGAAGGTATAATGATTTGGTATCCAGAAGGGCAAAGTTACACGGGAGACCATGTTGTTGAAATGCATACACATGGCAGTAAAGCAGTTGTTGAAAAACTTATGAATGAATTAAATCTAAAAAGTGATTGTAGATTAGCAGAACCGGGAGAGTTCACTAAAACCGCATTAGAAAATAATAAAATAAATTTATATGAAGCTGAGTGTATAGCTGATTTATTACATGCAGAAACTGAAGCGCAAAGAGTTCAAGCTTTAAGACTAAAAAATAGTTCACCAAAATTTATGGAATGGAGAGAGACAATTTTAGATGTATTAAGCAAGGTCGAAGCTTCTATAGATTTTGCCGATGAGGATTTGCCAATTGACATACTGAAAAATAATAATTCAAAAATTAAAAATATATTAAAAGAGATAGACGTGATGCTGGATGATAGTATGGGAGAAGTAATAAGGGATGGGTATAAAATTGCAATTATCGGTCCACCAAACGTGGGAAAATCTAGTTTTTTAAATATGTTAACCAAACGTCAAGCTGCAATCGTTTCCAGCATGAAGGGAACCACCAGAGACATTATAGAAATCAAATATCAAATAAACAATTATCCAGTTATATTAACGGACACTGCTGGAATCCGAAAAGCAAAAAATAAGGTGGAAAAAACAGGTGTCGAGTTAGCATTGTCTGCAAGTAAAGAGTCTAATTTGGATGTTGTAATGTTAGATGGCTCTCAAAATAAAATACCAGAAAATATTAAATCACTTATAAGCTCAAAAACGCTAGTTGTAATAAATAAAAAAGATAAGAAGAACTACAATTCCAAACCAATTATGAAAGCCTTAAAATCATTTAGAATAAAAGATTGTATTGAAATTTCTATAAAAAATAATGACGGGATTGATAAGCTTAATAAAGTGTTAAAAAAAGTTGTAGCTGGATTAAATACAGTTCAGTCAACAACTTTAATATCAAGAGCAAGACATCGTGATTTATTAAAAAACTGTTCACAAAGCCTTCATGGTTTTTTAAAAGTTGATACAATAAAGGATCCAGAAAAGTCAGCTGAAGATTTAAGATTAGCTTCAAACAATCTAGGTCACATTGTTGGATTTATAGGAGTTGAAGAGATCTTGGGTAAGATTTTTCAAGATTTTTGTATAGGAAAATAGCTAACTATTATTAAAAATGGGAAGAAATTTAGATAAAATTAAAGAGATATATATTAAGAAAGTTTTACCTTGTTTAGTTCTGGTTATATTAATTGTTTTGATAGTGTTATCTATCCTTTAAATTAATTTAAATAATTATTAAAACTTTAATTTAAAACTTAAATTACCGCTTAGGCTTTTTACGTCTTGACTTGTAGTTTTCGCAACCAAACCAAATGCAAATTTACCATTGTCATTAATTTTTTTCTCATAATTGAGATTTGCAATAAGTGATATCTCCCTTGTTAATGCATTATCTTGTTTATATGTAGCGCTGGTGCCATTTACAGAGTAAATTTGAGACTTATCTCCTATTAAGCTTCTTAAGTCTAAAGTCCAACCTAAATTAAGGTAGTTAACACTGTTATTTATGAACTTGTATTTATCAGAAAAAAAAATGGATACATTCCCTACTTTTCTATTCCTCCATGAATAATATTTACTTTCGTCATAACTTGGAGTAATCGAAAAACTTCCAGCCAAACCTACATCAGGGATGAGATTAGAATTGGTCTTAGTTATACCAGAATGTAATTCATAAGTCTGGTAATTACTGTCTATATCTAGTTTTCCTGAAGTTGTGGTGTTTGTTAAAATTGTTCTTTCACTATCTCTTAGGGTAATTCCACCTACAATAAATGTATCCAAATTAAATAAATTTTTATTATTTGGTATGTAAACCCCTGATGAAATATTTTGGTATGTAATTTTGTGATCTTTTTCAAATTCTTGAATACCGGTTTCAAAAGCAATAATAAAATCTGAATTTGTAAGTGGATAAATAAGATTAGCACCCAAATTATATAAATCATACTCCAATGCTAAATTTGCAGCATGTCCATTCCTGTTTAATAATGTAGTGTAGGTCTCTCCCCAAGCGTTGTTAGTATTTAATTTTTTCTTTTCTTTATGTTTAATTAAAAAATTTCTTATGTTTAAAGATTTGTAACTTAAAATTTCGTCTAATGTTTCATTACCACCTTGACCGACCGATCCAGCAGATCCTTTCACGACTTGGTTACCATCAAGATCTTGCAATGTAAAACTTCCTTCAGTTTCGTAGTAATAACCTTGACCTACACCGTGTTGAAATTTTAATGTGTTACCAGTCGTTGAGCCTGCATCAATTGTACCAATTAAAATACCTCCATCCTTTAATGTAACAGTATTATTGTTACCGACGATAGCTATTCCGATATTTGATGGGCTATCTCGGTTATCAATTGTTCCACTGTTAGATAAAGTCGAACTTGTATCGATTTGTACCGTAGCATCGGAAGCCGTATTATAAATAATTCCACCTTTTTGATTTGTAAGTGTTGCATTTGTTGCACCGTCGTAAAAATAAATCGCTCTATCGTTAACACTGTAAATAGTACCTGCGTTAGTGATTGTTGTGTTTTCTGCATCTTCTGTCCCAGCAGATTGCTGAACTATAGCGTTCGTGTTGGCAAATATAGTTCCTCCAGATTTATTCGTAATGGTTGCATTTTGAGCATCCATAAGTTGAATAGCTTTTGAGGACGTTGCTTCAATTGTTCCAGAATTAGTAACTGTTAAACTATCTGTTTCTCTACCCATGATAGCGTTGCTTAGACCTTGGATTATTCCTCCTGACTCCACGACAACCGTCGCATTGTCAATTTCATTGCCATCACCGCCTGGTGCAGTATAACCTCTAACAATATTGTTTAAATTACCGTCAAGTGTACCACTTATTGTTAACGTAGAACTATCTTGAAGGTCCTCTCTTGTCGCTTGCGTACCTGATATCTCTACGTCAGCAGCATTGACCCGAATTGCAATAATAAGATAAAGCAAAAATATAAAATATCTCAAGATGTTCATTTTTTCGTTTTTTTATAGAATACCTTAAATTATGTAAATCTTAAGATATGATAATACCTCAAAAAGAGCTTATTATTTCAAGCTTATTGCTTTATTACAAAAGAGTATTACATTCCATTTATGTTAAATTTTGACGTTGTAGTTATTGGTGGAGGGCATGCAGGCTGTGAAGCCGCAGCCGCTTCTGCACGTTTGCAAGCACAAACAGCTTTAGTTACTACAAACGAAAATTCTATCGGTGAAATGTCATGCAATCCTGCAATCGGGGGATTAGGCAAAGGACATCTAGTTAGAGAAATTGATGCATTTGATGGTGTCATGCCAAAGGTTGCTGATGCTTCCGGTATTCAATTTAGACTTTTAAATCGCAGCAGAGGACCAGCAGTAAGAGGTCCAAGAACGCAATCTGACAGAAAGCTTTATAAGCAATACATGCTAAAAGCATTAAAAAACCAGTCTAATTTAAGCATTATTTATGACCCAGTAGAAAGATTTGTTTTTAGTAAAAACAATATTGAGGGAGTAATTTTAAGATCAGGTAAAGAGTTAAGAGCAAAAAAGATTGTCTTAACTACAGGCACATTCTTAAATGGAGTTATGCACATTGGTAAAGAGATGAAACCAGGCGGAAGGCACGGGGAGGAGCCAACCAAAGGTTTGAGTGAACAACTGAAAAATTATGATTTAAAAATTTCAAGACTTAAAACTGGCACTCCACCTAGGCTTGATGCAAGGACAATTGATTTTTCAAATTTAGAGGAACAGAAAGCTGATGCTGAACCATATTTTTTCAGTACGGATACAGTCCATGCAAATGCTAAGCAAGTTTCTTGTTTTATTACTTATACAAACGATGACGTGCACAATATCATTACAAAGAATTTAAAAAAGTCAGCGATGTACTCCGGTAACATTAAAAGCGTAGGCCCGAGATATTGTCCGTCAATAGAAGATAAAATTGTTAAGTTTAAAGATAAATCAAGGCATCAAATTTTTTTAGAACCTGAAGGACTGGATGATAACACGATATATCCTAATGGAATATCTACATCACTGCCGGAAGACGTTCAAGCTGAAATTCTTAATAAAATCAATGGTTTATCTGATGTTAAAATGCTTCGTCCCGGTTATGCTATTGAATATGACTATGTAGATCCACGTGAGTTAAAAAACACCCTAGAGTTAAAAAAAATAAACTCGCTATATCTTGCTGGGCAAATAAACGGTACCACAGGTTATGAGGAAGCAGCTGCACAAGGTCTTATAGCTGGTATCAATGCTGGACTAACTTCTAAGGGAAAAAGTTCTTTTACTTTAGACCGCTCTCAAGCTTACATTGGTGTACTAATTGATGATCTTATTACGAAAGGCGTATGTGAACCTTATCGCATGTTTACCTCTAGAGCTGAGTATAGATTGACGTTAAGATCGGACAATGCTGATTTAAGGCTTACACCGCTAGCGAAACAAATTGAAATATTAAGTGAGTCCAGAAGTAAGAAGTTTAAACAAAAATTACGTGAAATAGACTCTTTAAAGAATAAATTGTCATCAAAAGCTTTTAGTCCTAACGAATTTGCTAAACATAATATTAAAATTTCTAAAGATGGTGTCAGACGCAATGGCCTGGATATTTTAAAATATAAAAGCATAAATTTACACTCGTTAAGATCTATTTATGATCTTGAAAATTACTCAAAAGCGGCTGGGGAGGCGGTAGAGACTGAATACCATTATTCTGGATATTTCAAGAAACAGGAAGCAGATATCAAGTCTTTCAGAAGCGACGAAAATATTAAAATACCGGAAAATTTTGTTTATGACGATATTAGCGGACTCTCCAATGAGATAAAATCTAAGCTTAAATCAATTAAACCTACAACATTAGGTCAGGCTATAAGGATAGAAGGAATTACCCCAGCAGCTATAACCCTTTTGTTGGCTTATATAAAAAGATATAAATTTAAGCACACTGCTTAAATGATTCGATCAAAATACCTAGACAGCTTTGTTTCACGTGAAACATCACGAAAATTGGATCAATACCATCAATACCTGATGAATAATAATCAGAGAATGTCACTAATTTCTAAGAGTACTGAACAAGAGGCATATATTAGACATTATGAGGATTCAGCTCAAATTATTGAGCACATAAACAAGCAAGATAAAGATATACTAGATATTGGAACTGGCGCTGGTTTACCAGGTATTATTTTAGATCTAATAAAAGTGGATAAAAAACTCGATTTTCATGTGAATTTATTGGAAAAGAGCCCAAAAAAGTGCAAATTTTTAAAGCAAGCAATAAGATTGCTTGATCTTGATATCAAAATACATAATGCTGATGTTAATATGCTTCGCGATAAAAATTACAGCGTAGTTACAGCAAGAGCTTTTAAGCCATTAGGAACATTTTTGGATATTTTAGATAAAAGCAATATAAAATTTAGAAAATTGATTTTGCTGAAGGGTGAAAAATATGAAAATGAAATTTTGGATGCAGAGAAATATTGGGAAATAAATTGTGAGTTACATGATAGCATTACTAATAAAGCATCGAAAGTTTTCGTAATAAATAGTGTGAAAAGGATTAGTGCATGACAAAAATTATTTCTGTTATTAATCAAAAAGGCGGTGTCGGAAAAACTACTACCGCAATTAATTTAGGATGTGCATTAGCAAATGCAGAATTGAAAATATTAGTTGTTGATTTAGATCCTCAAGGAAACGCATCAACAGGCTTAGGAGTCGAGGTAAAGCAAAGAAATAAAACTATTTATGAATTAATGATAACAAAAGACACAATTTTGAACCCTTATATTTACAAATCTTCAGTTAAAAACTTAGACGTAATACCTTCTAATGTTGATTTATCCGGCTTTGAAACGGAAGTAGCTGAAGATGGAAAACGAGCTTTTTTTCTTAATGATGTACTAAGACCTTTAGCTCAGTCAAATCAGTATGATTATATATTAGTAGATTGCCCACCATCATTAAGTCTTTTAACTATAATGGCTTTGGTAGGGTCTGATACAGTACTAGTACCTCTGCAATCTGAATTCTTTGCATTAGAAGGTTTGTCACAATTAGTTAAAACTATAAATCGAGTAAAACAAAACCTAAATACTGCATTATCTATACAAGGAATAGTTTTAACCATGTTTGATAAACGTAATAAACTTTGTTACGAGGTTGAAAAAGAGGCTAGAAAGTATTTTCCAAACGAAGTTTACAAAACCGTTATACCTAGAAATATTAGAATATCTGAGGCGCCCTCACATGGATTACCAGTTATTACTTATGATAAGAATTGCAGTGGAACAAAAGCTTATGAGAGACTTGCTCTCGAAATTTTAGAACAAGAAAAACAGAATAATACATTCGCAGCATAACATGAAAAATAAAGGATTAGGAAAAGGTCTGTCCGCATTATTAGGAGATAACAACGATGTCGTAGATATCAAAAAATTTGATAAGTTTAATACAAATTTAACACCCATTCATCTGTTAAAACCAAATCAGTTCCAACCTAGAAAAAAATTTGACCAGGAAAAACTTAATGATCTTGCATCATCCATAAGAGCAAGAGGAATAATTCAGCCCATTGCTGTGAGAAAGGATAAAGATGGTAAGTTTGAAATTATCGCTGGTGAAAGACGGTGGCGTGCAGCGCAGTTAGCTCGTGTCCATGAGGTACCCACTGTTATTTTGCAAGCAGATGATGGTTTGACAGCTGAATTTGCTCTTTTAGAAAACGTACAGCGTGAAGATTTAAATGCAATTGAAGAAGCTAATGGTTTTGATTTATTAATCGAAAAATTTGGGTACACTCAAGAAAAGCTATCAGAGATGATAGGCAAAAGTAGAGTTTATATTACTAATACACTTCGACTTAAAAAGCTGCCGCAAAAGATTAAAGATTTAGTTATATCAGGTTCATTAACAGCAGGGCACGCAAGAAGTTTAATAGATGCGGACAATAATGTTAAAATAGCTAACACTATTATTAAAAAAAATCTTACGGTTCGTCAGACAGAAAATCTAGTTAAATCTAATAAAAGTAAAAAATTTTCTAAAAAAAAATCTAAAGATACAAATATTTTAGACCTTCAAGACAAAATTACATTAAAAACAGGAATGTCAGTAAATATTAATAATTCTAAAAGTAATAGAGGTGTAATATCATTTAAATATAAAAGTTTGGATCAGCTTGAGAGATTAGTAAAAATTATAAAATCAAATTTTTAATTATATATTTTTAGAACAAGTATCTAAAAGAAATTTATTAAAAATTATGTTTGATATGTTATAGTGTTCTTTGCATTTAAGCTCTACGTCGTAGATTTCTTTTAATAGATTCATTAATTCTAATTTTTTCCACTTTTTTAATTGTATTGTTATTTCGTTCTTTTCTTTCCAAAATATCGGTGGTTTAAAATTGTTTATTTTTTTACTAATATCTGTCTCATCTCCGCTATAGTCCAGAATTTCGATTAGCTTTTTAACTTTAAATCTAATTGCTGGAATAATTTCGTTGTAGTAACCAGATGCATTATATATATCGCTTAAAGCTTTATTAAGTTTTTTAGAATTTCCTGAGATTACGATATTTGCAATTTCAAAATTATCATATGTATTTGTTGCATTAAATATATCAAATAAAATATCATCCCCAATTATATTTGTTTCGGTTTTTATTATAGACAACTTTTTAATTGCTTCATTTATGTCATTCCTATTTAGATTTTTATCCATCATAAGTTTTTGTATCGTATCGTAATTAATTTTTATTCCATTTTCGTTTAGTTTTGTTTTTAGTAAACTTTGTATTTGAGCATCATCATCTTCATAGCAAGCTGCAGCGGCACAAAGTTTTGAGTTTTCAAAAAAACTCCTAATTTTAGATCCTTTCTTTAGATATTTTGATGTCAAAATTAAATTTTTATTCAAACTCTTTAGGTTATCTTCGTTTATAAAATTTGTGATTTTATCGCTTATATCTTTAATTACAAAAACTTCTTTTTCATTAAACAGATTTTCACTAAAAATAAAATTTATAATATCTGGATTTTTTTTTAATTCTTCCTCGCGGTATATTTTCGTTGAATAACCTTTTTTTTTATAGTCAATCAATAATTCGTCTTCTATCTCTTTTTTGAGTGATAAATTTTCACCATGTAGAATAATACATTTATATTTCAAGATATTTTTCTTAATTTCGGAATTTTTAATAATCACTTGTTTCTTATACCAAAAAATTGAATGTCCGATTTTATTTTATTAGCAATCTCGCTTACAAGATTATTTTTCGCGCTTTCTATAGTATCCAGGTTATCTGATAGACTATCTCCGATCTTTACAACCTTTTTTGCTGTAAAACCTTTTGTATAGATTGATTTTTTTGCTTTAAATATTTCAATAGTAGAGTCTAGATAAATATCCTTTGATTCTATCTCTCCCGATGATTTTTTGCTTAAAGCTGCGATGTTGCTAGATGTTCTTATTGAGATTTTATAATCAGAGGATAATTTTTCTTTGAGATTAATTTTTGATTTTATAATAAAATTTAAATTATTATCTCCCAAATATGAAACTTCTTTAAAAAATATTTCGTTGCTGCTCTTTTTTACAAGTGACTGATAACCACATGAATTAAGAACTAAGAATAAGAATAAAAGAGCAGTTTTTTTTATCATTTTACAACAAAATTAACTAATTTGTTTTTGATATAAATTTTTTTTAATATCACCTTATCATCTATAAATTTTTTAACATTAGTTATTTGTAGGCATTCTTTAATTATTTTTTCCTCTTTTTCGTTAGTTTTAACTTCTATCATGGCTCTTTTTTTACCATTTATTTGTATAACTATATTAATTTTACTTTCTTTAATGAGTTTCTCATCATGTTCAGGCCATTTTTGATCATGTGCAATTGAGCCAGTATTAATTTTTTCAAGACATTCAGAAGCAATATGAGGAATAAAAGGGCAAATTAAGGTTAAAAATTTTGCAAATAATTTCTGCAAGTAAATTTTATCTTCGTTTTTGTCATGGAGTATTTTGCTTAAAATATTTATAAATTCGTAAAATTTAGCAACCGCTACATTAAAGTGAAAACTCTCAATTGCTAAAGTAACATCTTTAATTAGCTTATTTATAGATTTGTCCAAAATATTTTTTGTTTCATCACTCATTTTTTTTTTAGGATCTAAATTATTTATTGTTTCTGAAATACTCCATATTTTTTGTACAAATTTATATGATCCACTGATACCTTCATCACTCCATTGAATATCTCTTTCAGGTGGACTATCCGATAGCATAAACCATCTTACTGAATCTGCTCCGTAAAGTTTTATTACAGTCTCTGGATCAATTACATTTTTCTTAGATTTTGACATTGACTCTGATGGCCCTTCAAATACTTCCTCACCACTATTCTTATCTAAAACTTTCCCATTTTCTAAAACGATATCTTCCGGAAAAATCCAATCACCTTTTTTATTTTTATACGTTTTATGACAAACCATACCTTGGGTAAATAAACCTTGGAATGGTTCCTTAATTTCGTAATCTGATCCAAGACTAATAGCTCTTGAAAAAAATCGGGAATATAACAAATGAAGTATTGCATGCTCTACACCACCGATATATTGATCGACTGGCATCCAGTATTTTACATCATCTAAATCATAACCAGCATTTTTGTTATCGTGTGAACAAAATCTAAGAAAATACCAAGATGAATCTACAAAAGTATCCAAAGTATCAGTTTCTCTGATCGCTTTCATCCCTGTTTCAGGACATTTTGTAAATTTCCAAGTAGGATGATTTTCTAGAGGATTTCCCGGCTTATTTAAATCTATATCCTCTGGAAGTTTAATTGGTAGCTCGCTATCAGGAACCGTTAGAATTTTACCGTCTTCTCTATATAAAATTGGGATAGGGCAACCCCAATATCTTTGCCTTGATATTCCCCAATCTCTAAGCCGAAATATTGTCTGACCACGTCCTTGTTCCATTTTCTCAAGTCTTCTAATTACTTCAATTTTACCTTCTTCAATTTTTGAACCATTTAAGAAATCTGAATTAATAATTTGACCATCACCGACAAACGCCTCGTCAGTTACTTTGAATTCTTTTTGGGTCTTATCTTTAGGTAAAATTACTGGAATGACTGCCAAATTATATTTATTAGCAAAGTCTAAGTCTCTTTGATCATGCCCAGGACAACCAAAAATTGCTCCAGTTCCATATTCCATAAGTACAAAATTAGCTACATAAACAGGTATTTTTTTATCTTTAATAAACGGATGCTCTGCTTCAAAATTTGTTTTATAACCAATTTTTTCCGTTTTAGCTAAACTCTCTTCGGTATTTCCAGTTTTATAACAATCGTCTTTAAATTTTTGAAACGCCTCATCTTTAACAATTTCTTTACATAAAGGATGATCGACAGCAATAGCTATAAACGTTGCGCCGAATATTGTATCCGGCCTAGTAGTAAAAACTTTTAATTGATTTTCTGATTTACTATTTTTTATCTTAAATATAATTTCACAACCTGTTGATTTACCAATCCAGTTCTTCTGCATTAATTTGACTTTTTCAGGCCAGCTTTTTAATTCACTTAATGAAGCATCAAGATCTTCAGAAAAATTGGTAATTTTGAAAAACCATTGAGAAAGCTCTTTCTGGACAACATCTGCTCCAGACCTCCAACCTTTACCATCTATTACCTGCTCATTAGCTAAAACAGTATTATCAATTGGATCCCAATTTACTAAACTCTTTTTTTTGTAAACTAAGCCTTTATTAAATAAATCAATAAAATATCTTTGTTGATGTTTGTAATATTTTTCATCGCAAGTCGATATTTCTCTTTCCCAATCTATAGAAAAACCTAATGATTTAAGTTGATTTTTCATAGTTCTAATATTCTGATTTGTCCAACTACTTGGATGCAAATTATTTTGAATAGCTGCATTTTCAGCAGGCATTCCAAATGAATCCCAGCCCATGGGGTGCAATACATTGAAACCCTTAAGCCTTTTATAATTAGCGATAACATCTCCAAGAGTGTAGTTTCTCACGTGGCCCATATGTATTTTGCCGGATGGATATGGGAACATTTCAAGACAATAATATTTCTTTTTGTTTTTATCTTTAGTGGCTTTAAATGTCTTTTTTTGATCCCAAATTTTATGCCATTTCTTATCAATCACTAAATGGTTAAATTTTTCAATATTCATAAGAATTTAATTTACTTACTTTAAGGTTTACGTGCAATTAAATTTAGTACATTTAAGAAACGACTATTTATTTTTTTCTCAAGTATACCAATAGACCCTATGCCCTTAATATTATGAGATATTATATATTTAAATTTTTTTTCATTTATCCCACCTAAAGCGAAAATTTCAGCTTTATTTTCATAAAGTCTTCTTAAGTTATTGAATTTATGAACACCCAATATTTTTGATTTTTTATAATCTTTTGTTTGGAATATAGGGGATAAAAATATTTTTTTACATCCTTGCGTAATCTTTTGATTTATCTCAATGGAACTATGAGCTGAGCCAATGATATCAATTTTTGGATTTGAGATTGTGTACATCTTTTTGTTAAAACTCGGAATATAAATTCCATTTGCTCCTATTTGAATGGCAAACTTGTAATTATTTGCAATAAAGAATTTAAAACCTTTCATTTTACAGATTTTGTGTATTTCAAAAGCATTCTTTTCGTAAGATTTTCTTTCATAATTTCTATATATTATTGAAATATTTTTGAGTTTTTGGAGATTTAATTTTTGAATTTCATTTAAATCCCTAATATAAAAAAATATATTAATCATAGTATGAACATAATACAAAATTTTAAAAATATAAGAGACGAATTATCATCGTTAGGTTATAATCCTAAAATTGTAGCTGTATCTAAGACTTTTTCAATAGATCATATTAGACCTTTAATAGAATTTGGACATAGAATATTTGGTGAAAATAAAGTTCAGGAAGCACAAAAAAAATGGACAAAAATAAAACGAGATATCTCGGATATTGAGTTACATCTAATTGGTTCTCTTCAAAGGAACAAAGCTGATGATGCGGTTAAATTATTTGATTATATTCATTCTTTAGACTCTGAAAAACTTGTTACAGCACTCATTAAATCTGAAAAAAAATTAAATATTAAAAGAAAATACTTTATTCAAATCAATGTAGGAGGCGAAATTCAAAAATCTGGTATTGATAGTAATAATTTATTAGATCTTTTAAAATTTATTGACGGTCAATTAGATGTAGTTGGTTTAATGTGTATCCCTCCTTTCGATCAGGATCCAGAAAATCATTTTAAAAACTTAAAATCTTTGGCTGATGAAAATAACTTATCAAAGCTAAGCATGGGCATGACAGCTGATTATGTAAAAGCATGCAAGTATAATGCAGACTATATAAGAGTTGGTAGTAAGATATTTGGAGCTAGAACGTAATCTTTATCTTTGTTTTTAGATTAATTTTGTTCAATAAATTTTTCAAATTTTTAACATTAAGAGCTACACAACCCTTTGTAGGGCTATAGTTTTTTCTTGCGACGTGAATAAATATTGCACTGCCTTTATTTTTTTTTACTCGAGTAGAATTGTATTTGACAAACACGACAATGTCGTAAAGATGGTCTTTTCTCATTAACGTCTCTTTAGACCTTTTAGTAAAAATAAGCTTATTATAATATTTGCTTTTCGGATTATCACACCAGGCCATACCTTTTTTAATTTCTATTTTTCTTAATTTTGTTTTTATTTTAACTCTATCGCTTCTGTAAAATACTGGACCTAGGCCAAAAGTACCATGAGGAGTACACATATCACCCTCACGTTTATTTTTAGTAATACCTTTTTTGCCTAAAGCACATTTGTAGTGTTTTTTATTGTGAATAAGCCAACCTTTACTATTTACTAAAATCATTTAATTAATATTTTCATGATATGCATAATTACTCAATAGTTACTGTGGGATCACCAGTTTTTTTTCAATGCTTAAAAGAGCAAAAAATCGAATATAATTTGCAAAATTTAAGTTCTTTTAAACAAGTAAAGGAAATACTCAAGTCACCTTTAATTGATATTTATATTTTTTTATTTTTTGTTGATAATATTGAGAGACTAAACGTCAAAGAATTAAAAAAAATTAGGTATCCTAAAATTTTTTTTTCAAAAAGTAACGAGCAATTAAAGCTATTAAAAAAAAACAATGTAATGAGTAATTTTTTTCAGCTTCCGATTAATTATCCTGATATGGAAAAAATAATAAAGTTATCCATTATGAAATATAAATTTCTTTTTCAGTCGCAGATTAAAATTGGAAGTTACATCATTGATAAGAATTCAAAATTGCTAATCAAAAGTTATAAAAATATCAAATTGACCGAAAAGGAAATGGAAATTTTACTTTTCTTGTCAGGTAGAGAAGAGGGCTGCTCTAAAAAAGAAATATCCCAAGGTGTAAATATAGATGCGCATACGTATGAGACACATTTGTATAGATTGAGACAAAAAATCCATAAAAAATTCAACGATAAGCATTTAATTTATTTGGAAAATAGTAAATATTACCTAAAGAATGAATAAACTTTTTGTAATTCTTGGTAATCAATTATTTGATCCAAAATTTTTAAAAAAATATCAAGATCATACCTTTTTCATGGCCGAAGATTATGGCTTATGTACATTTCAAAAACATCATAAGCAGAAGATTGTTTTTTTTCTGTCTGCTATGAGATCTTATTTAGATGAATTAAAAAAAAATAAACTGAAAGTGATTTATGTAAAAATTGAAGATAAAAATTTTAAAATTCCATACGAAAAAAAATTAATAAAAGAAATTAATAAAAAAAAAATTGACCAGATTTCTATATTTGAGATTGAGGATAAAGATTTTGAAAAAAAAATCTTATCTACTTTAAAAAAAGCTAATGTAACTGTAAATATTTTAAAAACACCAATGTTTTTAACATCTAGAGAAGATTTTTCAAAACATCTAAAAAAAGTAAAAAAACCATTTATGGCCACCTTTTACAAAGAGCAGAGAGTAAAACTAGGAATATTGGTCGATAAAAACGGAAATCCAAAAGGTGGAAAATGGAGTTTTGATGAAGATAATCGAAAAAAATTACCAAAAAATATTAAGTTACCTAAGCAGATTAAATATTCACAATCACCCCATACAGAAAAAATTAAAAAAATTATAGATAAAGAATTTAAAACACATCCTGGAGACGTTAAAGATTTTTGGATAGGAACAGATAGAAAAGACGCTAGATCAGCATTAAGAAATTTTATAAACTTTAAACTTAATTTATTTGGTGATTACGAGGATTCAGTTGATGAGAGAGATAATATACTTTTTCACAGTGCATTAAGCCCTTTTATAAATATCGGTCTTTTGACGCCTCAAGAAATATTAGATGAAGTTTCAAAATCAGAGAAAAATAAAAGACTGAATTCTTTAGAAGGTTATATCCGTCAACTAATTGGTTGGAGAGAATTTATGAGAGGGATATATCAGAATTATGATGATCATTTTCAGAAAACTAATTTTTTTAATCATAAAAGAAAAATGAAAAAAAGTTGGTACACTGGAGAAACAGGTCTGCCGCCTCTTGACTATGCAATTAATAATGCAAATAAATATGCTTGGTCACATCATATTGAACGTTTGATGATTTTATCAAATATTATGAACTTATGCGAAATACACCCAAAAAAAGTTTTTAATTGGTTCATGGAAATGTTTATGGACTCATCAGATTGGGTCATGTCTCCGAACATTTATGGTATGGGGCTTTTTAGTGATGGAGGCACTTTCGCTACTAAACCATATATATGTGGATCTGCATATTTTTTAAAAATGATGCATTTTAAAAAAGGCGACTGGTGCAATATAATGGATGGATTATATTGGAGGTTCATAGATAGAAATAAAAGATTTTTCCTAAAAAATCCAAGGTTATCGATGATGGCTAGAATTTTGGAAAAGATGAAACCAGAGAGAAAAAAATTGATATTTGCAGCCGCTAATAAATTTATTACAGAGAATACAGATGCAAACTAAAGTCTTTTTTAATAATTCATGTAATATTTGCAGGACCGAGATTAATCATTACAAAAAACATGCTGACAAAACAATTGATTGGGTCGATATATCAAATAATCAAGATGCAGAGGTCATAACGTCAAAATCAAAAAGAGAATTATTGAGAAGGCTTCATGTAATTCATGAGGGAGAGGTAGTAGGTGGAGCTAAAGCATTTATTATTGTTTGGTCCAAAATTCCTAAATATCACTTTCTATCAAAAATATTTAAATTTAAACCTTTATATGTAATGTTCCATTATTTGTATGAGATAATTGCATTCTTTCTATATTTAAAAAACAAAAAACAATTAAAATAAATTTTAATGAGTTTAGATAAGTATAAATGGAAATGTCGTTTATTAGTCGTTTATACTCCAAATTATAAAAACAAAATCTATTTGAAGACTAAAGAAGTCTATCAAAAGGAAATTAAAGATTTTCATAAAAGATCAATTAAATTTATAACAAAATTTGATAGGAATGGTCCCTTTTTAAATTTGATTGGTTTTGATGGCAAATTAAAAAAAAAGTTTTTAAATATTAATCACAAAACAATCTTTAACCTAGTTGACAAAATGCCAATGGGAGGTGAAGTAAATAAAAAAAAGCTTAAGCCTTTAAATTTGTCTTTATTTTCCGACTACAAGCCATCAACGACTACGCCAGGTTTAGGTTTTAAAGATAAGGAAAAAGCAATCAGTACAATTAAAACTATTAAAAAACGTCCGATTAAGTATCAAATTAATGTTATTTCTACTATGTTAGGCAGGGCTAAAAACCATCCTAATAAAACTAAAAATATGAATGAAGCGATAAAAGTTTTTAACAAATGGATGAAAGAATATAAATCAAATAACTTATGAAAAAAAAACAAAAGAAAAGAAATCCAATAGCTGTTGATTTAATGACATCAAAATACCAAAAAAGAATTATTAAACCAAAAAAGGGCAAAGGTAGTTTTAAAAGACAAAAAAAATAATTAATACTTATTTTTTTCTTTTACGGGCTTTGATGCTAGCCATATAATTAAAGGTATTATACCAATTACAGTAATTGAAATTAGTTGCCACCATCCTGATTTATTAACATCATGTAATCGCCTACAACCAGCTGCTAGAGTAGGTAGAAACGTTATCATTGCAAAAAAAGTGTTTATAAAAAGTATTCCATCTGGATCTTTTCTAAAAATACTGACATCGATTAAATAGGTTAAAACTGAAACAATGACGGTAAATAAATAAAAATACCAATATTCTTTTCTAGAGGCTTTACCTTGGAAGGTACTATATTTTTTAAAACAAGCGATTGTATTATCCGCAAAATCAAAAATGACAGGAAAATTTTTTACGTATCTTTTATATTCATTTTTTTTTGTTGCAGCTACAAAAACTGCAATTAGAAGGCCAGAAATTAATAATAAAAATAAATTAAATAAAGTGAAATTATCATCGTATTTTTTTGGTTTCTTAGAAGTGTATTTTTTCTGAGTAGAAGGTTTTTTATATTGAGGTTGAGAGGATTTTTTTGGAGGTTGGCCATATTTGCAGTATGAAACAGTATTGCCGCTTACATCTAGATTTAGATCACCAACATACATAGTTGTGGAAGTTACCCCAAATGGTTTTATATATAAATTAATTTTTCTCTCTTTCATTGATGTCTTATTATCTGATGCTAACAATCCAACTCTTGTAAATGTGATTTGATTTTTAGTTTTATTCTTAAATGTCCACAATATATATTTGGCATCCCTTTTTTTACTATATTGCCATTTCCAAGTTCCAGAATAAGAGTCGTACTTCTGCTGTGAAGATTTCGCCCAGTGTATAGTTTTATCAACATCACTTTGGCACCCAGCCATAGCCTGAGATGAGAAGTAGAAAAAGAAGTTGATAATACTTAAACAAATAATTTTTTTCACAAACTGAAATTAACACTTATGGACATTTTTGTAAAAAAATATTATCTATATTATGAAGTTTTCAGGGGCGGCTTTGCCTGAGATGCACCCTTTAAACCTGAACCAGATAATGCTGGCGTAGGAAGAAAACAAATGACAGAAAAAATATTTTTAACATTTTCATTATTTGCAGTCTGTTTAGGTTTTATGTCTTATGGATACTATGTATCGAAAGGACATATCTCACAAACTTCATTTCTATTGAGTGATAGGAACGTAAATTCTTTAAGTTTAACTTTTAGTTTGACTGCTTCGTGCTTTGGCATTTGGATATTGATTGGGCCCGCAGAAGCTTCAACTTGGGGAGGTCTAGGAGCAGTAATTGGATATGCATGTGGTCAAAGTTTTGTTTTTTTATATTTTACAAAGGTTGGTGTTAAAATTCGAAGACTATTTCCAAATGCAAGAAGTCTAACCGAAGTTATATCAAAACGTTATAGTGTTAAAGTCTGTAAACTGGTTTTAGGACTTACGTTACTTTATCTGTTTGTATATTTTTGCGCAGAGGTTACGGCTATAGCCAAGGTAACAAATTTAATATTAGGAACACCACTTTGGCTTACAGCTGGATTGATAATTCTCTCAACTTTAATTTACTCACTAAAGGGCGGCTTAAAAATATCAATTATTACGGATAAATTTCAGTTTTGGATAATTATTATATTTTTAATAATGATATTTTATATTTTCATAAATGAAATTAACTTTTTATCATTTGAATTATTAAATAAATTTCCGTCCAAGATGAATATTGAATACAGTGGTTTTACTGCTGGTTTAACTTTCTTTATAGCGGTGTTTGCAACAAATTTATTTGACCAAGGAATTTGGCAAAGAGTGTATGCTGCAAAAAATATTGATAACTTAAAAAAAGGTTTCATTGGTAGTTTCTTCATTGTTTTCTGTGTAATCTTTCTTCTTGGTCTAGTTGGTATTTATGCCTCAATAACAGGTGCTGTTAAAGATCCAAGCACGATAATATTTTCCATCTTAGTAAACAAAGAATATATTTTCTTAAACCTTTTAATTCTTATACTATCTTTAACTTTGGTGCTGAGTAGTCTCGATACTTTAACTGCAAGTATCTCGAGTTTATTTATTATACACTCACAAAGTTTTATAAAAATTAAAAATATTAATTATCTTTATATAACATCTGGAGTTATTTTAGCAGGCTCTGCATTTTACTTTTCGTCGAAAGGTTTAAGTATATTATATTTGTTCTTATTGGCAGATCTCCTATGCTGCTCCGCTGCGATTCCTATATTTTACGGATTTTATAATAACAAAATTAAGTCAGAGAAGGTTTATTTTTCAATCTTGTTAGGGGTCATCTCCGGTTTATTATTTTTTCCAAGTTTAGATTTTTCAAAAAGTATTTTAGTTGGAGGATTGTTAAATAAAGAAATATTTCCCATTTTCATTTCTAATTATTTATTATTTTGGTCTTTTGTTATTGGATCTTTAAGTCCAATAATTTTTCTTCGAAAAAATTAAATTTTATTAAATCTTGGATTCCACATAGATCTTTTTTCTTCTATATGTACAGTTTCAACTTTCTTATTTAAATGCCTTTTACTCATCTCAAATGACAACGTTGAAGGTAATTTATCTTTATAAATTTTTTTAATAAAATCTTTAACTTGTGGATACGATGGATAAAAAACCTCATTATTTTGAATTTTTAAATATTTTTTAAGTTTAGAGGAAAATAATCCCGTTCCATCATCAAAGAATCTTTCATGAGACTCTCCATAATCTTTATACTCAAAATACTTTAAATCATCCTTGGCTTTCTCATTTACCCATGATGTATAAGCCCAATATTCACTAAAAGTTTCATAATCATTAAATGATCTAATCAATGATTTAAGCCAGTTTTCATCCGATTTATAGTGCTTTTGTATTTGTTTTTTAAAACTTTCTAAATGAACTTGATTTAAGATCATATGATGACAAGTAAAAGTAGATTTGGAATTTACTACTGGATCTACGTTTAAAACTTCTTTTATCCATATTTCCCATTTCTTAACTATTTCAGGATTACCTCCCGAACGGTCCTGTAATAATGCAAATTTGTTATCAGAAACTGGCCAAGGGTTTACTGGCAACATATCTGCATCCCATATCATAAAGTTATCAGGAAGTTTAATAATATCGTTGGCTCCAATCTTTAAGCACTGCTGGTAGAACCAGCCTTTTGTATATAAATCGTTTTTTATAATTAGATTTTGTAATAGATTTTCTTTGGTAACATTATATTTTTTTAAAAAAAAATTATCTTCATTGTGACATTCAATCGGTAAATCTAAGTCTAATTTTTCGATGGTTTCAATCTCTTTTTTGACAGAAATAATATGAATTTTTCTCGGCTTATAATGAAGGTTTAAACTTTCTAAAACTGCTTTGGTTATCCAATTAACTTTGAATAACGGGATGACAATTTCTAACATTAATTAAGGTTGGTTTTTTCTATAACTTTCTCTTCGTTATTTCTATAAACTGTTCCTGGGTCCTCTAATCCAACATCGGAACATAAAGGCTCAATCCCTTTACCTTGTCTGGGATATTTGGCAACGATGGCTTGATATTCTCTTATATATTTGAATAAATTTTGTTTTGACATTTCATTTAAATATCCGCATTTTCCAATCTCACCTTTGGGTAATGGAGCAGACAAGTTACCACCTCTTTTTTGAACCATCTTAACTTGAGAACCCCATACACATTCATCATCAAGCAATATATCGTGCCACAAGCTTAGTTCAAATTTACTAATTAATTTAAAAATTCTATGCATTTGGTCAGACGATATCCACTTATTTATGTAACTAAAATATGCTCCCAATCCCATTCCAACAGATACAGCATGACCATGTAATAGTCCTGCTTTAATTTCAAATCCGGGTGACCAAGTATGACCATAAGCATGCGGTCTGCATTGATGTGTTTCATATAAATTATCATATTCTGATGCTACGTAGCTTTTCAATGCGAGCCCTAAAATTTTATCAGATCCTTTATCTATTTCATCTCCCTTAATACAATTTGAGGTGCCAAATTTTGATGTTAAAAGATCTGTTCCAATTTCTTCAAGCGCCTCAAATAATTCAATATCTTTTACAACAGCCATTTTAATAATCTCAGCCACACCGTGCCTTAGCCAACCTGGTTCTAAAGTTTTGAAAAAAGATTTGTCAGTAATGCAAAGAATAGGAGTATGATAAGCACCAAAAAGATTTTTATATCCATGCCCATCACAACATGTTCTCGGAGAAGGACCCGCATCAATTCCAGATACAATTGATGTTGCAAGCATAACATAAGGAGTATTTCTGTGGTACAATGCACATGCAAAGCCTCCAATATCTGCTAACACGCCTCCACCCATAATCAAAACTGGCTCATTTCTAGAAACACCTAGTTGTTTGAAATCTCCTAAAATTTTTCCAACGTTTTCATAAGATTTGTCAATCTCCATAGCTCTATATACAAGTTTTTCTAATTTAATGTCATGGTGAGAAAAATAGTCTGTTATTTTGTCACCAAAATTATCTTCAACATTTTGATCAACTAAACATACACATCTTTTTAAAGACTTATAAATATCTCTTAGCAAAGGAACATCGGGGTCTAAAGTATTATGCTGAACTTTTAATGTTGTAAATGTTTTAAGACCCATCACAGCTTCAATATGTTGGTAATTTTTTGTGCTTAGAGTGTATCCGTAGCTTTCACGGTAACTTGATGTTGGATAAAGAGCATGCGGGTTTTTCTTTTCATAAATATCTCTTAGGTCAGCATAATCTGATTTAGCTTTTGATTTTAATCCTAAATCTAAAACTTTTGTGTCAGCAAGATCAATTTCTTTAACATTTTCAGCAAAATCACTCCAAATAGCACCTTTATCTTCATCAAAAGAAAAGATTAAATCTGAAAGATTTTGTAGAAAAAAATACGATTTGTGATTTAGAGCTGATTTTAAAATTTTAATACTTGATAATCCAGTGACAGCGTCTTCATTTTTAAATTCTTCAGCAATATCTTGCGAGTAAACATCAATCTCGGTTATAGTTTTCAGGAAATCTAAAAAATTCGAGTTTTCAATTACTTTGTAAAGACCCTTATCTTCTTGATTTGGATCCAATAAAGAATAGTCAAATTCTTTTACGAATTGCTTAATTTCATTAACTATTTTAATCACGATGGCTTTCTATAAAGAAATTAAACTTATTTCAAAAGATAGATTGTCCTAGTTTCAACAAAATATGTGTAAATTATATAAAATATTAAAATTTTCTTTTAGTTGTGCTTAGTGAATTGCAATTTCCACTATAAACCCATCTAAAATTGTTATTTATATACCATTTACCTGCATCATTATTTGAACCTGAGTAAATCATAATTATTTCACCCGTAATTCTGTCAATCTTATAGAGTCTTGTTGATCTTTGTTTTTTGTTAACTCTTTCAACTTCTATAAAGTTTTGATCAAACCTAATGGTTTTACCTGCGTAAAGATCATTTTCATAAAATGTAAGTTTTTTTAATGTCTCATCTATATAAAATTTAATCTCTTTAACATCATCAAAAAACTTAGCTCCTTTACTTTTTTTTAAAAAGCTGTACTCTTTTTTAAATCTTCCCTCATCCACCATCCTAGTGTATTTGCATGTGATAAGTTTTTTTGGAGTAACACTCTTTGCCCACGAAACATCTTTTTTGGATATATTAATAAATGAATAGCCAGGCTGCTCAGAAATATCCATTCTTCCTTTACTAGATATACACCTGCCAGTAACTCTTCTATTTTTAAAATCTTTTGAGAAGGTATAGAAAATCATTTTCATTACACTAAAATCAGGAGAGTCTCTTTTTATATTTTCAGATTTAAAAAAATTTGAAGGCATAGTTGCTAGAAACTCATCACATCTGAGATTTAGATTTTTTTTACCAATAACACCGACTGTAAGACGAATTACAATATCATCTGTATTTTTAACTTTGTACACTAAAATTTTAGCAGGTTTTTTTTTATAAAAGACATCAATTGATTTAACATCTGTCATATCTTTAGGTAGACTAGCTTTTCTATTATCCCAAGGCACTACATTTTGTCCGATAATTTTACTGTAATCACTAAATTTATATTTTGTACTATCTATTTTAAGAAATTTATTAATATTAACATTATCACCAGCTCTGAAATGAGATTGATTTGTAGTTAGGAAAATTATTAATAGAGCAACTACAGATAAGCTTCCAACGCCTAAAAAAATTAGTTTATTTTTCTTTTTGGACACTCCTGGATTTTAATTCAAAATATTAAATTAATCTAGCTCCAATTTTTTGTATAATTTTTGATGCTAATTCATTACCTTTTTCTAAACATGCTTTTTCCTCACTCTTATTTATGAAACCATGAAGATAGCCTGCTGCAAATAAATCTCCTGCACCAGTAAGATCTTTAACTTCGATATTTTTTTTACTATCGCATTCATACAAATTTCCATTTTTGATTGAAAGACTTCCTTTTTCACCACGAGTAATAACCAAGATTTTGTTCAAACTTTTACCAAATTCTATGACATCGGCAAAAGACTTTGCATCGATTAATGACATAATTTCTTGTTCATTAGCAAATATTATATCTAGTTTATATTTAACCAGTTCTAAAAAATTAGCCTTATGTCTATCAACACAAAATTTATCTGATAATGACATTACAGATTTATTTGAAAGTGAAATGGCTTTATCAAATGCTTTCTTTGGATCACCTTTATCCCAAAGATAACCCTCTAAAAATGTAATCTCAGAATTCTTAATTGCTTTTTCATTTATATCTTTTTCACTTATTTTACCCGCTACACCAAGATGTGTACACATTGTACGTTCTGCATCAGGAGTTATTAATACAATGCAAACCCCAGTTGGAAATTCCTCCTTTTTTCTTTGATAATAATAATTAACATCTTTTAAAATTAAACTTTCCTCATACATTTTACCAAACGTATCGTCATTAACTTTGCCGATAAATGCAACATCATTTTTAAGATGAGAAAGACCAACTATTGAATTTGCAACTGAACCACCGGCTATAGATTGTTCAACTTTTAAATTTTTTAAAATATTTTCTAGCTCAATGTCTGAAATGAGTTTCATTGTGCTTTTTTCTAATTTATTTTGGGATATAAAATCGTCCGAGACTTTGCAAATTAAATCTATTATTGCATTTCCTATTCCGACTACTTTGTGCATCAAATTTGATTTATTAGGTTTTCTCTATTGTTATCAGGATTATTTACATCTTTTGATACTGGATGAAAGCTAAGATTTGGCAGCTCAATGTTATTTATCATGGTCAAAAAATCAGTTTTTATATTCAAATATTTTAATATATCTTTTTCTTCAAGTACAACAGGCATTCTTGAATGAATATTTTTCAACTCACTTGACGCTTCTCGGGTAATTATTGTGAACTCGAGATTTTCATTTTTTTGATATAGACCTGCAAAATAAAGATTTGTGTTATCTTTTTTGTAAATGTATTGAGGCGTTTTTTTTTTATTTTCATCTTTTTTCCATTCGTAATATCCACTGGCAGGTATTACACATCTATTTTTATTTAATAAATTTTTAAAAGTTATTTTTTCTGTAACCGTTTCTAATCGAGCATTATTTAAAGGTTTAAAATCCGACATTTTTTTAGACCAGCTAGGTACCAAACCCCAAATAAAATTCGTTAATATTATTTCGTTTTCATTCGCTTTAATTATTGGAAGAAGTGAGGTTGGATAGGCATTAAAATTTTCATTATCATCCACACTCTCATTTTTATGAACTATTTTGTTTGTACTAGTAACAGGTTTTCTAATAACGTATCTACCACACATAATATCTTATGTTATTTAATCAATTTTTGAATGAAAAAGCAAAAATTATAATTAAGCTTTTTTAAATTTTATGGCTTTTTTTCTATCAGCGTTAACTAATTTACAAATTTTACATATTAGGCCATTACATCCTCTTGCAGTACAATACTCTCTCCCATAAAAAATAATTTGCAAATGTAATTTATTCCAGCTTCCTTTCGGGAATAACTCTTTTAGATCACTCTCTGTTTGAACTACATTTTTTCCACTCGTTAATCTCCATCTTTGCGCTAATCGATGTATATGTGTATCTACTGGAAATGCTGGAAATCCAAAACCCTGAGACATGACCACACTAGCTGTTTTATGCCCAACACCTGGTAATTCTTCAAGCTTTTCAAAAGTGTTAGGAACTCGTCCATTATATTTCTCGACAAGTATTTTAGATAGTAAATAAACACTTTTAGATTTATTTCTAAATAATCCAATTTTTTTAATTAATTTTTCAATTTTTTTCCTTCCAAGTTTCACAAAATGTATTGGCCTGTTATATTTTGGATAAATATCTTTAGTTACATTATTTACATTTACATCTGTGCATTGAGCTGACAAGAGTACCGATATTAGTAGTGTAAAATTATCCTTGTGATCTAATGGTGATGGTGTTTGAGGATAAATTTTATTTAAAATTTTTTGTATTGCTTTTGCTCGTTTAAGTTTTTCAGACTTATTGATCACGAATTTTTAATACATCGTACATGTTATACAAACCACTTCTTTTTTTTGATATCCATTTAACAGCATCTATAGCTCCGTCGACAAATATATCTCGAGTTTTAGCAGTATGTTTAATTTCAATAATTTCTTGGGACGTTCTAAATATTACCGAATGTATTCCCCGAGCATTCCCTATTCTTCTAATAAAAAAGTTTATCTTGTTTCTAGTTACTTTTCCTTTTTTATTAAGGAATATTTTACCTTTTAATTTTCTCAAATTTGTATTTCTTCCTTCAGCAATCGACTCTCCTAACATTAAAGCAGTTCCAGAGGGATAATCAACTTTATGTCTGTGATGTTCATCGTGGATTTCAATTTGAAATTTTTTGATGATTTTATTTGATAATATTTTACTCAAAAATTTCATTATATTTATTCCCAAGCTCATATTACCAGATTTTAAAATTGCTGTTTTTTTAGCAGCTCTTGCAATCATTTTATTTTGAGCAGCAGAAAATCCTGTTGTGCCAATTATAATTTTTTTTTTAAGCTTTACAGCAATTTTTAGAATTTCCATAGTACACTTAGGTCTAGTGAAATCTATAATGACATCTGAATTTCCAAGGGACTCTATTGAATTTCTCTCATAAACTAAATTTCCCCTTTTTATTTTTCTTTGTTCTGTGACACTTACTAATTTAATTGAATTTTCTCTTTTTACTCTCTTTACTAATAAGGAGCCCATTCGACCTAGACCGCCACTGATACTAACTTTAATTTTTTTCATCAATTAATATTTTCCCAAAATTTTTTAGCTTTTTTGAAAAAACTTTGATTTTCAGGATTATTTTTAGAATCTTCCAATTTTCTAAATTTTTCAAGTAATTCTTTTTGCTCTTTATTTAATGATATGGGAGTTTCAACTTTGATTTGTAGATATAGATCTCCAAAGCCTGAGCTTCTTAGCATTGGCATACCTTTGCTTTTTAATCTTAGCTGTTTTCCTGATTGTGTACCAGCTGGTATTTTTACATTTGCTTTTGTTCCGTCAATACTTGGCACTTCGATTGAAGTTCCCAAACTTGCATCAGCTAGTGATATAGGTAGTTCAAAATATAAATTTTCCTCTTCTCTCTGAAAAATATCATGTTTTACGACACTAATGTAAACATACAAATCTCCATTAGTTCCGCCTCTGTAACCAGCATCACCTTTACCAGCTAATCTAATCCTCGTTCCATCATCGACACCTTTAGGTATAGTGATAGATAAAGTCTTCTTTGTTTTCACGATTCCTGCACCTCTGCAATCTTTGCAGGGCTTACTAATCACTTCACCTTCACCCCTACAATCTGGACAGGTCTGTTGAACAGTAAAAAAACCTTGTCTTGATCTGACCTTACCGTAACCATCGCAAGTACCACATGACATGGCTTTTGATCCTGTAGCTGCTCCAGATCCTGAACATTCACCACACTTCTCGGCAGAATTTATATTAAAACTTGATTTTTTTCCGCTGTAAGCTTCCTCCAAGGTCACACGAACATTTATTTTTAAATCTGATCCTCTGTTTGCCCGTGATCCTTTTCTTCCACGACCTCTACTAGATCCCATAAAGTCGCCAAAGAAGTCATCAAAGATGTCGGAAAATGCATCGGAGTCAAATCCACCAAAATCGCTAAATCCACCCCCTCCTGCATTTTGAAAAGCAGAATGCCCAAATTGATCATAACTACTTTTTTTTTGTGGATCAGATAGTATTTGATAAGCCTCAGAAGCTTCTTTGAACTTCATTTCAGCACTCTTATCACCAGGATTTCTATCAGGGTGATATTTCATAGCTAATTTTCTGTATGCTGATTTGATTTCGTCTTTTGAAGCACTTTTGCTAACGCCTAAAGTTTCGTAATAATCGGCTTTAGCCATTTTTGATCCTCAACGTTAAGTAATTTACGCGCTATCTTTTTTATCGTCTTTTACTTCTTCATATTCAGCGTCTACAACATCATCTTTTTTATCGTTTCCAGATGTCGTTTGACCTTCGGGTTTAGCTCCAGCCTTACCAGTTTTTGCTTGTTGTTCCTTATAAATTGCCTCACCAAGCTTCATTGAAGACTGAACTAAAGTTTGAGTTTTAGATTTAATATCCTCGACTTTGTCTGATTTAATAGCATCTTTTAATGCCTGAATGTCTTTCTCAATAGTTGCCTTCTCTTCTTTGCTAATTTTAGTTCCATGCTCTTTTAAACTTTGCTCAGTAGATGCTACTAATGAATCTGCTTGATTTTTTGCATCGACTTCTTCTCTTTTCTTTTTGTCAGCTTCTTTATTTGCTTCAGCATCTTTGACCATTTTTTCGATTTCTTCGTCAGATAGTCCACCTGAAGCCTGAATTTGAATTTTTTGTTCCTTTCCAGTTCCTTTGTCTTTTGCTGAAACACTTACAATGCCGTTTGCGTCTATATCAAAAGTTACTTCAATCTGCGGGACTCCTCTTGGTGCTGGCGGTATTCCAGTTAATTCAAAATTACCAAGCAGCTTGTTATCAGCTGCCATTTCCCTTTCACCTTGAAATACCCTGATAGACACGGCTGGTTGATTATTTTCAGCTGTAGAAAATACTTGGCTTTTTTTTGTTGGTATAGTCGTATTTTTTTCAATTAGTTTTGTAACCACTCCGCCTAATGTTTCTATTCCAAGTGATAGAGGAGTTACATCTAGCAATAAAACATCTTTAACATCGCCTTGTAATACACCTGCTTGAATTGCTGCACCCATGGCCACAACTTCATCTGGGTTAACGCTTTTGCTAGGTTCTTTTCCAAAGAAGTTTTTGACGGTTTCCACGATCTTTGGCATTCTTGTCATACCACCAACAAGAATCACCTCGCCAATTTCCCCAGCTGACATACCAGCATCTTTCAAAGCTGTTTTGCAAGGACCTATTGTTTTTTCAATTAACTCGGAGACAATTGACTCTAATTTAGCTCTAGTTAGTTTTAGAGTTAAATGTTTTGGTCCCGACTTGTCTGCAGTAATAAAAGGTAGATTAATCTCTGTTTGTGCAGAAGATGATAATTCAATTTTTGCTTTTTCAGCAGCTTCCTTCAATCTTTGTAAAGCTAATTTATCTTGTTTTAAATCAATCGCATTATCTTTTTTAAATTCATCAGCAAGATAATTTACTATCTTAGTATCAAAATCCTCGCCACCTAGGGCTGTATCACCATTAGTGGATTTAACTTCAAACACACCATCTCCAAGTTCAAGTATAGATATATCAAATGTTCCACCACCTAAATCGTAAACAGCAACAGTTTTAGCTTTCTTTTTGTCTAAACCATATGCTAATGCAGCCGCAGTTGGCTCATTAATAATTCTTTCAACTTCTAGTCCTGCAATTTTTCCGGCATCTCTCGTTGCTTGTCTTTGAGAGTCATTAAAGTAAGCAGGAACTGTTATAACTGCTTTTTTTACTTCAGAACCTAAATATTTTTCCGCAGTTTCTTTCATTTTTTGAAGTACAAATGCTGAAATCTGACTTGGTGAATATTTGTTATTTTTAGCCTCAACCCAAGCATCTCCATTTTCTGATTTTATAATTTTATAAGGAAGGCTATCAATATCTTTCTTAACTGCTGCCCCATCAAATTTTCTACCAATTAATCTTTTTACGGCATACAAAGTATTTTCTGGATTAGTTACTGCTTGTCTTTTAGCCGACATTCCAACAAGCTTTTCATTATCAGTAAATGCAACAACTGAAGGGGTAGTTCTTGCTCCTTCAACGTTTTCAATAACTTTAGCTTCTTTGCCATCCATGACGGCAACACATGAATTAGTTGTGCCTAAGTCAATTCCTATAATTCTAGTCATAATATTCTCCTTAATAATGTATGATGTGGTAATTATCTTGAGTTTTACAAGGCAATAAATAAATTTTTTTTATTAGAAAATACTTATTTTTTGGGGTTTTTAGCTACATATACCATAGAAGGTCTCAATAATCTTTCGTATAGTGTATAACCTTTTTGGACTTCTTCAATTATAGTACCCTCTTCTTTATCGCTCTCCTTCTGCCCAACTGCCTGATGGAAATTAGGATCGAATTTTAGTCCTAAGCATTTAATGTAGTTTATATTGTTTTGTTTTAGAGTGCTTTCTAAATCTTTTTCAATAATTTCCACACCCTCTAAAATTTCTTTAAATTCAGCGGTTTTGAATTTATCGTTTTGTTTAAAAATATTGAACGCTCGATGTAAATTGTCAGTAAGTGCTAAAATTTGTAAAGCAAACGTCGATGCTCCAAACTTAATAATATCTTCTTTCTCTTTTTCATGATTTTTTCTTAGATTCTCGCTTTCGGCTAAAGCACGTAAAAGTTTATCATTAAGTTCTTTTATTTTTTTTTCACTATGATTATCATCGTTTCCAGCTAAGTTTTTTGGGCTAATTTCATTATCCTTTGGTGAAGGGGACTTTTTTTCATCATTTTTGTCAGTCATAATGTATATTTAATCTGTTAAAAGGATATATAATGATGGTTTAAAAAAATCCAAGTTCAAATGACAAGAAAAAATAGAAAAAATTTTGAGATAAGACCCCTCGAAATAGTTAAAAATAACATTAAAAATGCAGATGGCTCGTGTTTAATCAAATTAGGAAATACCCAAATCATTTGCACAGCTTCTTTTGAAGGCAAACTACCAAAATGGCTTAAGGGTAGTGGTAAAGGATGGATAACGGCTGAGTATGGCATGTTACCAAGATCAACAAACGAGAGAATGAGACGAGAGGCGTCCGTTGGAAAAATTTCAGGTCGAACTTCTGAAATTCAAAGATTAATAGGAAGGGCATTAAGATCTTCAGTTGATTTAAGCATATTAGGAGAAAATTTGATAACAATTGATTGCGATGTGATCCAAGCAGATGGAGGAACAAGGACTGCATCTATAACCGGCGGATACGTAGCATTAGTAGAATGTATTAAAATCATGCAAAGTAAAAAAATAATAAATACTAATCCAATTAAAAATCAAATTGCAGCGATAAGTAGCGGTTACGTGAATGGTGATCACCTTATAGATTTAGATTATGAAGAAGATAGTACAGCTGATGTGGATGCAAATTTTGTAATTAATAGTTCACAAGATTTAATAGAAATACAATTAACATCAGAAAAAGAGGCATGTAGCGAAAAACAATTTAATGAAATGTTGATTAAAGCAAAAGACACAATATCTGAAATAATAAAATATCAAAAAAAAATATTAAGTGAATAAGTTTAAAATTTTAAAATCCGCAAAGAAAATTTTAATAGCTACAAATAATCCTGGTAAATTTAAGGAGATCAAAGAGTTGTTACCACGAAAAATTCGTTATTTTAAACCCAAAGATTTTAACATGAAAGAACCTATTGAAAATGGAAAAACCTTTCAGGCTAATGCAAAAATCAAATCTCTTTATGGCGCTAAATCAAGTAACATTGTATGTATCTCTGACGACTCAGGTATTGAGATATCAGAATTAAATAATCAACCAGGTATTTATTCAGCTAGATGGGCAGGAAGAACAAAAAATTTTAATTTGGCAATTCAAAAAGTTTATAAAAAGTTAAAAAAAAAAAATAAGTTAAATTCAAAAGCAAATTTTGTATGTTGCTTATCGATAGCACTTCCAGATGGAACGTCGAGAGAGTTTATAGGAAGAATTAAGGGAAGGATTGTATTTCCAGCAAAAGGAAAAAATGGCTTTGGATACGATCCAATATTTATTCCTTATGGTCAAAAAAAAACTTTTGGTGAATTAAAAAAAAGAGAAAAGCAAAAAATCTCACATAGATATGAGGCTTTTAAAAAAATTAAGAAATATTTTAAGTTTTCTTAACTTTTATGAATTTACCTTTTTTTATTTTATAGAGTTGTAATTCGTGATTTACTTTATTTTTTTCAATTTTAAATTTTCCAATCTCACCTTTAAAAGTAGATTTTTGAAAATCCTCAATTCTTAAATAATTTTCTTTTTTATTAAACCACGTCGATGCAATTAAAGGGACAATATCAAATGCTAAAATTTCAATATTTTCAATATTACTCCCGTAAACTTTTTTATATTTTTTATTTAATTTTTCAAAAGCATTGAGATTAATAGATGGAAAAATAATATTTTCTAATGATGGTTCTAATAATAAATTTTTGTTAAACCATTGGTTTAATGTAATGAATTGAACAGTTTTATAATTCACGTCGTAAAAATCAAAAAAAGAAATTGATGCAATAAGCTCGTTGTTATAATTTGGTATAAATACACGTCTATAATTAACACCCTCTCTAGTATCGTGTTTCTCTAATTCTTTTGCATAATTTGCGTCACCCTCATCTCCAGTTGCTTTCAATTTTTTGATTTGATCTAAATGCTTTTTATTTCGATAATTAAAATTAGTTGCTTGTAATGATCTTAATTTAATTTCGTTAAAATTTTTGTAAAAATATTTTTTCTTTATCTTCACCTTAGACTTTAACTGTTCCAATGTAAGTTTTGAAAAATTGTTCTCTTTAGCAAAATAAACAATTTTATCACTTCTTTTTTTTAGAAAGTTATCCAATGCTTTGATTTCTGAAGATAAATTCACACCAAAATTTAATACATTTGATGGTATTTTTGTTTCTTTATTACTAAATGAAAAGAAAAATGAATTTTGAAAATCTTTCAGATTTTTAATTTCTTCTAATGACTCTGAGGTTATCGGTCCGATAAATATATTTAAATTTTTTTCTCTTGCTTTTAGGTAGGCGTTTTTAGCACCTTCTTTTGAACTTTTTGTATCGTAAGGATATATTTCAATATCTAAATTATCTAATTCAAATATGGTCAATTGAATTGTATTCATTACTCTAACTCCAATATCACTGTATTTGCCTGAAAGAGGTAAGATTGCTCCAATTCTTAACTTGTCTTTTTTAGCGTGAGCAGTAACCGAGAAAAAAACTACAAGGTAAAAAAATAAGATATATTTAATCGCCTTCATGTTATGATCGTATTTGAGCTATTAATAAATTTATGCAAAAAAACATTTTAAAGGGTGGATTATACATCGTTAGTCTACCAATTGGCAATCTCAACGATATAACATCTAGAGCCAAAGTTACAATTTCTAATTCAGACTATATACTGTGTGAAGATACTAGAAATACATTAAAAATTCTAAATTATTTTAAAATATCAAAAAAGTTAGTGAGTTATCATAAGTTTAATGAGACTAAAATAAAAGATAAAATTATTGAAGATTTAAAAAAGGGAAAAATAATATCTTTGGTGTCGGACTCTGGAACACCGTCAATTTCCGATCCAGGAAAAAGTTTAATTACAGCGGTGCATAAAAATAACATTAATATTTTTCCAGTACCTGGTGTTTCAGCGCCTATTGCGGCTTATAGCGTATCAGGTTTTCAAGAAAATTTTCATTTTGCCGGATTCCTTCCAAAGAAACTTACTGAGGCTGAAAGATATTTAATTAAATTAAAAAAAATCAATGCAGTTTTAATTTTTTTTATACCTTCAAGAGATTTAAAAAAATATCACAAAATAATTGTTAAACATTTTTATGATATGGAATTTTTTATAGCAAGAGAAATAACAAAGCTTCATGAAACTTATATTAGGGATAAAGTAGACAGACTTCAAAGGTATATTGAAAAAAATAATAAAGGGGAATTAACCCTTTTAGTAGATAATAATTTTTCTGAACAAAAACAATATAATCCTGTTGATATCGTAGCAGAAATTAAATTATTGATTGGTAAAATGAAGTCAAAAGATATATCTGAATATTTAGGTAATAAATATAATTTGCGCAAAAAAAGTATATATGAAAAAGTTATTAAATTACTAAATGAATAAATTATTAAAAATAATTCCAATACTTTTTGTTTTTTACAGTTGTGTACCTGTCATAGGTACAGCGACTGTCGGAGTTATTAAAACAGGAGTACAAATTTCGGAAGACCCAAGGACTTTTGGAACAATTGTAGACGATAATATAATAGAGAAGTCATTCAAATTTAAAGTCACTGAGACAGATAAAAAATATTTTTTAGTTGTGAAAGGTAAATCATTAGATGGAAGATTTTTTATTAAAGGAGAAGTTAATTCTATAGATGAAAAGATTTTAATGACCAAATTAGCATGGGAGACAGATGGCGTAAGGTCTGTTCAAAATAATATAACGGTCAAAGATGAAACGACCTGGAAAGATAAGGCAAAAGATATACTCATTACATCACAATTAAAAGTTGCGTTAGTAAGCGATAAAAATATAAAATCAGCGAATTTTCAGGTTACGACAGTAAATCAAAATATTTATATTTTTGGAATCGCAAGGAATGAGGAAGAAAGAAAACTTGTTATCAATGAAGCAAATCAGATCAATGATGTTGAAGAAGTTGTTTCAAGTATTTTTTTAATTTCTGATCTAACAAACAATCAAAGATTAAAAAATTAATATTTAATAATTTCAGAGGAATAAGCTGCTATGGAAGCTAAATTTAAGATTTCAGAACTTGAAGATCTTAGCGGGGCAACCTCAATTGGTTGAGCTAGACCAATTAGCAATGGTCCAAATACCTTACCACGAGAAAGTTCTTTCAACATTTTTATAGAAATTGCAGCCGCATGTATTGAGGGCATTACTAAAACATTTGCACTACCTACAATCTCAGAAAAAGAATAAGTACCTTTATATTTATTGTTTAGTGCTACATCTGGTTGCATCTCGCCATCAAATAAAAAATCTACTTTCTCATCTTTTAACATTTCGACTGCTTTAGATATTCGTTTAGTTCTATCTGTTTCTGGTTGCCCAAAAGTTGAATGTGATAAAAAAGCAATTTTCGGATCTAATCCAAGAAGTTTTGCTACTCTCGCGGACGATTTTGCTATTGATGCAAGTTCTTCAGATGTTGGGTATTCAATAACATTTGTGTCAGCGATTACGATTGTTCTCCCTCTATTAACAAAAACACATAACCCAAAAACAATTTCGTCATCACGTGAACCTATAGATTGCATTAATTTATCTACAGTTGCAGCATAATGCCTTGTATTACCAGCTACCATCCCATCGGCATCGCCACAAGCAACCATACACGAACCCCATGTTACGCGGTCCGTTTTAACAAGCTTATTACACTCAGCTTCTAATACACCTTTTCTTTGTAATTTTTTGTAAAGATAATTAATATATTTTTTAGATTTATCTTTATCAGTAGAATTTGTAACTTGAATTTTATAGTTTTCGTTTAAACCAATTTTTTTAAATGTATTTTTAAGCTTCTCCTCATTTGCTATTAAAATTGGTTCACCTAATCCGCTATTTTTGAAAGCTACAGCTGCTTTTAAACTTTCCGGATCTTCACCCTCAGCAAACACTATTTTTTTTGTCTTACTTTTAATCAGTGAGTTAATCGTTTTCATAAAATTCATTGAAGGATCAAGTCTCTCAGCCAATTGCTGCTCATAAATTGAAAAATCCTTAATTGGTTTTTGTGCAACACCACTTTTTATTGCAGCTTTTGCAACAGCAATGGGTATTGAAGTTATAAGCCTTGGATCGAAAGTCGATGGGATTATATAATCTTTACCGTATTGTGGTCTTTCTCCGCCATAAGCAACTACTACTTCATCTGGCACATCTTCACGAGCTAATTTTGCAATTGCGTTTGCTGCAGCTACTTTCATGTCTTCATTAATTGTTTTTGCTCTCACATCAAGAGCGCCTCTAAATATATATGGAAATCCAATCAAGTTATTAACTTGATTTGGGTAATCTGAACGGCCTGTGGCTACAATGGCGTCACTTCTGATTTGATGAACTAGCTCTGGTTTTATTTCAGGATCAGGATTTGCACATGCAAATATAATTGGATTTTTTGCCATCGATTTTACCATTTCAGGTTTCAGCACGTCTTTTGCGGATAATCCAAGAAAAACATCAGCATTTTTAATTGCATCTTCTAATGTACGGTGTTTAGTATTTATTGCGTGTTTAGATTTCCATTGATCAATTTTGCCAGGTCTATCTCTGTAGATAACACCCTTCCTGTCAAGCATGATTACATTCTCGTTCGGCACCCCACTATTTTTAAATAACTCAGTGCAAGCTATTGCTGATGCTCCAGCTCCATTAACGACTATCTTAACTTTCTTAATGTCTTTTTTCGCTATATCTAATGCATTTATTAATCCAGCGGTAGTAATAATAGCAGTTCCATGTTGGTCATCATGAAAAATTGGAATGTCCACCAGTTGTTTTAGCTTTTCTTCTATTATGAAACAGTCTGGCGCAGCAATATCTTCCAAATTAATACCACCAAAAGTTTTTGAAATTTTACTTATACAATTTATAATTTCATTAGAGTCTTTTGAATCTATTTCAATATCTATTGAGTCGATATCTGCAAATCTTTTAAATAAAACTGACTTCCCTTCCATTACTGGTTTCGAGGCTAGTGCACCCAAGTCTCCTAATCCTAATATTGCACTTCCATTACTTATAACAGCAACTAAATTACCTTTACTTGTATAGTCATATGCACTTTGCTCATTTTTAGAAATTTCTATACATGGCACAGCTACTCCTGGAGAGTATGCTAAAGCCAAATCCCTTTGCGTTGCTAAGTCTTTTGAGGATATAATTTCTATCTTTCCTGGTTTTCCCCCAGTATGAAAATCCAGAGCTTCTTTATCGCTATATTTTTCTATATTATCTTTCTTATTCATTTCAAAGAATTGCCTAAATCTTTAGAGATAAGCTTTTAATTTAGATGAATTTTTCTGTAAAACAATAATTAAATGAATATTTTGAAATCTGTAGGGTCATTTGGCGGTCTAACCATAATAAGTAGAATTCTTGGTTATTTAAGAGACATTTTGATAGCTATTTTTATTGGCACATCCTATTTAGCAGATGCTTTTTTTGTAGCATTCAGACTTCCAAACACTTTTAGGCGTCTTTTTGCAGAGGGCTCTTTTAATTCAGCTTTTATTCCAATGTATACAAAATTTAAAAATAAAAAACAGTCATATTTATTTGCAAACTCAATTTTCAATTTTTTATTAATAATACTTTTAGGACTTGTATTCTTATGTGAAATTTTTATGGGTGGAGTAATGTTTATTATTTCTCCTGGTTTTGTAGAGGATCCTAATAAATTCGAAGTGGCAAAGACATTAAGTAGAATTACATTCCCCTTTTTATTATTTGTTTCACTTTCATCTTTTTTATCAGCTATACTAAATTCAAATAATAAATTTGCTGCCTCAGCTGCAGCTCCTATTATATTAAATATTTTTTTTATAATCTCTATTTTTATATCAAGTGCTTATGACAAATCATTTGTACATTATATGTCATTAGCTGTCTTTTTTGCTGGTATTGTTCAGTTCTTGATTTTAGTATTTTGCACGAGAAAATATTTTATACCTAAATTAGGCTTTAATTTTATATATTTAAAAAATATAAAAGATTTTTTTAAAAGGATATTGCCTAGTATATTTTCTTCCGGAATTATGCAGATAAATATTTTAGTAGGCACTATTATCGCATCATTTCAATCTAGTGCAGTTTCTTATTTGTATTATGCTGATAGAGTTTACCAACTTCCACTAGCGCTTACGGGTATTGCTGTAGGTACGGTGATTTTACCAGTTTTGTCAAAAAGCCTAAAAAGCAAATCAGAAAAGATTGTAAAATTTTTACAAAATAGATCAGTAGAACTTTCACTTTTTCTTTCAGCACCCGCTGCCGCTGGACTAATAATTGGTTCAGAACAAATTATTTCTTGTTTATTTGGATATGGATCCTTTGATGATGAAAGTATTAAACAAACATCAAGAGCGCTAAAAGTTTTTGGATATGGTCTACCAGCTTTCTCATTATTAAAATTATATTCCAATTTTTATTTTGCAAGAGGAAATACAAAATTTCCTTTCCATGTTTCAATAATAACAGTTATTTTGAATATTTTTATAAGTATCTTATTTTTTAATAAAATAGGATTTATATCAATTGCTTTCGGAACTACTATTTCTTGTTGGATTTCAATATTTATCTATAAATTTTTTTTAAAAAAAGACAATTTTTACGAGTTTGACAAAATATTTATTGAGAGATTTTCAAAAATTTTTGTATGTACTTTAATTATGGCGTCAATACTCTATTTCCAATTTTTTTATTTCTCTTATAAATTTCAAACTGCTGATATTTATAAACTTTTTTATTTAATTTTTATTATTTCATCATCTATTATAGTTTATTTTGCTCTTTCACTATTGTTTAGGTCTTTCAGCATACGTGATTTTAGAATAAAAAGTATTTAGATATTATGGAAAAAAATAGAATTTTATCCGGGATACAACCAACTGGAAATTTGCATTTAGGTAACTATCTGGGGGCAATAAAAAATTTTGTTAGCTTACAAAATAAATTTGACTGTTTATATATGTTGGCTGACTATCACGCTATAACAACAGATTATAATCAGGCAGAAATTAAAAATCATATATTTGAGACAACTGCTGCATTTTTAGCGTCCGGCTTAGATAATGAAAAAAATATAATTTTTAGACAATCAAGAGTTTCAGCTCATTTAGAATTAGCATGGATTCTAAATTGTGTGGCAAGGTTAGGTTGGTTAAATAGGATGACACAGTTCAAAGAAAAAGCTGGAGAGAATAAAGAAAAAGCAAGCATTGGATTGTATACTTATCCTGTTCTAATGACTGCTGATATACTAATCTATGGCGCAACTCATGTGCCGGTAGGAGAAGATCAAAAACAGCATTTAGAACTTTGTAGAGATATTGCACAAAAATTTAACAACGATTTTAAAGTTAAAGATTTTTTTAAACTTCCAGAGCCAATTATACCTACAAATGTCTCTAGGATAATGAGTCTAAGAGATGGTACAAAAAAAATGAGCAAATCAGATCCTTCAGACTCATCTAGAATTAATCTCAAAGATAGTAATGATCAAATTACACAAAAAATTAGAAAAGCCAAAACTGACAACGAACCAATTAAATTAAACATATTAGATGAAAATTCAAAGCGCTTTGAAGCAAAAAATTTAATTTCCATTTATGCAAGTTTGCAGGATAAAAATGTAAAGGAAATTATAAAAGAGTATGATGGTAAAACTTTCTCCATTTTTAAAAATAAATTAATTGATGTAATGATTGATAAAATAAGTCCAATTAGCAATAAGATAAAAGAAATTCAAAAAGATAAGGCTTTCATAGAAAAAATTTTAGATACAAGTGAAAGAAAAGCTAATAAAATTGCTAACGATAATTTAGTGAAAATTAAAAATACAATTGGATTAATTTGATGAAAAAAAAATTTTTAGTTATTATTGATGAGAGTAAAGAATTAAGTAATGCAATATATTTTGCAGCTAACAGAGCATTGCATACCGATGGTAAACTTTCTCTTTTATATGTAGTTGATCCGGCAATTAATGCTCAATGGGCGAAAATAGAAAATTTAATAGAACAAGAAGCTACTAGCGAGGCTAAAAAAATTTGTAGAAATTGGTCACAAAAAATTAAAGAGAGGTTCAAAATTGAATCAGAAATTATTATTAAAATTGGAAATAGACCAGAGGAAGTAGTTAAGCTATTAAATCAGGATCAAGATATAAGATTTTTAGTATTAGCTTCTGCCCCCAACAGTGATGATCCAGGACCAATCATAAAAGCCTTAACTGGTAAAAAAATTAAGGAGTTATCCATACCAATTGTAATTGTACCTGGAAGTTTGCAAGAAAAAGATATCGATTTAATAGCATAAGGGTTGCAATCTTATAAAGAATTGTTAAAAAAAGTAATTATGATAAACGTAGTAGATACTCCTAATCCAGAAACTAAAAAGTTTGTATTTGAGTTTGAAATTTCAGACGGATCTCGAGAATTTCTTAGAAAAGATAAGAATTCAAAAATAAAACTTGTTGATGATTTATTTAAAATCGATTTTATAGAATTAATTTTTATTGATAAAAATTTTATATCAATAAAAAAAAAAAAATCTTCAGAGTGGACAAATATTTTACCACAAATTTTGAGTATTATGGGAAGCAACGTTCAAAAAGGTGGGGAAAAATTTGTTTTTAAAAATGAAAATAATTTTCAAGACGAGATATCGATCAGAATTGAGCAAGTCTTAAATGAAAAAATCAGACCAGCAGTTGCTATGGATGGAGGGGATATTCAATTAAAAAATTATAAAAATGGTGTTGCCGAAGTCTTATTAAAAGGAGCATGCGCTGGTTGTCCAAGTTCTACGATAACTTTGAAACACGGTGTCGAAAGAATGATTAAACATTATGTTCCAGAGGTTAATTCAGTAGAAGCATTAAATTTTGATGAAAGTTAATTATAGTTATATCGAAAGCTTAATTGAAACCGCTGAAAAGCATGAAGTAGAAGAGTATCAATTTTATAGAGATAGAGGCCGTAAGTTAACAATAAAGCAATTAGAATTAATACTACTTAAAAGTGGAATAGAACTACCAAAAGATCTAACACCAAAACTATCAAAAAGCGAACTTAAAAAAATTTATGCTACGAATTTATTACAAGCAGGCGCATTAGTCTCTGTAGTTTTTGCTTTTGTATTACTACCAGGTTTTATTCAGACAAACACTTCATTAGTAAAATCTACTTATACAATAACTAAAAGCATAGATAGCAACAATTCTAATGAAATTGAAGATATGAATAATAGATTCTTTTCTCAAAAAGACACAAGAGGGTATAACACTCCGCCTGCGAGAAGCTTATTGGCATTATTTGAAGAATTAAAATATGATTTAAAAGAAATTAGAAATGGAGAACCAGTTAAACCAGTATTCTTTACTCAATTACCTAGAGGTATAAATGAACTAGATAGCATCAGTCAGAGAAAGCAGGTATTTATACAAGTTGTTTTACCATTAGTTTTATCTGAAAATCAGAAGATACTTCTAATTAGAAAAAAAATAAAATTTTTAGCAAACGCAAATTCAATTTCTCAAAGAGAAAAAAAATGGTTAGAGGCAAAATTCAAGCAATACAGAGTTAAAAATAATAATATAAATGAATTACTTGAAAAAGTTGATATTATTCCTCCATCAATAGCAATAGCCCAAGCTGCATATGAGAGCGGCTGGGGAACTTCAAGATTTGCGTTAGAAGGAAACTCACTTTTTGGACAAAGAACTTGGAGATCTGGATCAGGATTTGTACCAAAAGAGAGATCTAGCGAAGCTACATTTGAAGTCACAAAATTTCAAATTATAAGAGCTTCAGTAAAAGCATATAAAAAAAATTTAAATACACACAAATCTTACAAAAAATTTAGAGAGTTAAGGGCAGAAATGAGAAGTTCAAAAAAAGAAATTAATGGTATCAAACTTTCGAACCACCTAACAACATATTCAGAAATTGGAGAAAAGTATGTTTTATACTTAAAACAAATAATTGATCACAATTCATTAACTGACTTCGATAAATCCATATTATTACCCACTAATAAGCACAACCAAGCTTAGGATGAAAAAATCACAAGAACTTTTAATTATAGATGTAAAAGAAAGTTATTTGAAATTTTATTTCTTTTCTTCATTAAAGAAAATTATAAATTCAAATAAGATGAAAAAGTCAGAAAATCTACCGAATTTATTTTATAAATTTTTAATTAAAAATAAGATTCTTTTTTCTAAAAACCTTACAATTTTTTTTAATTGCGGAATAAAAAACACTATTTTATATCGAAATACTATTACATTTTTCAAGACTTTAAAATTAATAAGTAATATGAAAATACTTCAATTCAATTATTTTGATATCTTTCAATTATTAAGAAACCGAAGTATCGATTCTCATTGTCTACTTAATATAGGTAAAGAATTTCTATACCAAAAAAATAACAATAAAATTAAATTAATAAAATATGAGATGATAGATACGTTAAGATTAAATGGATACGTTTATTCAAACGTAAATTTAAAAAATAGAAAAATGAAGATAAAACCTTTGATTTTTCCATTTAATAAGATGCAAAATTTGCATAAAGATTTTTCAAAGAGTAAAAAACCTATTTTAATTTTTAATTAATGAATATACATTTTAAAAATGATTAAAAAATCGCCATCGCCCTTTGCAGTTAATTTAGAAACTAAGTGTTTAAAAAATGGTGTTCGATTAACTGATCAAAGAAGGATTATAGTTAAATTATTAGAAGAAACAGTTTCTGATACTAAATTTCACCCTGATGTTGATCAAATACATCAAATGGCTATAAAAATTGATAAGAAAATTAGCATTGCAACTGTTTATCGTACAGTAAAACTTCTGGAAGAATATAATATTATTGATAAACATGATTTTAAAGCTGGAAAATCTAGGTATGAAGCAGTTACTGAGACACATCATGATCATTTAATAGATGTAAACACAGGTGAAATAACTGAATTTGTAGATGATGAAATTGAGAAACTTAAAAAAAAGCTTGCTTCAAAATTGGGTTACGATTTAATAGATCACAGATTAGAACTTTACTGCAAAAAGAAAAAAGTTGATTAAAAATTTTTATATAAAAACTTTTGGTTGTCAAATGAATGAGTATGACTCAAATAGAATTACTGATTTATTATCATTTGCTAATTACTCTAAAGTAAGCAAACCAGATGATGCGCAATGCTTTATATTTAATACCTGCAATATAAGAGAAAAGGCAAATCAAAAGGTATATTCGGATGTTGGTAAAATAAGAAAAAAGTTTAGAGACAAAAAAGTGAAACCAATAATTGTGCTTGCAGGTTGTGTTGCTCAGGCAGAGTCTAATTTAGTTTTTGAAAAAAGTAATTATGTTGATATTGTTGTTGGACCCCAATCTTATCACAAATTACCAGATTTACTTAAAAACTTTCAAAGTCAAAATAGAAAGTTAATTAATAATGAATTCAATGTAATTGAAAAATTTGACAAACTAAATCAAATTAAACGAAATACTAATAAAGTGTCTAGTTATATAACTATACAAGAAGGGTGCGATAAGTTTTGTAAATTCTGTGTGGTTCCTTATACTCGTGGGCCTGAGTACTCAAGATCTGTTTACGAAATAGTAGAAGAGGCAAAAAGGCTTGAATCATTAGGTACTAAAGAAATTATTTTATTGGGTCAAAACGTTAGCGCTTATAAACATGAAAATAATAATTTAAGCGATCTTATTAAAGAGATATCAAAACTTAATCGAATTGAAAGAATAAGATTTACAACATCTCATCCAAATGATTTTAATGATGATATAATTAATATATTTAAAGATGAACCAAAATTAATGCCTCAATTACATTTACCAGTGCAGTCTGGCTCCGACAAAATTTTAAAATTAATGAATAGAAATTATACTAAAAAAAAATATATAAATTTAATTGATAAATTATTAAAAGCTAAACCAGATATTCAATTTTCAAGTGATTTTATAGTTGGTTTTCCAGAGGAGACAAATGAGGACTTTAAAGAAACATTAGACTTAGTTAAGAATGTGAATTTTACAAATTCATATTCTTTTATTTATAGTGAAAGACCTGGAACTCCTGCAGTGAATTTAGAGAAAATTCCTTTGTCTGTAGCTAAAGATAGATTAAAGTCTTTGCAAGATTTGTTAAATAATATTCAATCTAAAGCGAGCTCTAGAAGCATTAACAAAGATAATTTAGTTTTGTTTGAGAATAAAACTAAAGATAAAAAGCAGTTTTATGGGAAGAATATACATGCACAGCCAGTTTTTGTTAAAAATCATGGCATAAATGACGGTGACTTAAAATTTGTAAAAATAACAGATTATAATAAAAATACATTATTCGGTACAATAAAGGATTAAATAATTGGTAACAAATTTTTTTCAAATACTAGAAAATGACAATGAAGGCACTAACCTTTATGTCAATGATAATACTACATTAAGAAAATTTGCAGGTTATCAAGATGTTAATCTAAAAATTTTAGAAAAAATTTCGGATGTTAGAATAAATTTAAGAGGTAATTTAATTACTCTAAAAGGTAAATCTGAAAAAGTAAAAATTGTGGTAAAAACTATTGATATGTTACTTCGTAAAACGGAGGGAAAAAATAATCTAGAAGAAGAGGATATTAAATCCTTTTATAGTTTTGAACAAAAAGAAAGTGGTTTTAACAATGATATATCTATTAAAACACCGAAGAAGTCAGTATTTCCAAGAACAGAAAAACAAAAGAATTATGTAAATTATCTTAACCAAAATAGTATAGTTTTTTCTTTAGGACCAGCTGGGACCGGTAAAACATATCTATCAGTTGCCGTAGCTGTGAGCAAATTTATTAGCGGAGCAACTAAAAAAATAATTCTTTCAAGACCAGCTGTGGAGGCGGGTGAAAATTTAGGATTTTTACCTGGTGATTTAAAAGAAAAAATAGATCCATATCTAATTCCACTATACGATTCTTTATGTGAACTTATTGGGTTTGAAAAAATGCAAAAAAAAATTGATGATGGGTCAATCGAAATCGCACCCCTTGCTTTTATGAGAGGGCGAACTTTAAAAGATTCTTTTGTGATACTGGATGAGGCTCAAAATGCAACAGAAACTCAATTAAAAATGTTTTTAACAAGACTTGGTAAAAACACCACTATGGTTGTAAATGGAGACCCAAGTCAGGTTGATTTACCCTCAAGCAAATCTTCAGGATTAATTAAATCAGTGAATATTTTGGATGATATAAAAGATATAAAAATAGTAAGATTTGAGGCTACCGACGTACAGAGACACCCACTAGTAACAAAGATTATTAATGCTTATAAAAAAAATCAATAATGCACAAAATAAATGTTTTAATTGATAATAAAAGATGCTGGATAAAAGAATTTCCAAGTCTAGAAAACTTTACTAGAATACAAATGAAAAAATTTTTTTCAGATGTTAAATTCTTAAGTTCTATAAAACTTGAATTAACAATATTATTTACCAGCGGTAAAAAAGTTAAAGAATTGAACAAAAAATTTAGAAACAAAAATACTGACACGGATGTTTTATCTTTTCCATCCATGAGTAAAGATTTCTATAAATCCAGAATAAAACTAAAAGAGCTGTATTTAGGAGATATAGCTTTGTCTTATGATTATATTAAGAAAAAATCTGTAAATTTTAATCTTTATACAAGAGAAATGATGGCACATGGATTTTTACATTTAATTGGATATGATCATAATAGTAAAAAAAACCATTCAATAATGATAAAAAAACAATTAGATCTTTTAACCTTATGAGTTCTAAAAATAATATAAAAAAATTTTTAAAAAAAATTATACCATTCAAGTATGATTTAGACGTCAGAGAAAGTATTCAAGATGTAATTAAAAATAAATCTGAGTATTTAAGCAGTGATACGAATTTATCAAATAAAGAGAAGAATATTTTAGAGAATATATTGAGCATTAATAAACTCAAAGTCTCAGATGTAATGATTCCAAGAGCATCAATTGTTTCAATATCGCATAATTGTAAACTTGAAGAGATAGTTTCTGTTATAGAAAAAGAAACTCACTCCAGAATACCTGTTTATAGAAAAGATTTAGATGATGTCTTGGGTATGGTACATATTAAGGATGTTATAAAATTTTATTCAAATAAAAATTTAAAGTATGAAATTAAAAATATTTTAAGAGATGTTCTTTTTGTCCCCCCGTCAATGCCAGTTCTTAATTTGCTTTTAAAGATGCAAGCAACCAAATTGCACATGGCTTTAGTTATAGACGAACATGGTGGAACTGATGGTTTAGTTACAATTGAAGATTTGGTTGAAGAAATAGTTGGTGAAATTCAGGATGAACACGATAACGATGAAATAGTTGAAATAAAAAAAATAGATGACTCTAAGTTTTTAGTAAATGCTAAAGTTTCTCTAGAGGATTTCTCTAAAGAAACAAATATAAATCTAGTTAAAAAGGATATTAATACCCTTGGAGGTTTTGTATTTTCGTTGATAAATCGTGTACCTTCTAACGGAGAAGTAATAGAATATAAAAATATTAAATTCCAAATATTAGACTCTGATCCGCGTAAAATAAAAAAGATTCAAATTACAAAAGTTTAATATGAACAATACAATCAAGATTGTTTCGATAAAACTAAGATATATAATATTTATTATAATCGGAATTTTATTATCCTTTTCATTACCACCTTATAATTTGACTATTATATGTTTCATAATTTTTCCAGTATTATTATTTTTTTTGGATTTGTTAAAAAAAGAAAAATATTCAAATTTTTTTTTATTTGGGCTATCTTTCGGTTTTGGATATTTTTTATCGTCTTTATATTGGATAACTTATTCTTTGAACTTTGATAAAAATTTAGAAATATTAAAACCTTTCACTATAATATTTATACCTCTGTTTTTATCTTTTTTTTATGGAATAGCTTTTTTTATTTATAAAAAATTCGTAGGCAAGAGTATAAAATCAATATTATATTTCTCTATTATCTTTACCATTATTGAGTTTGTTAGAGGAAATATTTTTACCGGCTTTCCTTGGAATTTAGTTGTATACTCTTTAAGCGATCATACTAAATATTTGCAGTTATTATCTTTATTTGGTACTTATGGCTTACATTTATTATTTGTCATATTTTGTTGCATACCTCTCTTAACGAGCTTTAATAGTGTCAAAAAAAATCTAATAATATTCACTAGTTCAATTTTCTTTTTAGTATCGGGCTACTTTTATGGTGATTACTTGTTAGAGAAAAAACTTTCCAAGTTAGATATTAAATTTGTCGTTTTACAACCCAACGAGAATATAAATAATATTTATAATAAACCCAGAACACATATTAAAAACCTAATAAATTTAAGTAATCCAACAAAATATTCTGAAAATACTATTTTTGTTTGGCCAGAGGGCTCAATATATTTTGAAGATATAAAACTTGGTTTAAATAATATAAGCCAAGCATTTGATAAAAAATTTAAACCAGGCCAAAAAATTATATTTGGTGCAACAAATTTACAAAACAATAAAGTTTATAACTCGATATTTTTTATTAATTCTGATGCCAGCTTAATTAGTAAATATGATAAAATAAAATTAGTTCCATTTGGTGAATTCATCCCATTTGAAAATTTAGTAAAAAAGCTCGGTTTTAAAAAAATTACACTTGGATACGACTCTTTTTCAAGAGGAAAAAAAAGACAAACAATTAATTACGGTAATATTAAAATGTTACCTATTATTTGTTACGAAATAATCTATTCTGGAAACCTAAATATTGAAAACAAAGAGTTTGATTTAATTGTAAATTTATCGGAAGACGGGTGGTTTAACAAATCTATTGGTACTTATCAGCACTTTTATCATTCTAAATTTCGAGCCATAGAGGAAGGTAAACAGGTAATACGTGCGACTAATCAAGGTATAACAGCGAGTATTCTCCCTAATGGAATTGTTGTAAATAGCAGACTATTTAACCAAAAAGGCAAGATAGTTTCCGAAGGCTATACTTTAAAAAAAAAAACTTTGTTCAGCAAATATGGAAATATAATATTTTCTTTACTAATCATCATACTTTTAGTACTTCAGAATATTTTTGAGAGAATAAAACGTGAATAAAAATTATATTTTTACTAGTGAGTCAGTTTCAGAGGGCCATCCAGATAAACTTTGTGATATCATTTCTGACACAGTTCTAGATTTGTATTTGAGCAAATTTAATGAAAGTAGAGTTGCATGTGAAACCTTAGCTACTACCAACAGATTAATCTTATCAGGTGAAGTAAGGGGCCCAGATATTCCATCTCATGAAATAGAAGCTTTAGTTAGACAACAGATCAAAATTATTGGATATGATCAAGAAGGTTTTCATTATGACAAGCTTCAATTTTTTAATTACCTACATAAACAATCCGATGACATTGCACTTGGTGTTGACTCTAAGGGTTCAGACAAAGAAGAAGGTGCCGGTGATCAAGGTATTATGTTTGGATATGCTTGTGATGAAACCCCAGAACTTATGCCAGCACCAATAATTTTTTCACACAAAATTTTAGCTAAATTATCAGAGTATAGAAAATCAAAAAAAAATAGTGGTCTTGGACCTGACTCAAAAAGTCAGGTATCAGTAAAATATGAAAATAATAAACCTGTAGGTATTAGCTCAATAGTTGTTTCCACCCAGCATGATAAAAATTTAGAACAAGACGATGTGAAAAATATTGTAGATCCAATTGTTAAAGACTCTTTACCAAAAGAATGGGAAATACCAAAAAATTTCTATGTAAATCCAACTGGAAGATTTGTAATAGGTGGTCCAGACGGTGATACCGGCCTAACTGGTAGAAAGATTATTGTTGATACATACGGTGGTGCAGCACCACATGGAGGTGGCGCATTTTCTGGGAAAGATCCTACAAAAGTTGATAGATCTGCAGCTTACGTATCAAGATATTTAGCTAAAAATATTGTAGCATCAGGTCTCACTAATAAATGTTTAATACAATTATCTTATGCAATCGGTGTATCTCAACCATTATCGATATATTTAAATCTATTTAAAAAAGACGATAATTTGCAAGAAAAACTAATATCTGTAATTCGAAAAAATATAGACCTTAGCCCTCAAGGAATAAGAAAGCTTTTGAAACTTAATAATCCAATTTTTAAACAAACAGCGAGTTACGGACATTTTGGTAGAACTCCAGATACAAAAGGGTCTTTCACATGGGAAAGTACAAACTTAATCGAATTCTTTAAAAAAATATGAAAAAAAAATTTTTTTTTGGAAGATCGAAATTTAGAGGCTTGTCAATTAAAAAAAAAAAAATTTAGTACTTTTCAAAAAAAAATTTAAGATAAGCTCTGTAAGCACTGAGTCTAATATAATTTTAGAAATTGGTTTCGGTATGGGAGAAAACATGATTGAATTAGCTAAGAAAAATAATAATTTAAATATAATTGGCATAGAACCTTTATTAAACGGCCAATGTAATTTAGCTGATTATTGTATAAATAATTCTGTTAAAAATATTTATATATATACATATCCTGTTCAAATTTTTTTTAAAAAATATCCAAAATTAAATTTTAGCTGTTGTTACATTCTTTTTCCAGATCCATGGTATAAAAAAAAACATAACAAAAGAAGATTGATTAATTTTGAGTTTTTAAAAACATTAGTTGCAAGAACACAAAAGATCTATTTTTTAAGTGATAATTATGATTATTATCTAAAAGTAAAATCTTTTGCATCGAAATTAAAAAATGTAAAAATTTTTTTATCGTCAAGAAAATTCAAAACAGCAAATACTAAGTACTTTCTAAGAGCAAAAAGGTTGAAAAATAAGCTTTATTATTTAACCATTGATAAAGAATAGTTTTTGTAGTATTTTTAATAAAATTTGAAATTTAAAAATGGGCTTATGCCCATTTTTTTTTACAAAAGTTAAAATGCTAAATAATAGAATAGATAGTACTGAAATAATTAAAATTGCTGATGCTGTTGCAGATGAGAAATCTATAGATAAAAATCTAGTCTTAAATTCTATGGAAACTGCGATCGAAAAAGCGGCTAGGACGAGATATGGTTCTGACAATGATATTTACGTTAAAATAGATAGAGAGACTGGAAAAATTGAATTAGGTAGAAAACTTAAAGTGGTAGAGAAAGTAATTAGTTCGCACAGCGAAATTGGTCTTAGCGAAGCAAAAAAAATAAATCCAGAATACAAAATTGGGGATGTAATCGAGGAAGAATTACCACCAGTAGATTTTGGAAGGATTGCTGCGCAAACTGCAAAGCAAGTAATTTCTGTTCAAATTAGAGATGCAGAAAGAGAAAGACAGTTTAATGAATTTAAGGATAAAGTAGGAGAAATATTAAGCGGTATAGTTAAAAGATCGGAGTATGGTAATATTATAGTAGATCTTCAGAAATCAGAAGCAGTTATAAGAAGAGAAGAGCTCATACCTCGAGAAAATATAAAAAATGGTGATAGAATTAAAGCTTACTGTTATGAAGTTAAAAGAGAAAATAAAGGTCCGCAAATATTTTTATCAAGAGCTCATCCTCAGTTTCTCGCTAGTTTGTTCCAACAAGAAGTTCCAGAAATATACGAGGGTACAATAGTTATAAAATCAGTAGCACGTGACCCAGGCAGTCGAGCAAAAATTTGCGTACAATCTAAAGATAGTTCAATAGATCCAGTTGGAGCATGCGTTGGTATGAGAGGAAGTAGAGTTCAAACTGTTGTTAATGAATTACAAGGTGAGAAAATAGATATTATAAATTGGACAGAGGACACATCAAAATTAATAGTAAGCGCATTATCACCTGCAGAGGTAATGAAAGTATTAATTGACGATGATAATTCAAGAATTGAAGTCGTTATTGATGAAAATAATTTGAGCAAAGCAATTGGTAGAAGAGGTCAAAACGTTAGGTTAGCTTCAAAACTATTAAATTATGAAATAGATATTTTAACTGATAAAGAGGAGTCTGAAAAAAGACAAACTGAATTTAAAGACAACACCTCGAAATTTGTCAAAAATTTAGAAATAGATACAACTATGGCACAATTATTAGTTTCTGAAGGCTTTAATTCAATACAGGATATTGAGAATTCAAATATTAATGATATTTTAAAAATCGAAGGTTTTGACGAAGAGACAGCTAAGGAATTAAAAAATAGAGCCAAAGAATATCTAGAGGAAGAAGCAAAAGAAATTACTAATAAGGTAAAAGAATTAGGCATCCAAGAGGAACTTGCTAATCACAAAGGATTAACCTTAGGAATGTTATTAACTTTAGGAGAAGAGAATATCAAAACTTTGAAAGATTTTGCAGAATTATCAAGTGATGAAATCATTGGTGGCTATGATGAAATAAAAGGAAAAAGAGAAAAATTTGACGGAATTTTGGAAGAATTTAATTTATCTAGAAAAGATGCAGAAGATTTAATTATGAGAGCAAGAAAAAAAGTTTTCAATATATGAGGCGTAAGGATTTAAAATATGAATTCAAAAGAAAAGAAAAAAAAACTTACTTTAAAAAACTACAAAGGATCACCCGCATTTAAATCGAGCACTGGAAAAATGCCCACATCCAAAGGGGGATTTGAAAAAAAAACCAACCCAATTAAAAGCAATTTTAGAACTAATCCACTCAGAGGAGGTGCAATAAAACAAGTCCCAACAATCCATGACGAAAAACAAAAAAAAGCAAAAGAGTGGGCAAAAAAGAAGATTCAAGAAGAACTATTTAAAGGTAAAAAAAAGACATCAGTAAAAAAGACATTTGACAATAAGAGAAAACTAACTATTGGGCGAGCATTGTCAGACTCGGATGGTGAAATTAGGCAACGAAGTCATGCATCAGTTAAAAGAGCTAGAGATAAAATTTTTAAAAAAACAGTAGATAATATAAATCAAGTTACAAAAGTTAAAAGAGAAGTTTCTATTCCTGATGTGATAACTATACAGGAATTATCAAATAGAATGGCTGAAAGAGCATCATCAATTATTAAATATTTATTTGAAAAAAAAATCAAAGTAACCATAAATCACAGTATAGATGCTGACACAGCCGAATTCATTGTAAATGAATTTGGTCACAAACCAGTGAGAGACAAGATTCCTGAAGATAGTTTAAAAGACATATTAAGAGAAGACACAACAGACTATAATGAGCCAAGAGCTCCGGTTGTTACCGTTATGGGCCATGTAGATCACGGAAAAACCTCTTTACTAGATGCGTTACGCGAAACTGATGTTGTATCTACTGAAAGTGGTGGAATTACTCAACACATAGGTGCATATCAAGTAAACGTTAAAGACAAAGGTTTAATTACATTTATTGACACACCAGGTCATGCTGCATTTACAGAAATGAGAGCTCGTGGTTCTAAGATAACTGATATTGTTGTTTTAGTAGTTGCAGCAAATGATGGCATAAAACCACAAACTATAGAGGCTATAAAACATTCTAAAGCTGCAAAAGTTCCTATAATTGTCGCTATAAATAAATGTGATCTACAAGGTATCGATAAAGTCAAAGTTAAAAACCAACTCTTAGAACACGAATTAGTAGTAGAGGATATGGGAGGAGATATATTATGTGTAGAAATATCAGCACTTAAAAAACAAAATTTAGATAAACTTAAAGAGTCAATATTATTACAATCAGAATTATTAGATTTAAAAACAAATTCAAAAAAATCAGCAAAAGGTGTGGTAATTGAGTCTAGACTAGACAAAGGTAAAGGACCTGTATCAACAATACTAGTTACTTCAGGCACTTTGAAGAAGGGAGATCTGTTTGTAACAGGTACTTCCAATGGAAAAATAAGAGCTATGTATAATTATAAAGGTGAAAATATAAATGAAGCTAAACCATCAACTCCAGTTGAGGTTATTGGTTTAAATTCTATAAATAAAGCTGGAGATGACTTTGTAGTACTTAGTGATGAAAATCAAATTAAAGAGATAATAACCTATAGGGAAAATCAACAAAAAAATATTAAAAATAGCCAGAATGCTAATAAAGATAATATTTTTGATAATCAGGAAAAAGAGGAGAAAATCAATATAATTTTAAAAGCTGATGTTCATGGTTCTCTGGAAGCGCTATCAAGTGCAATTACAAAAATTGATATTAACGGTATCTCACCAAAAATTATTCTGTCAGCAGTAGGACCAGTAACAGAAACTGATGTAACTTTAGCAAAAGCGTCAAACGCAAAATTAATTGGTTTTAATATTAGACCCAATAAAGAAGCGAAAGATCTTTCAAATAATTATAAAATTAAAATTAATTATTTTGACATTATTTATGAAGCTTTAGATTTTGTTAAGAGTGCTACACAAGGTTTATTCGCCCCAGAAACAAGAGAAGAAAGCCAAGGTACATGTGAAGTATTGGAAGTTTTTAAGATATCAAAAATAGGACAAATCGCTGGTGTTAAAGTTAAAGACGGCGAAGTAAAAAATAATTCAGACATTAGACTCATACGAGATGGCAAGGTAATTTATACTGGCAAAATAAAAAGTTTGTTCAGGGAAAAAAATGAAGCCAAGGAAGTAAAAGCAGGTTTAGAATGCGGTATAGGTTTAAGAGATTTTAATGATATCAAGAAAAATGATATTTTAGAAACTTTTAAAATAGTAAATATTGATAGAGTTTGAACATGGTATCACTGCAAAATGATCAGCCTTTTACACAAAGACAATTAAAGGCTAGTGAGAATTTAAAAAAAATATTAGCTAAAATTTTTATTAATGAAACAATCATTTTTCCAAATATTGACTCAAAGTTAATAACAGTAACAGAGGTAAGAATATCTCCAGACTTTAAGCATGCTAAAGTTTTTTTTATACCTTTAATAGGTCAAAAAAAAGATATTTTTTTAGATGAATTAAATAAATTTTCTAATGAGATTAAATTTAAAGTGTCAAAAAATTGGACTGCAAAGTTTTTGCCAAACTTAAAATTTATTTTTGATGAGTCATTTGATTATGCTGAAAAAATCGAAAATTTAATTAAACAAAATAAAAAAAGTGATATATGATAAATGGTTGGTTAATGCTAAATAAACCAAAAGGTTTTACATCTAATTATTGCATAAATTTTATAAAAAAGAGATTTCAGATTAAAAAGATAGGGTATGCAGGAACTTTAGACCCATTAGCCACAGGACTATTACCTTTAGCAATTGGAGAAAGTACTAAATCTATAAAATATTTTGAATCTCTTAAGAAAACTTATTTTTTTACAGCGGTATGGGGCAAAGAAACAACTACACTTGATGGTGAAGGCCAAATTATAAAGAATTCAAATATAATCCCATCTAAAATTGATTTACAAAATGTAATTAAAAAATTTATCGGAGATATTGATCAAAAACCACCAAATTTTTCAGCTATTAAAATTAACGGCGTTAGAGCATATAATTTAGCAAGGAAGGGGATTGACTTTGAGGTTAAATCAAAAAGAGTTTCCATCTATAATATAAAAATCGTAAATCATAATTCAAATAATAATCAAACGTCATTTTTAATTAAATGTAGCAAAGGATGTTATATAAGAAGTCTTGCTAGAGATATTGCAAGAGAATTAGGAACATTTGGATATTGCAAAGAAATTGATCGAAGAAGAATTGGTATTTTCAGTAAAAATGCCTCTTTTAACCTAGATTATTGCATAAAAACGAAAAAAAAAGAGAATTTAAAAAAATTCTTACTTGATATTCCTGATGTTTTGTATCATATACCCCAAATTAAATTAGACGATAAAAGATTAGAGCTTATTAAAAATGGAATGAAAGTAAGCATGTACGAAGAGTTAGGCAGTTCAAACTATACATCATATTTAATTTCATCATCAAAAAATATATTTGCGATAGGTTCAATCAAGTCTGGTTATTTTTATCCAAAGAGGGTAATTAAAATTTAACTATGAAAAAAAAAATTTTAAATAAAATCGACTTAATTCAAAAGGTTCAAAAACATAAATCAGACGTTGGATCTTCCGAGGTTCAAATTAGTATTTTAACTGAACGTATTAAATATTTAACAGAACATTTCTCTAAAAATAAAAAAGACAAGCATTCAAATACTGGTTTGAGCAAGCTTATAATAAAGAGAAAAAAATTATTAGATTATTTAAACAGAAAAGAACCGGATATTTACCAAAAAATTATAAAACAACTAGATTTAAGAAAATAATTAATGTTCAAAGTTATAAAAAAAGAGATAGAATGGAATAAAAAAAAACTATCAATTGAAACTGGCAAAATTGCAAGACAAGCAAATGGAGCAATAATACTAAAATGTGGAGATACTGTTATTCTCTCAACAGCAGTTGCAGCAAAAAAAGCTAATCCTGAAACTGATTTTTTTCCATTAACGGTAAATTATCAAGAAAAATATTATGCAGCAGGCAAAATACCTGGCGGTTATTTTAAAAGAGAGGCTAGACCTACTGAAAGTGAAACATTAATTTCAAGGTTGATAGATAGACCAATTAGACCCCTATTTCCAAGTTCATTTAGAAATGAAACACAAGTTTTAACAACGGTTTTGTCTTATGATAAAGAAAATGATCCTGAGGTTCTATCAGTAATAGCTAGTTCTGCAGCATTAAGTATCTCCGGTTTGCCTTTTATGGGACCAGTTGCGGCATCTAAAGTTGGATGTATAGAAAATCAACTCATCTTAAATCCAACTAAAGAACAATTAAAAGAGTCATCTCTCGAACTTGTAGTAGCGGGCACGTTAGATGCAGTTTTAATGGTTGAATCTGAAGCTTCAGGCTTATCAGAAATACAAATGCTAGAAGCTGTTAAATTTGGTCACGAAAGCTTCAAGCCAGTGATAAACATGATTTCGGAACTTAAAAAAGAAGTAAAAAAAGATGAAATTGAAATTGATGTTAAAGATTATACAAAATTAAAAAAAGAAATTTCAAAAGAAGTAGAAAAAAAACTTAAAGTAGCATTCTCTGAAAAGGACAAAAAAACAAGGTCATCCTTAATTAGTGAATGTACGGAATTATTATTAACAAAATATGAGAATAATGCGGATTATACAAATGTAGAGGTAATGGATCAACTAAAAGCCTTAGAAAAGGATATTGTTAGAACTAATATTTTAAAAAATAAAATTCGAATAGACGGTAGAAAATTAGATGAAGTTAGAAATATTGAATGTGAAGTAGGAATCTTACCCAGGTCCCATGGTTCTGCTTTATTTACAAGAGGTGAGACACAAGCAATTGTCGCGACTACACTATCAACAGCAGAGGATGAGCAAAAAATTGAAAGTTTAGACGGCATGATGAGATCGAGATTTATGCTTCACTATAATTTTCCACCTTTTTCAGTTGGAGAAGTAGGAAGAATTGGAACAGGAAGAAGAGAAATTGGTCATGGTAAATTAGCATGGAGAGCAATTAATTCATCATTACCAACAAAAGAAGAGTTTCCTTATACAATTAGAATAGTTTCTGAAATAACTGAATCTAATGGTTCTTCATCCATGGCGACTGTTTGTGGGTCTTCAATGTCATTGATGCACGCTGGAGTTCCGATAAAAAAACCAATAGCAGGAATAGCAATGGGCTTAATTAAAGAGGGCAAAGATTATTCAGTATTAAGTGATATCTTAGGCGATGAAGATCATTTAGGTGATATGGATTTTAAAGTAGCTGGTACCGATGAGGGTATTACATCACTACAAATGGATATTAAAATAACAGGTATAACATTTGAGATTATGGAAAAGGCATTAAGTCAAGCGAAAGATGGAAGATTGAAAATTTTAAATGCAATGTCTAAAGCAATTTCAAAATCAAATTCTGAATTGTCAAAATACACTCCTAAGATGGAAAAAATTCAAGTAGATAAAAAAGAGATTGCTGCAATTATTGGAAAGGGTGGAGCTACTATAAGAGAAATCGTTGAGACATCTGGTGCGAAGGTTGACATCAATGATGAGGGCGTGGTTACTATATCAGCTGCTGATGAAGAAATAAGAAATAAAGCAATCAAGATGGTTAAAGAAATAATTGAAAAACCTGAAGTAGGAAAAATTTATAAAGGTAAAGTTGTAAAAATAATGGATTTTGGAGCATTCGTTAATTTTTTAGGTAAGCAGGATGGATTAGTACACATATCTCAATTAGATAAGAAACGTGTTGAAAAAGTAACAGATGTAGTTAAAGAGGGTGATGAGGTCTCGGTTAAAGTAATAGGTTTCGACCGTGGCAAAGTTAAATTATCCATTAAAGAAGCAATATAATTTAGAGAAATATATTAAAAAAATTAAATGAAATCAATTTTCATCAATGATATTGAATTCAATGTAGAAGACAAAGGATACGAGGATTTTTGGTCTAATTTTGAGAGTTGGGAATTTGAAAGTTTAAAATTTGTCAAATCAAAATCTATCGAAGATCAAATATTTATTGACGTAGGCAGTTGGATTGGTCCTTATACTATTTTTGCTGCTAAATTAGGTATGAAAGTTTATTCTTTTGAGCCAGATACTGCTGCTTATAAAATATTAAAACAAAACATATCACTTAATAAATTTAAACACAATCCAGAGACTTTTAATTATGGATTATCTAAAAATATTGGACTGAAAACTTTATATTCAAATTCAGATATATTTGCAAAGTCAGAAAGTAGTTTAATAAATTACAAGAATAAAGATAAAACAAAAAAAATAGTAATTGAAGTTAAAGATTTTTTAAAAGAAATGAATCGTATCAATGATTTAAATCGTGATAACAAAATCAATATTTTAAAAATAGATATTGAGGGGGGTGAGTTTAATTTTGAGAACGAGATATACAATTTCGTTAATAAAAATAATATTTATTGCCTTTTGTCATATCATTACTTTGTTTTTAATAATAATAAATTATTGAAAAATTACCACAAAGTAAAAACTTTATTATTAAAATCTTTGTTAAGTAAAAACAGCAAAAAAAAATTCTTACATTTTTGATGATTATTAGCTTATATTTTTTGGATCAGGCATCCCAACTTTATTGTAGCCAGCATCTACATAGTGGATTTCACCTGTAACACCTGCAGCAAGATCGCTTAAAAGGTATAGAGCTGAATTTCCTACATCCTCAATATTGACATTTCTTTTTAATAAAGAATGATCCTCATTCCATTTATAAAGAAATTTTGCGTCCCCGATCGCAGACGCCGCCAATGTTTTAATTGGGCCAGCACTTATTGCATTAACTCTTATCCCTTTTTTTCCAAGATCTCTAGCTAAGTATTTAGTACTTGTTTCAAGCGCAGATTTACACACTCCCATAACGTTATAATTTGGAATAACTCTTGTGGATTCGTATGTTAAAGTTAATAAACTACCTCCCTTTTTCATAAGATCTGCTGCTTCCCGAGCAACTTCAGTAAAAGAAAAGCAAGATATTAACATACTATTTAAAAAATTATGTCTTGATGTACCTAAATACTCGCCAGATAACTCGGATTTGTCAGAGAAAGCTACAGAGTGCACAACAAAATCAATATTACCCCATTTTTGTTTTATATTTTCAAAGGTATCTTTAATTTGTTGTTCATTTTCAACATTACAATCAATTGTTAATTTAGAACCTAAAGAGTCTGCAAGTGGTATAACCCTTTTCTTTAGAGACTCGCCAACATAGGTAAATGCTAATTCTGCACCCTCATTAGCTAGTTTTTTTGATATCCCCCAGGCTATAGATCTTTCATTAGCTACGCCCATAATTAAACCTTTTTTGTCTTTAAGTAATGACATTAAATTTTCTCAAAAACTAAAGTTGCATTAGTGCCGCCAAATCCGAAACTATTAGACATAACTGCTTTTAAATCAGTTTTTTCAACTTTCTGTACAATTGGAAAGTTCTTAGCTTCGTCATCTAAATCAGTAATATTTGCTGATGCTGATATAAAATTATTCTTAATCATAATTAAACAATAAATTGCTTCGTGGACCGAAGTTGCACCAAGAGAGTGACCTGACAAAGATTTAGTTGAACTAATCTTTGGTATATTATTATTAAATACTTCACCAACTGCTTTTAATTCAGTTATATCACCTACTGGTGTAGAGGTACCATGAGTATTTAAATAATCAATTTTATTTTTTGAAGTTTTAAGCGCCATCTTCATACACCTTATAGCACCCTCTCCAGATGGTGCTACCATGTCATAACCGTCTGAAGTAGCTCCATAACCTGTGATCTCAGCATATATTTTTGCTCCTCGGGCTTTTGCATACTCAAATTCTTCTAATACAAGTACACCACCACCTCCAGATATAACAAAACCGTCTCTAGTTTTGTCATAAGGTCTTGATGCTGTTTCAGGTGTATCATTATACTTTGACGATAAAGCTGTCATAGCGTCAAACATTGCAGTCATTGCAAAGTGAACTTCATCACTACCACCAGCAAACATAATTTTTTGCTTCCCAGATTGGATCGTCTCCATAGCATTACCTATGCAGTGCCCACTCGTTGCACATGCAGAACTAATAGTATAATTTACCCCTTTAATTTTAAATGGGGTAGCAAGAGTGGCAGACGCTGTGCTAGCCATTGTTCTTGGCACTATGAATGGTCCCATTTTTTTTGGATTTTTTTCTCTTGTTTTATCTGCAGCTAAAATTACATTTTCAATTGACGGTCCACCCGAACCCATAATCATCCCTGTTTCTACATTGCTTACCTCTTCGTCCTTTAATCCCGAATCTTTTATTGCTTCACTCATGGCAATGTAATTGTAAGCAGATCCCGCTCCCATAAACCTCATCACTTTTCTGTCTATATGATCCTCAAATTTTATATTTGGCTTACCGTGAACATGACTCTTTAAATTGTATTCTTTATATTGGTTACAGTTTGTAATACCTGATTTAGTATTTAATAAAGAATTTAGTACCTCATCTTGATTATTACCAAGACACGAAACTACACCAATTCCTGTTATTACCACTCTTTTCATATACTTTTACTTTATTTAAAAAGCCCCACTTTTAGATTTTTTGTACTATATATCTCTTTCTCATCAACTAAAAGTATTCCATCTGCAAGTCCTACACAAGTTTCTCCTTTTTTTATTATCCTTTTTACTTGAATTATGTACTTAACTAAAGTTGCATTTTGCAAAACTTCTCCCACAAACTTAACCTCAGCGCAACCTAGTGCCCTTCCCTTACCAGGATTGCCAGACCATGCTAAAAAAAAACCTACTAACTGCCACATTGCATCTAAACCTAAGCACCCTGGCATGACAGGGTCTGTCTTAAAGTGACAATCAAAAAACCATAAATTTTTTTTAATATCAAGTTCAGCTTCAATATAACCTTTTTTATAAACCCCACCATTGTCATTAATTTTAGTTATTCTATCAAACATAAGCATAGGCGGAGAAGGTAATCTTGCATTGCCAATTCCAAAGAGAACTCCATCTGCGCATGAAATTAATTCGTCATAGTTATATTTGCTTTTCTTATTCATTTATTTATGAAATTTATAATTCATTTAAACTTTCTTAAACTTTTAATTTCCAAACTTACCCCATAACTTATCTTTTTGCACCCAACCTATAACATTTTTATTTTTAACTTTGCACCAATTTACCAGACATTTTTTCAATATAAGAGAATAATTTTGACTTAGCTTGCGAACTGGTTGAGAAAATATAGTGGGCTTGTTAAAGACTAAAACATTTTCTTCTGTAGATATAACAGTTTTTTTATTGGAAAGTTGAGATATATGTACCCAACCAGTATCATTATCGAAATCTTTAATTTTTCTCCAGTTATAATGTCTGTCTATTATTTGAACTGGTAAATATTTTTTTTCATACTTCCATTTTATAGGATAAGATATGTCAGGTCCTAATCTGACATTTGTTTTATTATTTTTTAAACTTTTAATTTCAGCATAAATGTTTTCCGTTAATAAAAGGAATATTAAAGGTAAAAAATATATCTTCTTATTTAGCATGTTTACATGTCAATCTTCTATTTATTTTAGCTTGTCTAAAAGATAGTTTTTCAAAATTGATAACCAGTATATTATTAAGTAATTGCGATTTATTATTGGTAATAACTTTTAAAACTTCATTCGCAATTAATATACCAACTACACCGGTAACAGTACCTAAAATACCTTCATCTTGACATCGAACAGATAGTTTGGGCTTCGATGGCATAAAACATCTTAAGCACGAATAATTTTTCTTAAAATCGAAATAAAAAATATGCCCTTCTAATTGACTAACTGCTCCTATAAATAAATGTTTTTTTTGCTTTTTACATTCATCATTAATCAATAATTTGGTATCAAGGTTATCAGTACCATCTATTACATAATCGTATTCTTTAATTATATTTTTAATATTTTTTTTTGAAATTTTTTTGTTAAATATCTTTACTTTAATATTTTTATCTATTTGATTTATTTTACTTTTAACAGATATTGTTTTTCTTTTATTTAAATCTTTTGAATAAAACATTATTTGTCTGTGCAAATTAGACAATGTAACTTTATCATGGTCGACAATACCAATATTTGATATTCCAGCTCTACATATATATGTTAAAAAAGGCGTTCCTATACCTCCCAAACCAATAACAACTATTTTAGCTTTTAATATTTTTTTCTGTCCTTCAATACTTATTTCCTTGAGGTTCATTTGTGGTATAAATTTGTTTAGATAATTTTTTGAAAATTTCATTTTACTTGCCAGTTGAACCAAACCCACCGGTATTTCTTTTCGTCTCTGTCAACTCACTAGATAATTTTAAAATTGGCTTTTCAATTTGTGTAAACACCATTTGAGCTATTCTATCTTTATTTTTAACAATAAATTCTTTATCTCCGAAATTTATTAAAATTACTATAATCTCACCTCTATAATCTGAGTCAATTGTCCCAGGTGTATTTAATACAGATACTCCATTTTTAGCAGCAAGACCGGATCTCGGTCGGATTTGAGCTTCACATTTTTCAGGCATTGATATTGCAATACCAGTTGGCACCAAAGTATATTTGCCTGGTTTAATTACTATGTCATTTTGCAAGTGTGCCTCTAAATCTAATCCAGAAGCGCCATCACTTTTAAAAGAAGGTAGATTAACTTCTGGACTTAACTTTTTAATTAATATCTCTTTTACCATTAAGATCAAACTGTCTTAAAATTCTATATACTATATTAGATGCGATACTTGATTTACTTTGCTCTGGCAAATTTTCTATTTCCATATTTTTATAAATAATAGTTGCTTTATTTGAGTCAGAATTAAAACCTAAATTTTTATTTGATACATCGTTTGCAATGATCCAATCACATCTTTTATCTAATAATTTTGCTTTTCCATTTTTTAACAAATCCTCAGTTTCTGCAGCAAAACCAATTACAAGTTTTGGTCTATTTTGGTTTAAATTAGAAAAGTATTTTAGTAAATCAATATTTTCATCAATATCGATCTTCATTTCTTGAGCTTTTCTTTTAATCTTTTTTTGATATTTTTTGAATTTAAAATCAGCTACTGCTGCACACATAACTAATACATCACAAGGTAAAGAATTTTGAGTAGCATTAAACATTTCATCACATGTGGTTACCCTTTTTGTGTCCACTTCTAACTCCGCATCAATATTAGATGGTCCCAATATAAGTTTTGTTTTAAAGCCTACTTGTCTAAGTTTTTTTGCTATTTCAAAACCCTGCTTTCCAGAAGATTCGTTTGTGATATATCTAACTGGGTCAATGTATTCTCGCGTTGGACCTGCAGTAACAATCGCCTTTAAATCAATATTATTTATTGTGAAATAATTTTTTAGCATAAGAACGACTTCATCTATTTTTGACATTTTGCCGATTCCAAGTTCACCACATGCTAATTCGCCATTATCAGGCCCAAGAAAGTAATATCCTGCTAGTTTCAATTTTTTTACATTTTGTTGGTTTATTTTATTCTCCCACATTTTGCTATTCATCGCGGGAACTAAAAAAACTTTTTTATTTGAAGCCAGTATAACTGTTGTGATTAAATCTTTTGCCGAGCCCTGTGAAATTTCAGATATTATATTTGCTGTTGCTGGACACACCATAACTAAATCTGCCCACCGAGATAATGCGATATGATCCATTTCAATTTCGTTGTTTAAACTAAATTCATTGTCATATACTTTGTTTTTAGATAAAGATGCTATTGAGAGCGGTGTTACGAATTCTTTTGCACTTTTACTTAATATAACTTTTATATTCATACCTAAATTTTTTAAGTTTCTAATTAGGTCCAAATTTTTATATGCTGAAATGCCTCCACAAATTATCAATAAAAGATTTTTATTATTTAGTTCCATACTCTAATTCAATACTACTAGTAGTAAAATTACAACTGATAAAAAAGATATAATAATCTTATTTTTCTGATTTTTTATTTTTAATTTTTCAAATCTAAGATTTTTTGATATTTCTGAATTTGCAGATGTTGCGCCTGTTGCTAACAATTCTAAAGCTTTCGATGCCTTATCCATTAGCTTTGGTAACTCAGGTAGGCGATCTATTACTTGTCCTGTAGTATTTATAGCCTCAGATATTTTAGCTTTTGGACTAATTTCTTCCCTTAACCATTTCTCTAAAACTGGTCTTGAAATTTGCCAAATATTTGCCTCTTCATCCAAAGATCTCGCCACACCCTCAACTACTACCATAGTTTTTTGTAATAATAATAATTGTGGTTGTGTAGTCATGTTAAATTTCTCCGTGATCTCGAAGAGTTGAGCCAAAAGCTTACCTGCTGAAATATTTTTTATTTTTTGACCAAAAATAGGTTCCCCAATAGATCTTAAAGCTTGTGAGAAAGCCTCTCTAGACTCCGTCGCTGGCACCAATCCTGCTCTAAAATGGGTGTCTGCAACTTTATTATAATCTCTTTCAATAAAACCATAAAGAATCTCAGCAAGATATTTTTTATTGTACTTATCTAGCCTTCCCATAATACCAAAATCTACGGGAATTATATTTCCATTTTCTTTAACGAATAGATTACCTTGGTGCATATCGCCATGAAAAAAACCGTCTCTAACGGCTTGTAACAAAAAATTTTGTATTACGTTAGTAGCTAAATATTTCCTGTTAATTTTTGCTTTGTCTATTTCAGGTAGATTTTTAATGGGTATCCCATTAACACGCTCAGAAGTTAGAACTCGCTTAGATGTGTAGTCCCAGAATATTTCTGGCACAACAAAATTTTTATCATTTTTTGTATTATTTTTAAGTTCATTTGCAGCTGCTGCTTCAAATCTAAGGTCCATTTCAATAGCAGTAATTTCTTTTAAAAGATGCACTACTTCAATAAGTTTTAATCTCTGTGTTTTCGGTGCTAATGTTTCAACAATTGATGCAAACAACATTAGAGCTTCAAGTTCTTGGTTAAAAATTTTCTCTATATTGGGTCTTAAAACTTTGACCGCAACTTCTTTTATTTGATTATTTTCTATAATTATTTCTGCGAAATGAACTTGGGCTATTGATGCTGCTGCGATCGGATTACTTAATTTGTTAATTTTCTTAAAATTCTCTTCGCCTAACTCATTTTTAATAGCATCTTTAGCAAGGCATAGATCATAAGGTGGAAGAGTGTCTTGTAATTTCTGAAGCTCTTTTGCTAAACTTACGCCAACAATATCAGGGCGAGTACCTAGAAATTGTCCTAATTTTATAAATGTCGGTCCCAGCTCTTTTAATGCTGATGATAATCTTTCTCCAACAGGAACGTCGTTTGTATATTTAGGCTTTGAAATTGAAAAACCTAATATTTTAATAAATATTTTTAAAAAAAAAGGAATTTTATAAATTTTATCAAAATAAGTTAATGTGTTTGATTTAGATAGAACTCTACCAATTTTAAATAAAATAAATATATTTTTAATCATTTTAATTTCCAAGCGTGATGTATACTCAAAATTCCGGATAACAAATCTTCCTTATAAATATTTGAAAATTTATTATTTATGAGTTTCTTAGAAATTTGGTCTTGTGTAAAAAAATCCTCAATACTTTTATTTAAATATTTATACGGTTTACTATCACCATTAACTATTTTTCCTAACAGCGGAATTACATTACTATAAAAACTATATAATTCCTTAACTATTGGTTTTTTAACTTTGAAAAATTCCATACAGCAAAATTGACCACCTTTTTTTAAAACTCTAAAAGCTTCCGATAATGAAACGTCAATATTTACTAAGTTTCTTAGACCAAAACTTATTATATAAATATCTATACTATTTGAGTCGATAGGTAAGGACTCTGCCGTAGATTTTATTGCGCTAACATTTTGATAATTTTTAAAAAATTTGGCGTTTTTATTTAACATTTCTTTATTAGGGTCAACTCTAATAATTTTTTGTTTTGGGTTTTTTTTAAGTATATATTTTGACAAGTCACCTGTGCCAGAAGCCACATCAATAATAATGTCAGAATTATTGAAATTGATGTTTTCAATCATTTTTGTTTTCCACAAGCGATGGGAACCCAAAGACATCAAATCATTCATTAAGTCATAATTACTTGAAGATGACTCAAATACTTCTTGCACAATCTTTTGTTTATTCTTATTGAAGTGAATATTATTCATATTATTATTGAATATATTATATGCCAGAACTCCCAGAAGTAGAAATCACAGTCAGAACTCTAAAAAAGTATATTATTAAACAAAAAATTCATGATGTGACAATATATAATGGCAATTTAAGGTACAAAATTCCTACAAATTTGCCGAAAATATTAAAAAGTCAAACAATTAATGAAGTAAAAAGACGGTCAAAATTTATATTATTTAAAACTAATCATAATACGGTTCTATCTCACCTTGGAATGACAGGAAGATATATTATTAAAAAGAACTCTCTAAAATTAGATACAAGTTTTTATAATAAAAAAAATATAATTAAAAAACATAATCATTTGCTAATACGTTTTAATAAATTTTCAATAATTTATAATGATATTCGGAAATTTGGATTTATTAAGATTTATAAAAATAATAACAAATTTTCTAGACATTTAAGTAATTTAGGCCCTGAGCCATTAAGCGCATTATTTAATTACAAATATTTCCACCAAAAAATAAAAAAAAGAAGAATATCAATCAAAAATTTATTGATGGATCAAAAATTTGTATCTGGATTAGGTAATATATATGTTAACGAGATACTATATGCCTCTAGAATTAACCCAAATACAACTTGTTTTAGGTTAAAAAAGAGCCAAATTTTAAGGATTTTAAAATTTACTAAATTAATTTTGTTGGCTTCTATAAAAAAAGGTGGTTCAACTATTTTAAATTATCACAACTCTGAGGGGAGAACTGGGTCCTATCAATCAGAATTTAAAGTTTACAACCGTACCAATAATTTTTGTCTTACTTCTGGTTGTAATAAAAAAATAATTATGAATATTGTTAATGGTCGTTCCCAATTTTACTGTCCAAAATGTCAAAAGTTATAATAAAGTTGACCTATTATTAAAAGAAACATATAAACTCGTGTTTTTAAATGGCCAATATTAAATCAGCTAAAAAAAAAACAAGAGTAATAAAAAGAAAAACATCCATTAATAGAATTAGGATTGGAAAATACAAAAGCGCTATATCAGAAATAGAAAAAGCCATTAAATCCAAAGATTTAAATAAAGCCAAAAAGTTATTCAATAATTTTCAATCTGTGCTGATGAAAGCGTCTAAAAAAGGATCCATCAAAAGAAAAACTGTTTCTAGAAAAATTTCTAGAATATCGAAAAAAATATTTTCTAAAAAAAATTAATCTCTATAGTTGAACAATTTTAAGTTGCTTCACTTAATAGGCGACAAGCATTTTTTTTATATATTATTTATATTCTATGATGTAGAAAAATTAACTAATATGAATATCAAAAATTCTTCAGCCTTAAATATTTCAGATGATTTGAAGAAAAACTGGAATATTGTGCAATTAAAACTAAAAGAAATATATGGAATTGACGTATATAAGAGTTGGATAGAAAATGTGGAAGCCAAGGGTATTGAGCAAAATTCTTTAATATTAAGAGTAAAAACTAGATTTGTTAGAGATTGGATTGTATCTCATTATGCAGATAAAATACTAGATCATTTTCAAAAACTGGATGATACAGTATCAAGAATTCAATTTGAAATTAGTGAAATATTTGTAAATGACAAAATTTCAAATATTTTTGATTTTAATACTAAGTCTAAAATTATTGATATTAAAGATACAAATTACGGAGTTAATAGAATAGATCCTAGATTAAATTTTGATAATTTTGTTACAGGCGAAAGCAATCAACTAGCCTTTTCTGCTGCAAAAAGAATATGTGAAAATTTAGGTCATTATAATCCCTTATATATTTACGGATCAGTTGGATTAGGCAAAACACACATATTAAATTCAATAGGAAATCAATTAAAACAACTGCAGAAAAAAATTATATATTTATCAGCAGAGAGATTCATGTATCAATTTGTAAAATCTATCAAGAATAAAGATACATATAAATTTAAAGATATTTTTAGAAACGCAGATGTATTAATATTAGATGATATACAATTTATTAGTGGAAAAGATGTTACCCAGGAGGAATTTTTTTACACTTTTAATAGTTTAATAGAAAATCAGTCACAAGTAGTAATATCCTCTGACCGCTCTCCTAATGATCTCGATAGAATTCAGGACCGCATAAAGTCAAGATTATCTGGTGGTCTTGTAGTAGACATACAGCAGCCGGATATCTCATTAAGGTTAGAAATTTTGAAAAAACGTTGCCTAGCTGAAAAAGATCAGTTTTCTAAAGATCTTATTATTAGTGATGAAATCTTAACTTTCATTGCAAATGAATTTAAATCTAGCATAAGGGATATGCTGGGTGTTTTAAATAGAATTATTGCATCATCTAGAATCCAAAATAGAAATCCATCACTTCAAGATGCGAAACTAATTTTAAAAGATTTGTTTAGCAATATGAATGCAGTTGTTAATATTGAGGATATACAAAAGATCGTAGTAAATTTTTATGATATTTCTATTACGGATTTTTTATCTGCTAGAAGATCAAGACACATTGCAAGACCAAGACAAATAGCAATGTATTTATCAAAGAAATTAACGACCAAATCTCTTCCAGAAATAGGCAGAAAGTTTACAGGACGAGATCATACAACAGTAATACACGCTATAAAAAAAATTGAAGATTTAATGCATAACGATAAAAAATTTGCCCTAGAAGTACAAGAAATTAGTAATAGAATTTTAAAAAAATGATATGGAATTTCATGTTGAAAGAGACGTTCTACTCCACTCTTTAACTCATATTCAAGGTGTCGTAGAAAAGAAAAATACACTACCAATATTGTCTAACGTATTAATTCAGGCCACAGAAGAGGGGCTTTTAGTGACAGCAACAGATATGGACATGATAATAAGTGAAAAAATTAATGCTAAAGTAAAAGTAAATGGTTCAACTACAACAGGCGCCCAAGCATTATACGATATAGTGAGGAAATTACCTTCTACTTCTCAATTAAATTTTGCCTTAAAAGATGAGACAAAATTGAAACTCATCTCAGGAATGTCTGATTACGAATTAACTTGTTTGTCCCCAAATGAGTTTCCTATCTTGGAGGATAATATAGAGGAGGAACCTACGGTTATAGGATCAAAAGAATTTTTAAAATTATTAAACAAAACTAAATTTGCAATTTCTAATGACGAAACTAGACACTATTTGAATGGAATATATCTCGGCTGTGATCAAAATGATAAATCAAAACTTATTGCAGTTGCAACGGATGGTCATAGACTTTGTAAAACATTAATAGAGGTTCAGGATATAAAAAATTTTCACTCAATCATACTTCCAAAAAAAACTATTTTCGAATTATTGACGATTCTTGGGGATGAAAATAAGAATTTAAAAATAATTTCTACTAAATCCAAAATAAAATTCATAATAGACAATATTATACTTATATCGAAAGTTATTGACGGGAAGTTCCCAGATTACGAAAAAGTGATACCGACAGATGAACGAGATGAAATAAAAGCAGATGTAATTAAATTTTCCAATGCATTAGATAGATTAAGGGCATTGTCTTCTGATAGAAAAGGAGTGGTGAAGATCAAATTTGAAAATAATAATATAACTTTTAATATTAAAGATATTACACATGGAGGAGGCATCGAGAAAATAGAAGCAAATTACACTGGTAAGGGGTTAGAAATAGGTTTTAACTCAAATTATCTAATTGATGTAGCAGGTGTATTAGAGTCCAAAGAAATTATATTAAAAGCCAAAGACTCTTCATCTCCAATTTTAATAAGAGATAGTAGAGATAAGTCAAGTACCTATGTTGTGATGCCAATGCGTGTAGTATAGTTATTTGGATGGCATATATATCCAAACTAAACATTGTAAATTTTAAAAGTCATTCAAATTTTAAAGAAAATCTTAAGAGCAATAACAATATTGTTATAATTGGACCAAATGGTTCAGGAAAAACAAATCTAATAGAGTCGCTAAATTTTTTTTCTAATTCTAAAAGTATTAGAGGAGAAAAATTGACTAATTTAATAAAATTAGGGTCTGTAGGAAGAGCGAAGGTCGGTATTGAGATATCTAGTAATAATAATAAATTTCTTTTGGAATATAACTTATCTAAAAATAATGAAGACATTACTAAAAAATTTTTTGTAGATGCTAAAGCAGTAAAAAACCTTAAATCGATAAATGAAATTATTAAATTTATCTGGTTATCTCCTCATATGGAAAAGATAATGTATGAAGGAAAATCAATAAAAAGAAAATTTATAGACAAATTGATTACTCAATTTGATGAGAATTTTAATTTTAGTTTAAGTGAGTATAAAAAAAATACGACAGAGAGATTGGTATTATTAAAAGAAAAGAGGGACGAAAAATGGTTGCGTATATTGGAAAAAAAAATCTCTGAGTCTATTTTTGAAATTTTTATCAACCGAAGAATATTTTCAAAAAAAATTAGTGTTTTATCGAAAAAAAAACTTTTAAATTTTAGAAGTTTTGAAATTATATTTAGTAATCAATACGAAAATTATTTAGACAATAAAAATGATGCCTTAAAGATCATAGAAAATATATTATACAAAAATAGATTTATCGACGAAATTTCAAAAAGAAATAATTTCGGTATAAATGACGATGATATTGTAATTAAAGATGAAAAAAAAAAAATTAGTAGTGATTATCTTTCAACAGGAGAGCAGAAAGCCATTTTATTATCCATTATTTTGTCAAATTGTCATTTATACAAAGATAACAATCAGGAATTTATTATGTTGTTTGATGAAATATCCTCGCATATTGACAAATCAAATTTAAAAAAATTCTTTAAAGAAATTGACAAATTTGAGACACAGACTTGGTATACCGGAAATGATAAAAATCTCTTTCAAGTCATTGAAAATAAAGCTTTTTTTATCGAAATTACATAAAACCAAGGTGCAATTTTACCGTTCAAAATGATATATTTAGCCCCTATAAAATTATTAAAATGAGCAAAAATTTAGATTTAAATAACTTAAAATCCAAAAATTATAGTGCAGATTCTATAAAAGTATTAAAGGGTCTTGATGCGGTAAGAAAAAGACCTGGGATGTATATTGGCGACACAGACGATGGTACAGGTTTGCACCATATGATATTTGAAGTAGTCGACAATTCTATCGACGAAGCGCTAGCAGGATTTTGTAATAAAATTAGTGTTAAAATAAACCCCGATGATACTGTAACAGTTGAAGATAACGGTAGAGGTATCCCTGTTGAAATACATAAAACTGAGGGCATTTCTGCTGCAGAAGTCATTATGACACAATTACACTCCGGAGGAAAATTTGATCATAACACTTATAAGGTTTCTGGAGGGTTACATGGAGTTGGCGTATCAGTTGTGAACGCACTATCAGACAGCTTAAAATTAAATATTCATAAAAATGGTCACGAATATTTTGTAGAATTTAAAAATGGTATTGCAATACATCCTCTTAAAAAAATAGGTAAATCGAAAAAAAATGGTTCAATTGTAAACTTTTGCCCATCAAAAAAAATATTTAATAATATAAAGTTTGAGATTAAAGTACTTCAAAAAAGACTTAAAGAATTAGCGTATTTAAACAAAAAACTATCTATAGAATTATTCGATCATAGAAAATCCAAGCCTGAAAAATTCGAATACAAATTTGATAAAGGGTTAGAGGGTTTTGTATTAGACCTGAATAAAAAAAAAGAGAAACTTAAAAGTGATGATGATAACATTATATTAGAGAACCCAATATATTTTACAGGAAATAAAGCGGAAATCGACATTGAATGCTCTTTAATATGGAATTCTAAATTTGACGAAAATGTATATTGTTTCACAAACAACATACCTCAAAAAGATGGAGGTACTCATCTAATTGGGTTTAGAAATTCAATTACAAGATTAATCAATAAGTATGCCTCCGATTTAGGATACCTTAAGAAAGAAAAAATTAATATTACAGGTGATGATGTTCGAGAGGGATTGATATGCGTATTATCTGTAAAAGTTCAAGATCCAAAATTTTCCTCACAAACGAAAGATAAATTAGTATCTTCAGAAGTAAGGCCTGCTGTAGAAACCATAGTAAATGAAAAATTATCTTTTTGGTTCGATCAAAATCCAAAATTAGTAAAATTGATATTAGCTAAAATCATCCAATCAGCTATAGCCAGGGAAGTTGCTAGAAAAGCTAGAGAAAATGTAAGAAGAAAAAGCGCTCTCGATATAACAACTTTGCCTGGTAAACTTGCAGACTGTCAGTCTTCTGATAGCGAGAATACGGAATTATTTATTGTAGAGGGTGACTCTGCTGGTGGCTCGGCTAAACAAGCACGAGACAGAAAATATCAAGCAGTATTACCTTTAAGAGGTAAAATATTGAACACTTTTGTTGAAAGTAAAAACGGAAAATCGAATGATAAAAAAACATTTTCTAAAATGCTTTCGTCAAATGAAATAATAACTTTGATTAATGCACTAGGAACTGGATTTGAGGATTTTAATATTGATAAATTAAGATATGGAAAAGTTGTCATAATGACTGATGCCGATGTTGATGGATCTCATATAAGGACATTGCTTTTGACATTTTTTAATAACAAGCCATTTAACGAACTAATCGAAAAAGGAAAGATTTATATTGCACAGCCTCCTCTTTACAAAGTAAGGGTTGGTAAAGATATTCAGTACCTTAAATCAGATGACGATTTATTAAAATTATCAATTTCTAATTCTAAAAGTAAATTTGAATTTCAGAGTTCTTCTGAAAATTTTAAGGTAGAACTGGACTCAATTTTAGACGCATGTCTTTTACTAAAAAATATACTAAGCGATACAGATTACGATCAAGATTTTTTAGAAGATTTAGTAATAGTAGGAACTTTTAGCAAAACTAAAGACAAAATATTGATTTTAGATGATTTAGACAATAATAAAAAACTAGGAGCCGCTAAAGCTGTAGCAGAACTAAGAAATAAAAAAAATAATATTAAAGGAAATTGGAAAGCAAGCTTAGATGGCAAAAACATAATTTTAAGTGGCAGTGAATATAATGAGGATAAAATTTGCAAAATACCAATTAATTTTTTTAGCGAAAAAAATATTAAAATATTAGAACAATTATCAAATTTGACACCAAATATTTTGGTTTTTAGGGATAAATGTATTTTTAAAAATAAAATTAACTCTGAAAAAACAGACGTTTTATCTCCAAGAGATTTGTTAAATAAAATCATAGATATTGGCAAGGAAAGTTTATCAATTCAAAGATTTAAAGGTTTAGGGGAAATGAATCCAGAGGAATTATGGGAGACAACATTAAATAGAGAAAATAATTCTCTTCTAAAAGTAACTTATTCTAAAGAGTTAGACGATCAAACGACTACGCCTACGAATGATGACAATGAAATATTTTTTACATTAATGGGCGAAGATGTTTCAAAAAGAAAAAATTTCATAGATAAAAATGCTTTAAAAGTCTCTAATTTAGATGTTTAATATCTAAATGAACATAAAAGAATTTTTTGGTTCTAGTGAAGAAAAAATTAGCTTAGAAACAATTATTAATATTAGATGGATAGCTATCTTTGGACAGATCTTTGCAATATGTTTTGTTTATTATTATTTAAAATTTAATTTTGAAGTTTTATGGTGTAGTGCTTTAGTAATTGTATCAATAGTCATTAACTCTTATTTAGAATTTAAAAAAAGCAAAATCGGCGAATTAGATAATTTAAGTGCCACACTTAATATTTTTTACGATTTAGTTCAATTGGCATTATTATTGTTTCTTACAGGTGGTCTCACAAATCCCTTTTCTATTTTAATAATTGTTCCAACTACTATTGCAACAACTTTCTTATCAAGAAATAGTAGTTTCTTTATAGCAGGAGTATCAATAATTTTATGTTCAGTATTAGCTCTTTTTAATTTTCCATTACCTGGGCCAGATGGAGAAACACTAAAAACTCCGGAATATTATTTATTAGGTATGTGGCTATCTACAACAATTGGAATTATCTTTTTAGGAAATTATGCATATCAACTTGCTAGATCAAATAGAAAAAGATCAAAAGCATTGGAAGGTTTAGAAAAGACTTTATCTAATGAGCAAACTCTGAGTTCTGTAGGAAGTTTAGCAGCAGCCGCAGTTCATGAACTAGGAACACCATTGGCAACAATATCTTTAGTTTCAGGAGAATTAAAAAAACAACTTTCAGCCAAAAGTGAATTTAAGGAAGATATAGATTTATTAATTTCACAAGCTGATAGATGTAGATTAATTTTAAAAAATATTGGCACCGATCCAAAAAAAGAAGATGATTTTTTACAAAGAATTTCATTAAAAAATTTGTTAAACGAAATAGTATTTTCAAATGAAAGAAAACATGACAAAAAAATTGTTATTATAGATAAATTGGAGCATGAACCATTAAAAATTAATAAACAAATAGAAATTACTTACGCTTTAAGAAGTTTAATTGATAATTCTATCAAATTTTCGAAATCAGAGATAAAAATATTTATTGAAAAAATTAATAACGATTTATCAATAATAATTACAGATGATGGACCAGGTTTCGACGATGAAATTTTAAAAAAAATAGGCGAGCCCTATATTAAATCTGGTTCAGTAGATAAAACAAAACTTGGTCTTGGGCTAGGATTATTTATATCAAAAAATTTATTAGAAAGAACAAAAGCTAAAATAGTTTTTGAAAATAAAAAAAATGATTTAGGTGCAGTAGTTAAAATCATATGGCGTTATGAAGACCTGATTAATTAAAATATCACTTAGGCTCTTGCTGTGTCATGCAATGTATTGCCCCGAACCCCCAAATTAAATTTGAGCAGTCTATTGGTATAATTTTTCTATTTTTAAAATAACGCCTAAAAATATTTAAAACTAATTTGTCTTTTTTGTCTTTAAAAATTGGTAACAAAACTATTTTATTAGCAATATAAAAATTTAGATATGATGCAGGTACTCTTTTTCCAAAAATATATTTAGCTTTTGGCATTGGTATTTTGACTAACTTTAAATTAAGTTTTTTATTTTGATTATACTTTTCTATTAATTTTATATTATTTTTTAAATTTTTATAATTTGTGTCCTTTTTGTTAGTTTCAGAAGCTATAAAAATTATGTCAGATGATACAAATCTTGCTATATCATCAACGTGCCCATTTGTGTCATCTCCAGCAATACCTTTATCAAGCCATATAATTTTATTTACCCCAAAAAATTTATTAAAAATGTATTCATAATCTTTTAACTCAAAATCCTTATTTCTTATTTGTTTTCCTCCTAAAAGGCACTGTTTCGTAGTTATTAATGTATTTTTACCGTTCACATCAAAAGCTCCACCCTCTAAAATGACCTTCTTTCCATTAAACTTTGGAGTTATTAATTTAAATTTGTTAATTCTTTTTACGCATTTAAAAATCTTGTCGTCATAGTCAAAATCATTGTATTTTGCCCAAGCGTTAAAACTCCAATTGCAAATTATTTTCTTATTATTCTTTTTAAGAAAAATAGGGGCTGTATCTCTAAGCCATGCTCTATTAGTTTTACAAACATGAATTTGTAAATTTTTTATATTTACTTTAGTTTTCTTTAAAATATTAGTTAAGGAGATTATTTCTTTTCTATTTCTAACCAATAAATTAACTTGTTGAACTTTTGATAATTCACAAATTATTTTTGAAAAGACTTTCGGTATTGTTTCAAATAAACCAGGCCAATCAGATTTATTATGAGGCCAAGCTATCCATGTAGATTTTTGTTTTTCCCATTCAGCGGGCATTCTATATTGATTTTTATCTTGCGAATTACGCATTTTTTGGATTTTTTAAAATGCCTTTATACTTATCAATTCTTCTATCTCTAAAAAAAGGCCAGTGTTGCCTTACTTTTTCAATTTTTTTCAAATCTATATTGCAAATTAATATTTCCTCAGAATTTTTAGCTCTTGCCAAAATATTTCCGCTTGGATCAAAAATTATAGAATTTCCCCAAAATTCTAAAGTCTTTGACCCAATTTTTTCTAAACCAACACGATTAACTGCTGCAATATAAATACCATTTGCAATTGCATGAGATCTTTGAATAGATATCCATGAATCTAATTGAGATTTGCCATAACTCTTTTTTTCCTTTGGGTGCCAACCAATCGCTGTTGGATAAAAAATTATTTCCGCCCCAAGTATTGATGTTAGCCTTGCGGCCTCAGGGAACCATTGATCCCAACAAATTAATGTTCCTATATTAATCTTCGAGGTTTTTACAGATTTAAATCCTAAGTCACCTGGAGTAAAATAGAATTTTTCATAATATTGTGGGTCATCTGGAATGTGCATTTTTCTATATTTACTTATAATTTTTCCTGTTGTGTCAATTACTATGCATGTATTGTGATAAATTCCTGCGGTTTTTTTTTCAAACAAGGAGACTAGGAGTATTATTTTTAGCTCTTTACATAAAGAACAAAGTATATCTGAAGTTGGACCAGGAATTTTTTCTGCCAGTTTAAAGTTTGCGTGTTTTTCAATCTGACAAAAATAATTTGTCAAAAATAATTCTGGTAGACAAATTACTTTCGCGCCTTTTTGGTGTGCTGTACGTATTTTATTAATTGCATTTTTCAGATTTTTTACTCGCGAGGAAACCATCCTCATTTGTATGATTGCAATTTTAATATTAGACATTAAAAATATTTTGAAAACCTTTTTTTTTCCTATTTTTCCAATTTCCAGTATGATATGCATCGCTAGCAATTAAAGGTAAGACGGATGTAGCTTCTGCAAATACCATTTGTTCTTCCTTGACATCTACTTTACCCCAAGAACTTGCCTCTTTTAAAGTGGAAGAACTACACGCTCCGTCTCTTGAATCAGCGACTGTTATTTGAATAGCATATTTATGCATTTCAACATTTTTTCCTAATAATTCAGCACAGATAACTGTATCTTGAATAAAATTTTTAGGTACTCCTCCACCGATCATAAACAGTCCTGAACTTTTTGATTTAAGCTTTATTTCAGTTAATTCTCTAAATTCTTTAATAGAATCAATTGTTATGTGGTTTTGAGGCTTTTCTTCTTGGTGCATTACTAATCCAAACCCAGCTGAGCTGTCCGTAAATGCTGGACAGAATATTGGAACGTCTTGCTCGTATGCTGTTTGAATTAAAGACCCCTTTTTTTTCGCATTATTCTTTAGATATTCTCCTAGATATTTTATAAATTTTCTAGATGTGTATTGACCGGGCTCTAGATTGTTGGCAATTTCACATATTTTTTTATCGCAAGCTTGAAGCTCTTCTTCGTCTATATATGTATCGTATATCCTATCTATATAATTATTCCTTAGAAGGTTATCGTCCTGAAACTGTGAACCTTGGTAATGCTTAAATCCAATTGCTTCAAAAAAATCCATATCTATTATTGATGCTCCAGTAGCAACAATTGCATCGACCATATTATTTTTTACTAATTCTGAATAAAGATTCATACATCCAGCAGCTGAAGTTGAACCCGCAATTGTTAAAAAAATAGTACAATCATTATCAGATAGCATGTTATTATAAATTTTAGCAGCATTAGCTACCTCTCGAGATGTAAACGACATTTTTGACATTGCTTTTATTATAGGTCTAGAGTCAAATGAAGTTATATCAATATGTTCTACAGGTGAGTTTAGAAAACTGGATTTATTGTTATCCATTAATGTTATGCGAATAATGTTTTAATATTATTATTCTCATCAGCATTATAAATTGACATTATTGGACTATCTTCAACTTCGTGTATGTCTGACGAATAGAAACCGTTAAATTTTGTTCTCATGCTAATACCATACGCGCCTAATTGACCAATCTCGATGTAGTCACCTTGTTTTATATTACTAGGTAAATTAAATGGACCTTTCATGTAATCTAGTCCATCGCATGTAGGGCCAAAAAAACTATAAGGTATGATACGTTTTGTAAAATTTTTATCAGGCTGAATAGCTTTTGATGGAAAAATAAATTTAGGTTGCCCTGCATCAAATAAGGACCCGTACGTTCCGTCATTAATATAAAGATTTTGTTTTTTTCTTAATTCTACTTTTACAATCGTTGAACCACTTTCAGCAACAAGAGCTCTTCCAGGCTCGCAAACAAGTTCTACTTTTTTATTTAAATTTAGTCTTCTAATCCCTTTTTCTATTTCTGTTATATAATTTTTTAAGGGTTGAGGGTATAAATCAGGATATGTAGTAGGGAATCCACCGCCAACATTTATTATATCTGGTGTAATACCTGTTCTTTTAATCAGCAAACCTATGTCCTTTATCGCCTTTGAATATGAAATTGGATTCATGCATTGTGATCCGACATGAAAGCTTACAGCAAGTTTTTTAGCGCAACTCTGGGCAAGCTTCATCAAATGTGTTGCTTCATTAACAGTTGCACCAAATTTTTTTGATAAATCAATTTCAGCATGCTCATTCGATGTTTGCAATCTTAAGAAAAGATTTAAATCTTTGGCATTATTAGTCGACTTTAATATTTTATCCAGCTCATCTTTGCTATCGAAAGCAAAGTCCCTAACATCATATTTAAAATATGCTTCGCTAATGCTTTTTGAATTTTTAATTGTATGCATGAAATAAATTCTAGCGTTTATTGATAATTTTTTTATGAGCTTGATTTCTTCTAGAGAAGCAGTATCAAAATTTTCTATACCGCAAGAAATAATAGTTTTTAGGACTTTTTCATTTGGATTACATTTGACGGCGTAAAGTACTTTACCTTCAAAATTTGTGTTAAACCAATTCGTGGCCGATTTAATGCTATCTTTTCTATAACAATATACAGGATCTACTGGTCGTAGTTGCTTAACCAGCTCTTCAACGGATCTAAACTTAGCCATCTCATATAACCTCTCAATAGTTACAAATAATTATTAAAAAAATAATTAATAATTCCCCAATAAAGGATTTCTAAATTATGTAAAGAATAAAATATTGTGGAAAAAATTTTTTATGGAAGCTGTTTTTTTGACTTTGTGTCACTTGATAATGATTATTTCTTGATTATATATAAATAATGAAAATAAGCTCAAAAAAGCTAAATATAGACGAATTTCAAGACAAATCTTTGCTTATTGTGGACGATGATGATCCGTTTAGAAATAGGCTTGGTAGGGCTATGGAAAATAAAGGGTTTAAACCTTTTCTTGCCAAAAGTGTTGAAGAAGCAATAATTATGGTTAAAAAAGCCCCACCAGCATTTGCCGCTATAGACTTGCGCCTTTTAGATGGAAATGGATTAGATGTAGTTCAAGAAATCCATAAATTAAAGCCTGACAGTAGAATCGTTATGTTAACAGGTTATGGTAATTTACCCACAGCCGTTGCCGCAGTGAAAGCTGGTGCAATTGATTATATTTCTAAGCCAGCGGATGCAGAAGATGTAGAGGCAGCATTGTTAGCTGAACCAAATAAGAAGGCCGCACCGCCTGAAAATCCCATGTCAGCAGATAGAGTAAAATGGGAACATATTCAAAGAGTATTCGAATTATGTAATCGCAATGTTTCCGAAACTGCTAGAAGATTAAAAATGCATAGAAGAACACTTCAGAGAATTTTATCTAAAAGATCACCTAAATAATCTAAAATTAAATTTTGATATTATTACTGAAAGTAAGATTAATTTGAAAATTTCAGCATAGATAAATGGATATAACCCAAATTCCAAAACCGGTTTATCCCAACCTATAATATTACCTAACCATAAAAGTCCTAAAATATAAATGGGTAAAACAGATAGTAATAATTTAAATAAATTAGAAAAAAAATTTCTATTATAATTTTGTGTTCCAGCTAAAAAAGAACTTATAATAAAACCAAGTATATATCCTCCTGTGGGTCCCACAATATAACTTATCCCTATACCCTTTTCAGGTGTACCAGTAAAAACTGGAAAACCTAATGCGCCCTCAAAAATATATAAAGCAGTTGTTGCTAAAGCTAATTTAGGTCCTAAATAATATCCTAAGAATAAAACTATGAAAGTTTGCATAGTCATTGGGACTGGAATAAAAGGAACTTTAATTTTTGCAGATAATGTAAGTAATAAAGTTCCTATAAATACGATAAGTATTAAATTCAACTTTCGCGTATAAACATTTTTTAATAAAATTTTATCCATTTTTTGTTAAGTTTAAAAAAACTTCTTCTAAATCCGGATTATCTTTTATCAATTCTTTAGTGTAATTTAAAGCAATTAGTTCACCTTGATTTATAATAGCAATTCTATCGCAAATATCTTGAGCTTCTTTTAAATAATGAGTAGTATAAATAATCGTAACTCCTTGATCATTAAGTTTTTTGATTGAATCTAATAGTTTTCTTCTAAGTTCTACATCTACGCCAGCCGTTGGTTCATCTAAAATTAAAATTGGTGGTTTGTGCACCATAGCTTTAGCTACCAATAATCTTCTTTTCATTCCTCCAGATAAACTTCTAGAATATGCATTAGCTTTGTCTTCTAAATTAACTAATTTTAATATTTCATTAGTTATTCTTTTGTCTTTTTCGACTCCGTATAATCCAGCCTGTATTTCAAGTAATTCTTTTGGAGAAAAGTATGCATCGACATTTATCTCCTGAGGAACAATACCTAAAGAGGCTCTAACATGTCGTGGATTTGTATCTAAATCAAATCCCCAAACATTTACAAGACCTGACGTTTTAACTACAACTCCTGCTAAAATATTTATAAAGGTTGACTTACCAGCACCATTTGGACCGAGTAAACCAAATATCTCTCCCTGTTTAATTGATAATGTTATATTTTTAAGCGCATCTACATTACCTGTTTTTGTGAGATATGTTTTACACACATTCTTAACTTCTAATGCAATTGAGTTATTCATAAATTAATGTTTATGATATGTTTAATTAATATTAAATCTATGTCGATACAAAATAAACATTTATATTTAATTGACGGTTCAGGTTATATTTTTAGAGCATATTACGCATTACCGCCACTAACCAGAAAAAGCGATGGATTACCTGTTGGCGCTGTAAGCGGCTTTTGCAATATGTTGCAAAAATTTCTTGAGCAAGCAAGAAATGATACTACTAATCAAAGACCAAGCCATATCGCAGTAATTTTTGATAGCGCCAGAAAAAACTTTAGAAATGAGATATACAAAGAATATAAAGCTAACAGGGAAGACGCTCCAGAAGATTTAATTCCACAATTCGATTATATCAGAAAAGCAGTTAATGCATTTAATTTGCCATCAATAGAGATGCAAGGTTTTGAAGCAGATGACATAATTGCTACTTTTAAAAATTCTGCCAAAAAAAAAAATATTAAAGTTACTATAGTCTCATCAGATAAAGATTTGATGCAACTTGTAGACGATCAAACAAAGATGTTTGATCCAATGAAAGAAAAACTCATCGGACCAAAAGAAGTTGAAGAAAAATTTGGTGTTACACCAGATAAGGTTATAGACGTCCAGTCGTTAGCAGGGGATTCAGTTGATAATATACCTGGTGTACCTGGTATTGGAATCAAAACTGCGGCTGAACTTATAAATAAATTTAAAGATTTAGACGGTCTTTTGAAAAATATTGATAAAATTAAACAACCAAAAAGAAGGCAGACTTTAAATGATAATAAAGATAAGGCAATAATCAGTAAAAAATTAGTAACTTTAGACGCAAATGTTCCGATTAAAAATAAAATTGAAGACTTAATTTTAAAGCCACAAAATACTAAAAAACTATCTGATTTTTTACATGAAATGGAATTTTCTCGTTTGTATAAAAAAATATCATCTTCTTCAAATGATACTAATCAAACCTTAAATGATATTAAAAAAGCTGAGACAAAAACTCAAAAAGGTAAAAACAATTATAATATAATTTTAAAAATTGATGATTTAAGAAAGTATTTAAAAGTTTGCGAAGATAGAGGTTTTTTTGTTATTGATGTAGAAACAAATTCCTTAAATGTAGAAACAGCAGAGCTTGTAGGACTGTCCATCTCCTGTAAAGAGTTTGAAGCAATTTATGTACCTATAAATCATAAAAACAAAAATGATAAGTTAGTTAAGTCGCAGCTCAGTAGAAATGATGTTATTAACATCTTAAAGCCTTACTTGGAGGATGAAGAAATAATTAAAATTGGTCAAAATTTTAAGTTTGATTTTAAAATTTTTAATAAGTTTGGAGTTAACGTGAGATCAATAGAGGATACGATGCTTCAATCTTATTCTTTAGACGCAGGTAAAAATAGGCATAACATGGATTTGTTATCCGATTTACATTTAAGTCACAAAACTATAAAATTTAAAGATATTGTTGGTACGGGCAAATCAGAAATAACCTTTGATTATGTTCCAATTGATATTGCCTCGGAATATGCATGCGAAGACGCAGATATCACTTTGCGGTTATATAATATTTTTAAAGAAAGACTGTTTAAAGAAAAAGTATTAAGTGTTTACGAAAATCTTGAAAAGCCAATGATAAAAATCCTAGCAAGAATGGAGCAAGCTGGGATTAAAATTGATACTAATATACTAAATGATTTATCAAATAACTTTAAAAAAGATTTAAGTCAGATAGAAAAAAAAATATTTAAAATCTCAGGGGAGGAATTTAATATTGGCTCAACCAAACAATTAGGTGATATTTTATATCAAAAATTAAAAATTTCTGGCACAAAAAAAACAAAAAAAGGAAACTTTGCTACAAATGTTTCAGTTCTCGAGGATCTTGCAAATAAGGGACATGAATTTCCAAATTTAGTTTTACAGTGGAGACAAAAGTCTAAATTAAAAAGTACTTACACTGATGCTTTACCAGAGTATGTCAATGAGAGCTCTAAAAGAGTTCACACATCTTTTTTACTTGCAGCAACAAATACTGGAAGGTTGGCTTCCGCAGAGCCAAATTTACAAAATATCCCTATTAAAACGAATGAGGGAAAATTAATTAGATCGGCTTTTGTATCAGAAAAAGGATATCAATTAATCTCTGCAGACTATAGTCAAATAGAAATGAGAGTGTTAGCCCATATGGCAGATGTCAAAGAATTAAAGACTGCATTTAAAAACAAAGAGGATATTCATAATATTACTGCAGGTCAAATATTCTCTAAGAAACCAAATGAAATTAATGAAGACATGAGAAGAAAGGCAAAGGCAATCAATTTTGGAATTATCTATGGAATTTCAGCATATGGTCTTGCAAAACAGATCTCTGTCTCTAATTCAGAAGCAGATGAGTTTCTTAGATCGTATTTTAAAAAATTTCCTGAAATAAAATCATACATGAATGAAACTTTAAAATTTTGTAAGAAACACGGGTACATAAAAACTTTATTTGACCGAAAATGTCATTTTCAGGGTATTAATGATAAAAATCACACAATAAGATCTTTTCAAGAAAGAGCCGCTATCAATGCGCCCATACAAGGCACAGCTGCTGATATTTTGCGGTTTGCAATGATTAAAATAGATAAAAAAATTAATAAAAAAATAATTAATGCTAAATTGTTAGTTCAAATTCATGATGAATTACTTTTTGAAGTTAAATCGTCTAATACCTCAGATGTCTCCAAATTAGTAGTTCAACAGATGGAACATGCAACTGAACCAGAAATCAAGTTTTCAGTACCTCTAATTGTCGACATAAATAGCGGAAAAAACTGGAATGAAGCACATTAAAATAGTCTTATTTTTGTCTATTTTTGATATTATCGCATGAGTCATGACAAAAGTAATTGCGGTTGTAGACGATGACAGAAATATTTTAACGAGTGTTTCAATGGCATTGGAAAATGAAGGTTATAAAGTACAAACTTATCTGGATGGTGAGAGTGCATTCATTGGAATTTCAAGAACACCGCCTGACTTAGCAATAATAGATATAAAAATGCCAAGAATGAATGGCGAAGAACTTTTAAAAAAACTAAGAAAGAAAACAGATATACCCGTTATTTTTTTAACTTCCAAAGATGATGAAGTTGACGAATTACTTGGACTAAAATTAGGTGCAGATGATTTTATAAAGAAATCTGGTGGGTTTTCCATAAAAGTACTCATCGAAAGAATTAAAGTTCAGTTTAGAAAAAAAGATCAAAAAATAGTACAAAATAAAAATATAATTAAACAAGGAAAATTAATGTTAGATCCTGAACAACTTGAGTGCGAATGGGACAATAAAACTTTACCAGATAAACTCACTACGACAGAATTTCAAATTGTTTATGAGCTTGCTAAGAGACCAGGTATAATTAAAGAACGTTCCCACTTAATGACAATAGCTTATAAGGAAAGCAGCGATATTGAGGATAGAACGATTGATAGTCACGTAAAAAGAATTAGAAAAAAATTTAAAAAAATTGATAAGGAATTTTCATCAATAGAAACCAGATATGGTAGCGGATATCGCTGGAATGTTAATACATGATAACTAGATTATTATCATCCAAATCATTGCTAAATCAGTTCTTGGTTTTTAATCTTATGGCTTTTTTAATTCTTGGCTTTTTTACATTTCTTTATCTTTTGGCTATTGAACCTGAACTAATAAATAAAACGTCAAAAAAACATCAAAACATAATTAGTAATATTGAAAGTAATTTAAAAATTCAAAAGATACAAAATAATTCAAATTCAATTAGAAAATTTCTAACTAAGTCTAGTTTTATTTTGGACGAAATCGATCAAATACGTTTTTTTAATATTGATAAGAAATTAATTTTAGACTCTTTGGTTTTAGACTATGATAAAAGCATATTTTTCAGTGATACAAAAATTGAAATGAGTAAACTTAATGAAGAAATTGCTTCAAAAAATCTATCTGAACAAAATTTAAATAAAGAAACGAATATTAATTACACGTTCTTGAAAAAAATTAATATCGAGGATCAAAAAAATAAATTTTTAGTAGAGAAAGAGAACATTAATAAAAATTTTATTATACATACATCCTCATTGGTCTCTACATATGATAACAAAAAAATTATTATAACTATTTCAGAGATATCAAATGATATTTTTTTAGCAATTGAAGAAAGAAAAAATTTTGTTTTAAGATCAGTATTAATTGCGGTTATAGTGATTTCGATTTTTTCATTTTTCTTAAATCAATATATAATTAACCCTATTAGATTTCTTAATTTATATGCAAAAAAAATCTCGTATGAAAACCCTAAAAATAATAGTAATGATAATATTGTGAGTAGAGATGATGAAATTGGAAATTTATCAAGATCATTAACGAACATGACCACAAAACTTTATCAAAGAATAGAGATGGCAGAAAGGTTTGCATCTGATCTAACTCACGAGATTAGAAATCCTTTAGCATCGCTCAAAAGTGCTTCAGAATTATTAAACACAACAAAAGACGAAGAAAAAAAAATAAAACTTTTAAAAATACTCTCTAACGATGTTGAGAGAATTGAAAGATTAATCACTGACTACTCTCAGGTTCTAAAAGATGAAGCTAGTCAATCCAGATCAGTTGCAAAAGAATTTAACTTAAAGGAAACGATTGAAAGTGTAATAGAAGATTTTAATGTTGACCCTAAAAACCTAGAAAAAAAAATAATTATTAAATTTGACCACAAACTACAAAATGGTTCTAAAATATTTGGTATAGAAAGTAGAATTGAGCAAGTTATTGCTAACTTATTGGACAATGCAGTTTCTTTTAGCCCAAAAGATAGCAAGGTTTCAATTCAACTAGAAGAGTTAGACAATAATTATAGGATTAACGTTAGAGATGAAGGTACAGGTTTTGAAGAGAAAAATTTAGATAAAATTTTTGACCGATTTTATAGTTACAGACCCGAAGATACTAAAGGTAAACATTCAGGTTTAGGACTAAATATTGTTAAGAATATAATTGAGTCCCACAAGGGTACAATCAAAGCTTATAATTTAACAGAAAACAATGGAGCAGTAATCGACATCCAAATACCAAAAAATACATAATTGATTTGTGTATTAATTGTTGCTAGTAACCTCGGACATGCCTGATTATAAAGTTAAAAATATTAACGATGCAGATTTCGGTGATAGGGAGATTTCCTTAGCTGAAACTGAAATGCCCGGCTTAATGGCAATTAGAAATGAGTACAAAAAAAACAAACCATTAAAGGGTGCAAAAATAGTAGGTTGTCTTCATATGACAATTCAAACAGCAGTGCTTATAGAAACATTAGTAGATTTAGGTGCAGAAGTCAGATGGTCATCATGCAATATATTTTCTACTCAAGACCACGCTGCAGCAGCAATTGCTAAAAAAGGCATACCGGTCTTTGCATGGAAGGGCGAAACAGAGGAAGAGTATTGGTGGTGTATAAAACAAACAATTGAAGGACAAAAAAACTGGAAGCCAAACCTTCTTTTAGATGACGGGGGAGATCTAACAGCTTTGATGCATTCAGATTATCAAGATTTACTAAAAGGTATCAAAGGTGTTTCGGAAGAGACTACAACTGGTGTTAAGGCATTAAAAAAAATGGAAAACCAAAAAAAATTAATGATACCTGCATTTAATGTAAATGACTCAGTAACAAAATCTAAATTTGATAATTTGTATGGCTGTAGAGAGAGCTTAGTAGATGGAATAAGAAGAGCAACTGACGTTATGATGTCAGGTAAAGTTGCAGTTGTAGCTGGTTATGGAGATGTAGGAAAAGGAAGTGCTGCTTCTCTTAGACAAAGCGGTGCAAGAGTGATGATCACAGAAAGTGATCCAATATGTGCTTTACAAGCTGCAATGGAAGGATACGAAGTAGTCTTAATGGATGAAGTAGTTGATAAAGCCGATATTGTAGTTACTGCAACTGGTAATAAAGATATAGTTACAATAGAACATATGCGAAAAATGAAGGATAGATCAATACTCTGTAATATTGGACATTTTGATAATGAAATTCAAGTTGACAGTTTAAAAAATTATAAATGGAATGAAGTCAAACCTCAAGTTCATGAGATAGAGTTTCCAGATAAAAAAAGAATTATTCTGTTAGCCGAGGGAAGGTTAGTAAATTTAGGATGCGCAACTGGACACCCCAGCTTTGTTATGAGTGCTTCCTTTACAAATCAAGTAATGGCACAAATAGAGCTTTGGAATAACTCCTGCAACTATGAAAATAAAGTTTATGTGTTACCAAAAAAATTAGATGAGAAGGTTGCAGAACTTCATCTTGATAAACTTGGTGCTAAGGTGACAAAACTAACCGATGGTCAAGCAAGTTATATAGGAGTTTCAAAATCTGGGCCTTTCAAAAATGATGATTATAGATACTAATTTGAATGCAACAAATTACAGAAAAAGATCTATCTAAAATAGCAAAAAAAATATCTAATAAAGTTAAAAAAGGTGACTATATTTTTCTAGAAGGGGAGCTAGGTGTTGGAAAAACGACATTTGCAAAATATTTTATAAATCACTTTAACCAAAAATTTAAAAAAAAAATTGTAGAGGTATTAAGTCCTACATTTAATATAGTACAGTATTATGATGTTAATAATAGAATTTCTATTGCTCATTATGATCTATATAGATTAAAATCAAAAAAAGATTTAGATAATATCGGAATATTTGATTATGAAGATCAGTTTATAAATTTAGTTGAGTGGCCAAAATTATTGAATAAAAAAAAAATTAATAAAATAAGTATTAAATTGAAATACGCTAATAATGAGAAAAGTAGAAAAATTTATATCAAAAATTTCGGAAGATTTAAAAATTAAACCACGAAAAATTGTGGGTGATGCATCTTTTAGATCATTTTACCGTTTTAATAAAAAAGGAAAAAAATTAATATTGATTTTTTGCACAAAAAATAAAAAATCAAATTTATACAATTACATTAAAATTAATAAAATTCTCATAAAATCTGGTTTCGCTGCACCCAAGCTTATAGATGAAAAAATTAAGAAAAATTATGTAATCGTAGAGGACTTAGGCTTAAAAAGTTTTAAGACCTTATTAAGTGGAAAGAAAAAACTAAAAAATTATAAAAAAATAATTGATTTGCTTATAAAAATTCAAAACAAAAATATGCTAAAAAAGGCACAAATTCCTTCTTACTCAAAAAATTTTCTAAATAATGAAACTAACATATTTTTTGATTGGTTCTTACCTATGAACTACAGTAATAAAAAAGCCAAATTAATTAAAAATAAAATCAATAAAGAAATAAATAAGCTTTATAGCAAGTTAGAATTGAAGGACTCAGTTTTCGTTCATAGGGATTTTCATGCAGAAAATTTATTAGTAAGTAAAAACAAAATTGGTATTATTGACAGCCAAGACGCAGTAAAAGGACATAAAAGTTATGATCTGACTTCCTTGATAGATGATGTAAGGATTAAATCATCAGAGTCTTTAAGATTAAATTTATTAAATTTTTATATAAAAAAAAATATCTCAAAAAAAGAAATTAAAAATTTTAAAAAATGCTACTATTTCTTTTCTGTACAAAGATTGTTAAAAATTATTGGTATATTTATAAGATTGTACAAAAGAGATGGAAAACATAAATATATTAAGTACATACCCAATACCTGGAAAATTCTCGATGAGAAACTAAAATATAATTATTTATATGAATTGAGAAATATTTTGAATCAATATTGTAATAAAAAGAAAAGAAAAATTAAAATATGAATATTCAGAATGCCATTATTTTATGTGCAGGATTTGGTAAGAGAGTTATGCCATTAACAAAGAGCACTCCTAAACCATTATTAAAAATTTCTGGTATACATTTATTAAACTACTCAATAAAATTTTTAAAGGAGATAGGGGTAAAAAATATCGCTATCAATACCCACTACTTAGCTAACCAAATTTCCGATTATGTAAACAAATTTGATAATAAAATTAAAATTTTTTACGAAGAAAAAATACTAGATACTGGCGGAGCTTTAGTAAATGCTAAGACTTTTTTTACAGACGAACACTTTATAGTAATGAATAGCGACACTATTTGGCAAAAAAAATATGTTTCAAGTTTTAATATAATGAAAAAGAAATATTTTGATACTAAAGCTGAGGGAGCCTTGTTGCTTACTACAAAAGAGTTAAGTTTTGATAAAAGATTACCATGTGATTTTGGCTTAGACGAAAAAGATTTATTATTGAACAATCCTAAGAACTATATTTTTACTGGTTGTCAAATTCTTAATAAAAAAGTACTTGAGAACAAGAGTAAATCTTTCTTTTCGGTAAGAGAAATATGGAACGATTTGATTGTTAAAAATAAAATTATAGGCCAAAAGCATGATGATAGTTTTTTACATGTCACTGATTTTGAAATTTATAATAAATTGTTAAAACAGAAAATTACTTATTAAAATAGATTTCTTTAGCTCTCGTTACGTCCATGTAGGAGTAATTAATTACTTTTAACTTATTATCTAAATCTATTTCAATAGGATTGCCAGTTGGTATCTCTAACTTAACAATCATCTTATCGGAAATATTAAACAAATATTTACAAATAGCCCTCAAACTATTTCCATGAGCTGCAATCAAAACATTTTGTTCTGATTTTAAAACTGGTTCAATATTAGACTTAAAATATGGGACAGATCTTTCGTAGGTATTTTTTAAAGATTCTGTGTCTGGAATATCATTTGGATTTATTGAAGAATAGATTTTCATGTTTCTTGGATGATTTGGGTCCTTTTTATCTAATGGAGGAGGGGGCGTGTCGAAACTTCTTCTCCATATCATAATTTGTTTCTCGCCATGTTTGGTTGCCATTTCTGCTTTATTCAGTCCTTGTAAAGCGCCATAATGCCTTTCATTAAGTTGCCAAGCTTTAGTTACATTTTTTATAGGTTTATCAAGCTCTTCTATAAGATTTAATAATGTCTTAATTGCTCTTTTTTGAAAAGATGTGAATGCAAAATTGAAAATTATATTTTTCTTATTTATTAAATACCCTGCTTTTTTTGCTTCGCTTACTCCTTGTTCTGTTAAATCTGCATCACACCAACCAGTGAATCTATTTTCCAGATTCCATTGACTTTGTCCATGACGCAAAAGAATTAATTTAATCATTTTTAATTAATATGTTAAATTTTTAAATATGAGCAACCATGTAATTTTATATATAACATGTAAGAACAATAAAGAAGCTATTTTAATATCAGATAAACTCATTAGTTCCAAATTGATAGCTTGTGCAAATATTATTAAAAACGTCACATCAATATTTCGTTGGAAAAAAAAATTAACTAAAAATAAGGAAGTAATTTTACTTGCTAAAACGGCACAAAAAAACGTCAAAAGAATAGAAAAGACTGTTAAAAAATTACATTCATATGATATCCCTTGTATTCTATTTTTAGAAATCAAATATGGCAACAAAGAGTTTTTAAAATGGATATCAACAAACACTTAAAATTTGTTAAATACATTTTCTTCTTACTATTAATTCTTTTAATAGCAGTTTCAGTTTTCCCAGGCAATTTAGTAAACTTAATTTTAATAGGTGATGCATCAACTTCACCGTCGAGTGATAAGTTTAGTCACTTTATTTCATATTTTGTTTTATCTATTTTTGCATATTTAAGTTTTTACAATACTCATAAATTTATAAAAATTTTTATATTTTTAATGCTTCTTAGTATTATACTTGAAGTTGTACATTTAATCATTCCAAATAGGTATTATGAAAATTTAGATTTGTTAATGAATGTTTGTGGAGTTGTTGCGGTATCAGTATTCTTTTATTATAATAAAAAATATGAGTGAATTTGACAAAAGACAAAAAGGTTTTGAAAAAAAACATGTAATGGATGAGGAAAAGAAATTTAAAATTGAGTCGAGAAGAAACAAATATATTGGAGAATGGGTTTCAGATATTTTAAATTATAACGAAGATCAAAAAAAAAATTATATACAAGAAGTAATTAAAGCAGATTTTAAAGAGGCTGGTGACCAGGACGTTTTCAGAAAATTAAAAGAAGATCTAAAGAGCAAAAATATACCTGATGACGAAATCAGGAAAAAGATGGATGAACTTAATGAAAAAGCTAAAACTGATTTTAGTTAACTTTATTATTACTTATTTTATTATTATAAATCCTATCAAAGCTCGAGAAACTATTTCTGGAAAGGTAAGAGTAATTGATGGGGATACAATCGTTATAAACGGATTTTTTCAAAAAGCCGGGACACCTGGAAAACAAATCAAGAATCAAAAGATAAGACTTTTTGGTATAGATGCACCAGAAATGAAACAAATTTGCAAAGATAATTTTGAAAAAAAATACGAGTGTGGAGTAAAAAGCAAAGAGTTTTTAGAAAAATTAATTTTAAAAAAACTTATGACTCCAAAAAAATTTGGTGAGAAAGTTGAGAATAATTACAATGTTACTTGCATTAGTAAAGGCAAGGATAGATATGGCCGAATATTGGGAATTTGCGGGTATGATTACTTTAACGCGAATAGTTTAACCTATAGTTTAAATGGTTACATGGTGAAAATGGGACATGCAGTAGCTTATAAAAAATACTCTAAGATGTTTGAGAATCTAGAAAATGAGGCTAAAGAAAAAAGTAGAGGTATTTGGTCGGGCAAATTCGAAAGACCTCATAATTGGAGAAAAAAAAATAAAACGAAAAAAAGTAAAATCCAAATATCACTACCTCCTTTTGTAATTATAAGATAGAAATTTATTAATGAAAAAAAATATTATCATTTGTTCACTATTTTTTTTTATTTCATCTTGTACATCAATTCCAAAAAACACATTAAATGTATGCAACATTTTTTCTGAAAAATATTTATGGTATAAATTTGCGAAGAAAACAGAGAGAAAATGGGGTGCGCCAATAGAGCTTCAAATGGCAATTATAAAAAAAGAGAGTGGATTTGATTGGTTAGCAAAGCCTGAAAGAACTAAAATTTTTAAGATTATACCATGGAAAAGGCCATCTAGTTCATTTGGATACTCCCAGGCTGTAATTGGTACTTGGGATATGTATAAAAAATCTACAGGAAATACCTTAGCCTCTAGAGTATTATTTAAGGATTCTTCAGATTTTATAGGGTGGTATGTTAATCAAACTTATAAAAGACTAAAAATTAGTAAAAAAAATTATTTTAGACAGTATTTGGCTTATCACGAGGGTTGGAAAAATTACAAGCACTATAATAAAAAGTCTAATGTCGTAGGTTACGCAAAGCAAGTAAGTATTCAAGCTAAAAAATATAGGTCTCAATTAAATCGATGTAAGAGAAAATTAAATAAGAAGAAGTATATTATATTTTAATCTGTTTTTTTAACTCAACTTCAACAGCATCAATTCTATCTGTATTTTTTCCAATCACTAAATACATGCTTGGAATAATATACAAAGTAAAAAAGGTTGTAAAAATCATCCCCATAAAAATAACTACTCCAATTGTTAGTCTGCTGGCCTCACCTGGTCCACTACCTAAAATTAAAGGTAAAACTCCGACGATAGTTGACAATGATGTCATCAGTATCGGTCTAAACCTGATTTTCGATGCTTCAAGAACTGCTTCTTGAATTTTTTTACCAGAGACTCTTAATTGATTTGCAAACTCCACAATTAATATTCCATTTTTTGCAGATAAACCAATTAGTATTATTAATCCAATTTGACTGTAGATATTTAATGAGCTACCTGCAACTAGCAAACCAATTAAACCACCAAATATTGCAAATGGAACACTCAACATAATTGTTAAAGGATGTCTCCAACTTTCAAATTGCGCTGCCATTGCAAGATAAGCTGTAATTAAGGCTAAAACAAAAATTATATACAAGTCAAAGTTTGTTTTCTTATATTCTTCTGATGCGCCTTTGTAAGAAACTCTTGCATCCTCTGGAAGTTTATCACTAACTATTTTGTTCAAGAATTTTAATGCCTCATCTATTGAATAGTTTTCCGAAATCCTGGCAGAAATTGTTACTGCTCGCTGTCGATCATATCGACTTAGCAGTGGAGCTGTTGCCTTTTCTGATATACTTACAATATTTGAGATTGGAATTAATTTTCCGGAGGTATTTGACCTCACATAAATTTTATTTAAATTCGACGGTTCTTGTCTGTTTTTAATATCGCTTTGTAGAACGATCGAGTATTCTTTGCCTTGCTTTGTGAATTTGGTAACTTTTCTTGAACCAAACATTGTTTCAATCGATCTTCCGATTGCTTGAATACTCACCCCAAGATCTGCAGCTTTTTCGTTATTAATTTCAATGTTTAGTTCTGGTTTATTGAGATTATAATCATCCTCTATACTTAATAAATTTGGGTTTTTCAAAGCCTCGGTTTTTACAATATTTTTCCAGTTTTCTAATTCTTCATAAGTATTTCCAAGAATTACAAATTGAATTGGCTTTTCAACACCGCCAGCTCTAATTGCTTGTGGCATTACCGGGAAAGCTATGACCCCAGATACTTTGCTGATTTTTTGAAATGAATTCCTCAGTATAACCTTGCCGTCTCTTTTTCTATCACTCCAATTTTCAAGTAAAACCAAAATAAATGATGAATTAACTTGCTTACTACTTCTACCAAATCCAGGAACTCTTA